>JAEKKH010000190.1 GCA_019510465.1 Burkholderiales bacterium
CTCCCGCGGCAACGCATCGCGCGCCGAGAACACGCCCAGCACGCGCCCGCCCTCGCCCAGCACCGGCAGGTGGCGGAAGCCGCGCTCGATCATGATCACGACGGCGTCGGCCACCTTGGTCTCCGGGGCGACGCAGCGCGGGTTGCGCGTCATCACCTGCGTGACCGGCGTGGCGTCGGCGTCCAGGCCCTTGGCCAGCACGCGCGTCATCAGGTCGCGTTCGGTCAGGATGCCCACCATCGGGCCGGCGCCGTCGATGATGAGCACGCTGCCGCAGTTGGCGCGCGTCATCGCGCAGGCGGCGTCGCGCACGCTGGCCAGCGGCCCGAGGCTGAGGACGTTGCGGCGCGACATGGACTGGAGCACGGTGCGTTCGGACATGGCGAGCCTCCTTGCACGGGGCATTCGAAGGGGACGGCCTCAGCGCAGGCCGGCGTTGATCTTCTCGAGCACGGCACGGCCCGGGCACAGCGTGTCGCGGCCCAGCGACTGCAGCGGCGCCGCGACGGTGTTGAGCGACGCGTGCAGGTCGCCGGCGAGCGGGTCGAGGTACAGCAGGCCGGTGACGATCTCGCCCTGCGCCGCGTGCCGCTGCATGTAGCTCAGCGCGGCGTAGCGGTCGGTGGCGTCGTAGCCGGCATGCAGCTTGCGCAGGCGCAGCACGCTGCCGTCGTGTTGCGGCACGTCCACCGCCTCGCCCGGCGCATAGGCCGTCGTGATCTCCTCGCCGGGCGTCATGAAATCGATGCGGCTGACCGCCTCGTTGTGCTGGCGGACGTAGTCGAAGCTCTTGGTCGAGCCGGCGTGGTTGTTGAACGTGACGCAGGGGCTGATGACGTCGATGAAGGCCGCGCCGCCGTGCGACATCGCGCCCTTGATCAGCGGCACCAGCTGATCCTTGTCGCCCGAGAAGCTGCGCGCGACGTAGGTGGCGCCCAGCTGCAGCGCGATGCCCACCAGGTCGATCGGGTTGTCGGTGTTGAGCACGCCCTTCTTGCTCTTGGAGCCGCGGTCGGCGGTGGCCGAGAACTGGCCCTTGGTCAGGCCGTAGACCCCGTTGTTCTCGACGATGTAGGCCATGCGCACGCCGCGCCGCAGCGCGTTGGCGAACTGCCCCAGGCCGATCGACGCCGAATCGCCGTCGCCCGAGATGCCCAGGTACAGCAGGTCGCGGTTGGCCAGGTTGGCGCCGGTCAGCACGGACGGCATGCGACCGTGAACGGTGTTGAAGCCGTGCGAGGCGCCCAGGAAATAGTCGGGCGTCTTGGAGCTGCAGCCGATGCCCGACAGCTTGGCCACGCGGTGCGGCTCGATGTCGAGCTCCCAGCAGGCCTGCACGATGGCCGCCGAGATCGAGTCGTGCCCGCAACCGGCGCACAGCGTCGAGACCCGGCCCTCGTAGTCGCGCCGCGTGTAGCCGACCTTGTTCTCGTGCAGCGTCGGATGGCGCAGCGGCGGCTTGGCGATGTAGGTCATTTGGCCATCTCCTGGCCGCGCGTCACGGCCTGCGGCAGGCTGTTGCGGATCGCGCCGGCGATGAAGCGCGCGTTGATCGGGGTGCCGTCGTAGTGCAGCACGCGCACGAGGCGCGCCGGGTCGATGTCGAGCTCGTTGACCAGCATCGCGTGCATCTGCGCGTCGCGGTTCTGCTCGACGACGAACACCTTGTCGTGCGCCGCGATGAAGTCGCGCACGGCGGGCGGGAACGGGAACGCGCGCAGGCGCAGCGCGTCGATGTGGATCTCCTCGGCCTCGAGCACCTCCAGCGCCTCGGCCATCGCCGGGCTCGTCGAACCGAAATGGATCGCGCCGACGCGCGTCCCCGCGCGCGCGGGACGCAGCACCGGCTGCGGCACGAGCGAGGCCGCGGTGCGGAACTTGCGCTGCAGCCGCTCCATGTTGTAGATGTAGTCGGGGCCCTTCTCGGAATAGCGCGCGTACGGATCGCGCGTGGTGCCGCGCGTGAAGAACGCGCCCTTGCTGGGGTGCGTGCCGGGCAGCGTGCGCCACGCGATGCCGTCGCCGTCGACGTCCTTGTAGCGGCCGAAGTTCGCGCCGGCCTCGAGCTCCTCGGCCGTCATCACCTTGCCGCGGTCGTACTCGCGCGCCGCGTCCCAGTCGAACGGACGGGCAAGGCGCTGGTTCATGCCGATGTCGAGGTCGGTCATCACGAACACGGGCGTCTGCAGGCGATCGGCGAGATCGAGTGCCGCCGCCGCATGATCGAAGCACTCGCGCGGATCCTCGGGAAACAGCAGCACGTGCTTGGTGTCGCCGTGCGACGCGTAGGCGCAGGCCAGCAGGTCGGACTGCTGCGTGCGCGTGGGCATGCCGGTGGACGGGCCGCCGCGCTGGACGTCGATGATCGTGACGGGGATCTCGGCGAAGTACGCGAGCCCGATGAACTCCTGCATCAGCGAGATGCCCGGTCCCGACGTGGCCGTGAACGCGCGCGCCCCGTTCCAGCCCGCGCCCACCGCGATGCCGATCGACGCGAGCTCGTCCTCGGCCTGCACGATCGCGAAGCGGTGCTGGCCCGTCTCCGGGTCGACGCGGTACTTGTCGCAGTACTTCTGGAACGCCTCCGGGATCGACGACGACGGCGTGATCGGGTACCACGCCGCCACCGTGGCGCCGCCGTAGACGCAGCCCAGCGCGATCGCCGAGTTGCCGTCGACGAAGATGCGGTCGCCCACGCGGTCGGCCCGCCGCACGCGGATGCCCAGCGGATGCGGCAGGTTCTGCAGCACGTGGTCGCGGCCCAGGTGCAGCGCGCGGATGTTGGAGTCCAGCAGCCGCTCCTTGCCCCTGTACTGCTCGGCAAGCAGCTTCTCGAAGACCGCCGGCTCCATGTCCAGCAGCGCGCACAGCGCGCCGACGTAGATGATGTTCTTGAACAGCTGGCGCTGGCGCGCGTCGTCGTAGGCCGCGTTGGCGATGGCGGTCAGCGGGACGCCGATCACCTGCACGTCGTCGCGCAGGCGCGCGGGCGGCACCGGGCGCGTGCTGTCATGGAGCAGGTAGCCGCCGGACTCGATCTCGGCGACGTCGGCGTCCCAGGTCTGCGGGTTCATCGCCACCATCATGTCGACGCCGCCGCGCCGGCCCGACCAGCCCGCCTCGCACACCCGCGCCTCGTACCACGTCGGCAGGCCCTGGATGTTGCTGGGGAAGATGTTGCGCGGGCTCACAGGCACGCCCATGCGCATCACGGCCTTGGCGAACAGCTCGTTGGCCGAGGCCGAGCCCGAGCCGTTGACGTTGGCGAACTTGATGACGAAGTCGTTCACGGCCTGGAGGGTCTTCATGCGGCCTCCGCGTTCGTGCGCGCGTCGCGGGCGCGCGGGCCGGCCTGGGTCATGTCGAGGAGGAACTTCTGCATGTCCCATGCGCCGGTGGGACAGCGCTCGGCGCACAGGCCGCAATGCAGGCAGACGTCCTCGTCCTTGACCATCACGCGGCCCGTCTTCAGCTCCTGCGAGACGTACAGATCCTGCGTGAGGTCGAGCGCCGGCGCCTTCAGCCGCGTGCGCAGGTCGGCCTCGTCGCCGGCGCCGGTGAACGTGATGCAGTCCATCGGACAGATGTCGACGCAGGCGTCGCACTCGATGCAGGTGTCCCGATCGAACACCGTCTGCACGTCGCAGTTCAGGCAGCGCTCCACCTCCTTGAACGCGGTGGCGGCGTCGAAGCCGAGTTCGACTTCCACGCGGATGTCGGCCAGCGCGCGCTCGGCCGCGGCCCACGGCACCTTGAAGCGCGTGTCGAGCGACACGTCGTTGCGGTAGCTCCACTCGTGGATGCCCATCTTCTGCGACATCAGCGTCGACGTGGGCGGCGGCCGCACCCGCACGTCCTCCCCGTTCAACAGCCGGTCGATCGACACCGCCGCCTCGTGGCCGTGCGCGACCGCGGAGATGATGTTCTTCGGCCCGAACGCGGCGTCGCCGCCGAAGAAAACGTGCGGCAGCGACGACTGGAAGGTGCCGCCGGCCAGCACCGGCAGGCCGTGGCGGTCGAAGGCGATGCCGCAGTCCGGCTCGATCCACGGGAACGCGTTCTCCTGGCCGACGGCCACCAGCACGGTGTCGCAGGGCACCCGCACGGCGGGCTCGCCGGTGGGCACCAGCTGACGCCGGCCCTGGGCGTCGACGCGCGCGACGACCTTCTCGAAGGTCATCCCGGTCAGCCTGCCGTTCTCGTGCTCGAAGGTCTTGGGAACGTGCAGGTCGAGGATGGGAATGCCCTCGTGCATCGCGTCCTCTTTCTCCCAGGGCGAGGCCTTCATCTCGGCGAAGCCGCTGCGCACGATCACCGTGACCTCGCGGCCGCCGAGCCGGCGCGCGGAGCGGCAGCAGTCCATCGCGGTGTTGCCGCCGCCCAGCACGATCACGCGCTCGCCGACGCCGGTGACGTGGCCGAAGGACACGGACGCCAGCCAGTCGATGCCGATGTGGATGTTCTCCGCGGCCTCGCGCCGGCCCGGCAGGTCGAGGTCGCGCCCGCGCGGGGCGCCGCAGCCGACGAACACGGCGTCGTGGCCGAGCGCGAGCAGGGCCTTCATGGAATCGATGCGGCGGCCCGCTTCGAAGCGGACGCCGAGGTCGAGGATGTAGCCCGTCTCCTCGTCGATCACCGACTCGGGCAGGCGGAAATGCGGGATCTGCGAGCGGATGAAGCCGCCGGCCTTGGCCTCGCCGTCGAACACCGTCACCTCGTAGCCCCAGGGCGCGAGGTCGCGCGCCACCGTCAGCGAGGCCGGGCCCGCGCCGACGCAGGCGATGCGCCTGCCGTTGGGCGGCGCCACCGCCGGCATGCGGGCGCGCACGTCGCCCTTGTGGTCAGCGGCCACGCGCTTGAGGCGGCAGATGGCCACCGGCTCGGGCTTCTCGCGGTTGTTCTGCTCCACGCGGCCGCGGCGGCACGCCGGCTCGCACGGGCGGTCGCAGGTGCGCCCGAGGATGCCCGGGAAGACGTTGGACACCCAGTTGACCATGTAGGCGTCGCCGTAGCGGCCCTGCCCGATCAGCCGGATGTATTCGGGCACCGGCGTGTGGGCCGGGCACGCCCACTGGCAATCGACCACTTTGTGGAAATAGTCGGGCGAGGCACTGTTGGCGAGTTGCACGTTGCAGTCTCCTTCGCGCGGGCCCGGCGCGGGTGTGCGCCGGTCAGGGCGCCCCAAGTCTAGGCCGTTCGGATTTGCCCTGGGCTCAGGTCAAACGTTGGCGACAAACGCTCCCGGGCGCCCGTCCAGGGGCGTATAAAGGAGCCATCCGCTGTCCAGGAGTCCGCGATGAAAGCCAAGACCAGCCCCACGGCCGCCGACCTCGCCCAGCTGGACGCGTACCACGCCCAGGTGCGCGGTCACCTCGATCGCCTGGCCGCCCTCGCCTCCCGGGTCGAGAACGGCCAGCTCGACGCGGAGACCAGCGCCGAGGCCTGCGCCGTCGAAGCCTTCTTTTCCGGCTCGATGCAGGCGCACCACCGCGTCGAGGAGACCGGCGTGTTCCCCTTCCTGCTCGCGAGCGACGACACCGAGCTGGTCGACGTCGTGCGCACGCTCCAGCAGGACCACGGCTGGATGGAACAGAACTGGATCGAGCTCGCGCCGCAGCTGCGCGCGATCGCCCAGGGCAACAGCTGGATCGATCCGGCCGAATTCATGCACGGGACCGACGTGTTCCTCGAGCTGAGCTACGGCCACTCGGCGCTCGAGGAGGCCGTCGTCTACCCGCACGCCCAGGCGGCGCGCGACGGCCGGGCCGCTCGCCAGGTGGCCGGCACGCCCGGCTGACGACGCTCGGCCGGCATCAGCGCGAGAACATGCCGCGCACCTCGTCGACGTCCATCTGCAGCTTGACGAAGGCCTCGGTGCCGCGCGCGATGTTCTGCGCACCGACGCCGCTGTGCGAGCGCGTCGCGCCCACGTACAGCACCGTGCCCATCGATTTGCGCAACACGTAGGTCAGCGAGGTGGTCAGGCCCGACTCGCGGTCGGCGGCGACGCCGGCCTCGGCCTTGCGGTCGACCGTGGAGCGCTGCACGATCAGGCGCAGGTTCTGGCGCGCATCGAGGTGCCACACGCCCAGCAGCTGCGACGCCGTCTCGCGGTAGGCCAGCAGCGGCCCATTCTTCAGCCACGCCGCCCAGATGCTGGGCTCGACCTCGATCGCCGCGAACGGGCGGGTGGACAGCATCAGGTTGACCTGCCCGCCCGGGCGCACGACGCCGGCCGTGACGTCGGCCATCCTGCCCAGCGCCAGCGTGGCGTCGAACAGCGGGATCGACTGCGCCAGCGTCGAGCTGTACTCGCCCTTCCAGTAGTGCTCGGCCAGCAGCTTGCCGCCGGACGCGGCGCGCAGCTTGGACAGCCCGTGCCACGAGAGCCAGGCCTGCGTGTTGTGCGGCAGGCTCATCCAGACGTCGGGCGCCAGCGATTCCTGGATCACGTCGCCGTCGATGCGATCGCGTATCAGCGCGCCGCGCAGGTTGAGCCACATCTCGTTGATGGGCGCGAGATCGCGAAACACCATCGACGGATGCACCTCGATGTCGCGCACGCCCACCTGGTTGACGAAGCCGGTGTCGTGGCGGAACTGCGGGCTGATGTCGAGCTCGGAGATCTCCAGCTGGGTGCGGTCGGTGTAGCGCAGCAGCTTGAGGAACACCGAATCGCCGGTGCTGGTCCGGCCCTTGGCGAGCGTGACGCCGCCGGTGGCGTCGTCGGTGAACGGCTGCGCCGTCGTCTGCGAGCGCAGCCACTGGCCCTTGATGCGCCAGGCGTCGGTGAGCTGCCAGTTCACGTCCGGCCCCGCGACCGTGTTGTCGCCGCGGCCGCCTTCGTAGCGGCGCGCGGCCAGGATGCCGCCCACCTCGAAGCGCCCGTCGTCGTTGACGTCGAACAGCCCGCGCGCCGACAGCGAGCGCGAGCCCGGCTGCAGCGCGGTGTCGGTGCCGTAGCCATGGGGCAGCAGCGTCTGGCCGCCGCCCTTGTCGTCGATGACGAAGGCCGTGCCGGCCAGCGACGCGCCGCGCCACGTGGACCGCACGCCCCAGCGCGGCGCCGTGAAGCTGCGCGTGTACATCGCCTCGGTGGGCGAGTGCAGCAGGTCGCTGGACTCGAAGAAGAATGGCCGCTTCTCGGGCAGGTACAGCGCGAAGTCGGTGTTGCCGCTGAGCTGGGGGACGTCCAGCGCCACCTGCGAGAAGTCGGGCTTGAGGGTGCCGTCGATCACCAGCTCGGGCGACGCGCGCCACTTCACGTCGAGGCTGCCCTGCACGCCGTCGGCAGTGTGCTTGCCCTGTCCCGGCTGGGCGTCGCTGGTGTGGCGCGCCGTGAGGCTGGGACGCAACGCGAGGAAGTTCTTCTGCTGGGGCAGCTCGACGCCGTCGAGCGGCTGCATCGCCGAGATGAAGGCCGGCGCGTCGGTCGGCACCGCCACCGACGTCCACATGTAGGCCTGGTCGCGCGGCATGCGGCGCGCGACCATGATGCGCCAGTGCGCGTGGCTGTCCGACGAGAAGCGCAACGACGCGAACGGGATTCGCAACACCGAGGTGTAGCCGCCGGGCGTGCGCGCGGAGGCGGCGTCGAAGTCGAAGTCGGGCGAGAAGTCCTCGTCGTCGTCGGCGGCCGTGTGCATGCCGTCCCCGGTCGAGCCTGATGCGTTGACGCGGAAGAACTGCGCCGACTGCCGCTTTCCGATCGCGTCGAGGTAGACGACGACGAAGTCCTGCGTGCGGATCACCTTGTCCTGGCGCACCAGCGGCGCGCGGATCTCCTCGGGGTGGTCGTCGAGCGACGTGACGCCCACGTACAGCGCCTGCTCGTCGAACAGGATCTGCACCCGGGTCGCGTAGCGCGGCCTGGCGTCGCGGTGCGGCTCGTTCTCGATGAAGTTGTCGTAGACGGGCGCGCGCTGCCAGGCCGGGTTGCCCAGCGTGCCATCCAGGACGATATGCTCGTCCGGCAGCAGGCGCACGGCGTGCATCGCCAGCGGATCGCTCGTGATCGGGTCGACGTGGCGCGTCAGCGGCGACAGCGTGCCCTCGGGCGCCGGCGCCGGCTCGGCCGGGCGGGTCTCGGCCTGGGTGCCCACCTCGGCGACCCCCGCCAGCGGCCACGCGGCCAGCGCGATCCCTGCCGCCGCCACGGCGGCATGCATTGCTCCAATCAGCCTCATGAACCTTCCCCGCGCCGGGCCGCCTCGGCGGTCGCGCCTGCTCGTCGTTCGTTGTATGGCGGCCACCTGCTCGACCGCGCTTCTGACCGGATTGTCAGCGAGCAGCGAGCGTCGATGGCCACCCGAAGCGACGAATGACGGTTTTCGGGCAGCAAGAAGGGGCCGCGCGGGCCCCAGCCGCGCGTCGCACCCCTTTGGGCGTCACTTCCTGCGCAGCACCACGCTGCCGATCGAATAGCCGGCGCCGAAGGAGCAGATCACGCCGAGCTCGCCCGGCCGCATGTCCGCGTGGTACTGGTGGAAGGCGAGCACGGAGCCGGCCGACGAGGTGTTGGCGTAGGTGTCGAGCACCAGCGGCGCGAGGTCGCCGCCGGCCTCGGCGCCCACCAGCTTCTTCAGGATCAGCTGGTTCATGCCGAGGTTGGCCTGGTGCAGCCAGAAGCGGCGCATCTGCGTCGGCTCCAGGCCCAGCGCGGCCAGGTGGGCCTCGATGTGGGCGGCGGCCATCGGCACCACCTCCTTGAACACCTTGCGGCCCTCCTGGCGGAAGGTCTTGTCGCGCGCGGCCGGGTCGGAGTCCTCGCTGCGGTTCATGAAGCCGAAGTTGTTGCGGATCGCGTTCGAGAACTGCGTCGCGAGCCGGGTGCCGACGACTTCCCACTGGTCGGTCGAGACGGCCGTGTCCGCGCTCTCGATCACCGTGGCCGTGCAGACGTCGCCGAAGATGAAGTGGCAGTCGCGATCCTTGTATTCGATGTGGGCCGACGTGATCTCGGGGTTCACGACCAGCACGCACTTCGCGCTGCCCGCGCGCACCGCGTTGACGGCCTGCTCGATGCCGAAGGTGGCCGACGAGCACGCCACGTTCATGTCGAAGCCGTAGCCGCCGGCGCCGATGGCCTGCTGGATCTCGACGGCCATCGCGGGATAGGCGCGCTGCATGTTGGATGCGGCGCACAGCACGGCGTCGACGTCGGCGCCCGTCCTGCCCGCGGCGGCGAGCGCCTTGCGGCAGGCGTCGGCGGCGATCTCGGCCATCAGCGACAACTGGTCGTCGGGGCGCTCGGCGAACTTGGGCCGCATGCGCGCCGGGTCGAGCACGCCCTCCTTCTCGATGACGTAGCGCTGCCGGATGCCCGAGGCCTTCTCGATGAACTCCACGCTGGAGGCCGTCAACGCCGTCTTGTCGCCGCGCGCGATGGCCTCGGCGTCGATCGCGTTCTGCCGTTCGGCGTACGCGTTGTAGGCGGCGACGAGTTCCTCGTTGGTGACGATGTGCGGCGGCTGGTAGAGGCCGGTGCCGCTGATGACTGCTTGTGGCATGGAGATTCCTGTTCGAACCGACCGATTTTAGCCGCGCAGGCCGCGCCGGATCGGAGCGGGATCTCGGGGAAAGCACCCGGGAGGCGTGACGTTGCCGACAGAACCGCGCAGGTTGACGTGGCGGCTCAGAACGGCACCGCGCTCTCGAAGACCAGCGGCTCGCCGGTGAGCGGGTGCGGCAGCGCGAGGCGGCAGGCGTGCAGCATCATGCGCGGCGACGGGTCGCCAGCGATGCCGTAGAACGGATCGCCCGCGATCGGGCAGCCGAGCGACGCGAGGTGCACGCGCAGCTGGTGCGTGCGGCCGGTGACCGGCGCGAGCGCGATGCGCGTCAACGTGCCCACGCCGTCGACCTGCGCCTGGCCGGCCACGCGGTAGTGCGTCAGCGAGGGCTTGCCGGTGTCGTGGCAGACGACCTGGCGCGGGCGGTTGGGCCAGTCGACCACCAGCGGCAGGTCGATCTCGCCTTCGTCGGCGGCGGGGCGGCCGTGCACCAGGGCCTCGTAGCGCTTGTCGACCTCGCGCTCGCGGAAGGCCTCGCTGAGCGACGCGTGGGCGAGCGCCCCACGCGCCAGCACGATGACGCCGCTGGTCATCATGTCGAGGCGGTGCACGATGCGCGCGTCGGGGTAGACGGCCTGCGCGCGCAGCAGCAGGCTGTCGCGCTTGTCGGGCCCGCGACCCGGCTCGGACAGCAGCCCCGGCGGCTTCACGAGCACGACCAAGGCCGGCTCGACGTGCAGC
Organism: Burkholderiales bacterium; assembly: GCA_019510465.1. Taxonomy (GTDB): domain Bacteria; phylum Pseudomonadota; class Gammaproteobacteria; order Burkholderiales; family Burkholderiaceae_C; genus Scleromatobacter. The sequence continues at coordinate 10,254 of JAEKKH010000190.1, forward strand.
ATCTCGAGGCCGGTGTCGGGCGGCGGCCGGTAGGCGCCGGCATCGGGAACCGTGCGCGGCGCCGTCAATTCCGCCTCCCTGGCGCTGCGCGCCTGCCTGCCGAGCGGGGGCGTTCGACCTTCGGGTGGCCGTGCGGGTTCATGAGGCCGGCCGCCGCCCGACGGCCGCGGCGCGAGCTCCCTCCGGGGCGGCCGGGCGTACGCTCACTTCTCGATCAGCAGGGACTCGACGTCGACGCCACGCTCGCGCAGCAGCGCCGTCAGCGGCCCCATCAGCGGGCCCAGGCGCTCCTCGACCGTGGCCCGGATCGTGTCGACGACGACCTGCGTTCCGCGCTCGATCTCGATGTTCAGGAAGGCGCCGACGTCCTTGTCGCCGAAGGTCGTCATGCGCAGCGTCTCCGGGATCAGCCATACCTCGAACCAGCCCTCGGCCCGGTTCGCGTCGGACACCGTCAGGCTGGCACCGTTGATGGCGATGTAGCCCTTGGGAAAGATGTAGCGCATCCATGGCGACGGCACCGCGATGCGCATGACATGGTTGTTCTCCGGGTTGCGCACGGCGCCGAGCACGGCCTGGAAGTCGACATGGCCCGACAGCGGATGGCCGCCGATCTCCGCGCCGTCGCGCGCCGCACGCTCGACGTTGATGCGGCTGCCGACCTCGAGCGCGCCGAGGGTCGTGAGCGACAGGCTCTGCTGCATCACGTCGAAGCTGGCGGCGTCCTCGCCCACCCGCTCGGTCACGGTCAGGCACACGCCGTCCACGGAGACGCTGGCCCCGATCTCGAGGCCCTCGCAGAAGCCGCGCGGAAACGCGAGCGTGAAGCTGCGCAGGCCGGGCTTGTCGACGAGCACGGAGACGGTGGCGACGGCCTGGACGATGCCGGTGAACATGACGGGAATTCCTGGTGGCAGAAGACTCGATTGTCGCCGGTCGCGCCTCGCGACGTGGGGGTCAGGTCTTGAATGTTGCGGGGTCAGGTCTTGAATCGTCCACTTGTCGAAATTGCGCGGTCAAATTGCGGAGTCAATCGCGGAGTCAATTGCGGGGTCAGGTCTTGAATCGTGCGGGCCCATCCAGGCGCAGTGCATGATTCAAGACCTGACCCCGCGATATTCAAGACCTGACCCCCCGGACGATCGACGCATGCAGTGGAGCCTTCCGAAGTTCGCGACCGCCCCGTTCTGCCCGTCCGAGGTCCGCGGCAGCATCGCGATCGCACCGGGCGCGCCGTGGTGGCAGCGGGTGCTGCGCTTCGCCGGGCCGGGCTTGCTGGTGGCCGTGGGCTACATGGACCCGGGCAACTGGGCCACCGACATCGAGGCCGGCTCGGTGTTCGGCTACTCGCTGCTGTTCGTGGTGCTGCTGTCCAGCCTCGCGGCGATCGTGCTGCAGGTGCTGGCGCTGCGCCTGGGCATCGCCGGTGACGTCGACCTCGCGCGCGCATGCCGCCGCCGCTACGGCTCGACGGCGCGCTACGCGCTGTGGGCGATGGCCGAAGTCGCGATCGTCGCGTGCGACGTCGCCGAGGTGCTGGGCAGCGCGCTGGCGCTGCACCTGCTGCTGGGCGTGTCGCTGGCACTCGGCATCGTCATCACCGCGTTCGACACGCTGCTGGTGCTGGGGCTCAAGGGCAAGGGCTTCCGCCAGGTCGAGGCCATCGTGCTGGGCCTGGTGGCCACGATCGGCGTCTGCTTCGCGATCGAACTCGCGCTCGTCGGCCCCGACTGGCACGCCGTGGCCGCCGGCTTTACACCGCGCGCCGAGGCGCTGCGCGACCCGCGCGCGCTCTACATCGCGATCGGCATCCTCGGCGCCACGGTGATGCCGCACAACCTGTACCTGCACTCGTCGATCGTGCAGACCCGCCGCACCGGCGGCGACCACGCGAGCAAGGCCGGCGCATTGCGCCTGTCGACGATCGACACCGTCGGCTCGCTCCTGCTGGCGCTGCTGGTCAACGCCGCGATCCTCGTGCTGGCCGCGGGCGCGTTCCACACCACGGGCCACACGGGCGTCACCGAGATCCAGGACGCGTACCACCTGCTCGACCCCGTCGTGGGCTCGGGCGTGGCGACGTTGCTGTTCGGCGTCGCGCTGCTCGCGTCGGGCCAGAGCTCGACGTTCACCGGCACCATCGCCGGCCAGGTGATCATGGAGGGCTTCCTCGACCTGAAGATCCCGTGCTGGCAGCGCCGCCTGATCACGCGCGGCCTGGCGCTGGTGCCCGCGCTGTGCGGCGTGCTGTGGCTGGGCGACGCCGGGGTGGGGACGATGCTCGTCGCCAGCCAGGTGGTGCTGAGCCTGCAGCTGCCGTTCGCGATCTGGCCGCTCGTGCGGCTCACCAGCGACCGCGCGGTGATGGGCTCTTTCGCGAACGGACCGGGACTGAAGTTCGTTGCATGGTCGCTCTTTGCGGTGATCGGCGCGGCGAACGCGGGCCTGTTCGCGACGCTGCTTCGCTGAGGGCCGCACCCCACGCCTCGGACCGGATCGCCCGATTCGACCTCAGGCGCGGGCTGCCCAGTCGTCCGCGTCGAAGCCGACGGTGATGCGGCCGTCGTCCCACTCGACCACCGGACGCTTGATGACGCTCGCCTGCTCGCGCATCAGCGCCTGCGCCGTCGCCGCGTCGACCACCGAGGACTGCTGCGTCGCGTCGAGCTTGCGCCACGTGTTGCCCTTGCGATTGAGCACGCGCTCCCAGCCGGCGGCGTCCACCCAGGCCTGCAGGCGGTCAGCGGGCACGCCGGCCTTCTTGAAGTCGTGGAACGCGTGGGCGACGCCATGCGTGGCGAGCCAGTCGCGGGCGCGCTTGACCGTATCGCAGTTCGGGATGCCGTAGAGGGTCGTCATGCCCGGATTGTGTCATCCGAGGCCGACGGCGCGCGCCATCGCCGCCGCCAGCAGCGGGATCGGGACGAACAGCGCGAGCTCGGCGGTGAGCCAGCGCCGCGTGCTGGCGAGGTCGGCGTCCGGGACGGCGAAGCCGGGCTCGCGCGCCATCGCCTTCTTCCAGCGCAGGATGCGCACGGTCGGCGCCGCCGACGCGAGGCCGGCCAGCGCGAAGAACGCGAGCTTGGCCCAGAAGACCGGGTTGTGCAGGTAGAACGCCGCGCCCTTGGCACCCCCGTACACGCGGCCGAAGCCGATGGCGAGGATGGCCATCGCCAGCAGGCCGTAAAGGGCGTCCAGCCTCGCGAGGTGCGCGATGCGCGTCGCGCCCACTTGGCCGCGCATCAGCGCCAGTTCGACGGCGGGGATCGTCACCAGCGAGAAGACGACGAGGTGGTGCAGGCAGGCAAGGAGAAGGTCGATGGCCATGGCATGAATGTTTACAGTGGGTACATCGATCCTATGTGACAATGTTCCCACTGTCAACATTCCTCTCGCGCACCATGGCCTCTCGCCAGCGCAAGCCGCCCCCGCGCGGCTACCACCACGGCGACCTGAAGAACGCGCTGCGCGACATGGCTTCCGCGCTGATCGCCGAGCATGGCGTCGAGGCCGTGAGCCTGCGCGGGATCTCGCAGGCGGCCGGCGTCAGCCACACCGCGGCCTACCGCCACTACGCCGACAAGCAGGCGCTGCTGGCCGCCATCGCTGAGGACGGTTTCCGCCAGCTCGCGGACATCAACCGTCGCACCATCGCCCGGACCCCCGGCGGCCCCGTCGCGCAGCTGATGGCCTGCGGCCGCGCCTACGTGCGCTTCGGCGTGCAGCGCCCGCACGTGCTGCAGCTGATGTTCAGCCAGGCCATCCCCGACTGGTCGGCGCACCCGACGCTGCAACAGGCCAGCGAGGAGCTCGCCCGGACGCTGGCGGACGTGGTCGCCGCGGGCCAGTCGGCGCAGGCGATGCAGCCGGCCCCGCTCGGCGAGATGACGCTGACCGCCTGGTCGCTGGTGCACGGCCTGGCGCTGCTGCTGGCGGGCCGGCGCATTCCCGCGCCGGTCATCGACGACGCCTTCGTCGAGCACATGGCCGAGCAGTGCGTCGCGCTGCTGATGCGCGGCCTGGCTCGCTGAACCGGCGCGCTGCCGCGTCGGCGGTACCGATTCGCGCGACCGTGGAGGGTCGGAACCGCCGTCGGCCCGTCGATGGCCAGCTTGCGGGCTCGCACATCACGCCGAGGCGCCGGAGACAGACCCGTTCAAGAAGGAAGAAGGGCCGAACGGCATGTGCCTTGCCGAATCGAGCACATTGCAGTTGTACGGGAGCTTCCGATGCCCGCGATCCTCGACCACTGGCAAGTCCTGCCCCACGGGCCGCTGACGGCGGTCGACGACAAGGTCTGGACGGTCACCGGCACCCTCCACATGCCCGTGGGCGACTTCGAGCGCCGCATGAGCGTCGTGCGCCTGCGCGACGGCCGGCTGGTGATCTGGAGCGCCATCGCGCTGGACGAACCCGAGATGGCCCGCCTCGAGGGCCGGCGCGCGCGACAAGGTGCTGGAGGTGGTGCCCGTGGACTCGTCGGCGCCCGACTTCGATGATCCCGACGTGCAGTGGATCACCGTGCCCGGCACGCAGGGCCACGAGGCCGCGCTGACCGTGCGCGGCGCGAAGGGCGTGACGCTGATCGTCAACGACCTGATCGCCAACCTGCGCCACCCGCACGGGTTCGGCGGCTGGATGCTCAAGCTGATGGGCTTCGCCGGCGACGAGCCCCACATTCCCGCCGTGCGCCGCATGGCGATGGTCAAGGACGGCCACGCGCTGGCGGACCAGCTGCAGGCCTGGAGCGACCTGCCCGAGCTGCGCTGCATCCTCGTGTCGCATGGCGAGCCCATCGTCGACGACCCGCGCGGCGAGCTGCAGCGGCTGGCCGACTCGCTGCGCTGACGATTCCCGCTCTGAGCCCGGCCACCGCCGCGGCGACAGCCACTGTTCAGCTTCCTTCCTGGTCACGCCCAACAATGGGGCCATCAGGGAGAAAGAGAACATGACGAAGACGACGACCGTGGCCGCGCTGTTCGCGGCCTGCGCCACCTTGGCCGCATGCGGCGGCGGCGACGGCGGGAGCACGCCGCCCGCACCGCCGCCGCCGCCGCCGCTGCCGCTGCCGCAGACCTTCTCGTACGTCGCACCCGCGCTCGGCAGCACCGACAACTGGAACCGCACCCTGACCGACAGCGCCGGCACCCGCGTGACGCTGCAGCTGCGCCAGCGCGTGACGCAGGCGAACCCGGACGGCAGCGAAGTCTGGACCTACGACGACCCGTCCGGCGTCGTCGAGACGCATGACGGCCTCACGTTCCGCACGACGCCACAGGTCGACGACGTCTCGCCGGGCGGCTCGGTCACGGACTACACCAACACCCACCTCGACGGCACCCAGGTGACCTGCGCCTACGGCCCGGCCGGCAACGGCACGGCCGCGGCCAACGTCGGCCGCGTGACCGAGCTCGCGGCGCGGCGCGGCGAGAGCTTCTCGATCGGCCAGACCTGGACGAGCTCGTACACGATCACTTGCGCCGGCCAGACGCCGGTGACCTTCCACGCGACGGCCAGCGTCATCGGCTACGAGACCGTCACCGTCCCGGCCGGCACGTTCCAGGCCGTGAAGGAGACGGTGGTGGCCGCCTACGTCGACAACGGCACGGCCGTCACCGCCAGCACCACGCTGTGGCGCGACCCGGGGCACTCGATGTTCTCCGTGAAGTCGGACGAGGCGATCGCGCACGACGGCGCGACGGCGGCCTACATCGCACGCGACGAGCGCGAACTGTCGAGCCGGCAGTGAAGGCGGTCGGCGGCAAGGCATGAAGCTTGCCGCCGGTCGGGGTCTCCGGAGCCCGGCCATCGCAGACGAGCTCCGCCACTGGCCGCGCCAAGCGGTCGAACCCGGAGTCCGCGATGAGCTCGCTGGTCGAACCCTGGAAAGTCTTGCCGAACGGCCCGCTGACGGCCATCGAAGACCCCCTGTCGATGTCCCTGTCGCTCGACGACCTGCCGGACCTGCCCGGCGCGCGCGAGGCCGCCGGCGGCGACGGGCCCGCCGCCCTGCCCGGCGAACTGCTCGAGTGGAGCGAGGACGCGGAACTGCGCGACATCCATTGCGCCTGCGACGACGCGATCGTCATCGAGTACCCCATCGGCGAGTGGCAGCAGCCGTCCGAATTCCTGTCCTGAGACGGCCGCACCGATGTCGGAACTCCTGCCCGAGGACGCCGAGGAAGGCGCCCGACAGTCGGCTTTTCGCGCCGGCTACCGCACCGGCTTCGGCGACGGCTTCGAGGCCGCCGACAAGGTGCATGAGGCGACTCGCAGGAAAGGCGCCGACGACAAGGCGGACGACGGGAAGGACGCCGGCAAGGCCGCCGGCGACAAGCCCGGGCAGGCGGACGCCAAGGGCGACGACAAGCGCGACGACAAGGAAAAGAAGAAGGACGACGACGGCAAGCCGCCGTTGTGGAAGCGGCCGGCCGTCGTGCTGGTGGCCATCGTCGTGGTCATCGCCATCATCGTGGCGGGCACGATCTTCCTGATCGACTCGCGCCGCCACGAGACCACCGACGACGCCTTCATCGACGGCAACGCGAGCCAGATCGCCGCGCAGGCGCCCGGCCGTGTGTCGCGGCTGTATGTCGACGACAACCAGGTCGTGCATCGCGGCGACGTGCTCGTGGATATCGACACCGCCGACATCGACGCCAAGGTCGCCCAGGCCCAGGCCGGCGTGCTCACCGCGCAGAGCCAGGTGCAGACCGCGCAGGCGCAGGTCGAGGGCCAGAAGGCCAACGCGGCGCAGGCCGCGGCCACGGCCCGCCAGGCGGAGGCCGAAGCCGCCAACGCGCAGCAGGATCTCGCGCGCTTCAAGGGCGTCGACCCGGACGCCGTGTCGCGCCAGCAGGCCGACCAGGCGGTGGCGCGGGCGCGTTCGGCCAAGGCCAGGGTCGACGCGGCGCACGCCACCGAGGACACGGCGCGGGCGCAGGTCAAGGCGGCCCAGGCCAACGTGGCGGTGGCACAGGCGCAGGTCGCCACCGCACGGGCCGACCTGGAGACGGCCAGCATCCAGCGCGGCTATGCGCATGTGGTGGCTCCGATCGACGGCCGCGTCACCAAGCGGGCCGTGGACGTCGGCAACGTCATCGCCATCGGGCAGCCGATCCTGGCCATCGTCAGCGACAACCTGTGGGTGACGGCCAACTACAAGGAGACGCAGCTCAAGAAGATGCGCGTCGGCCAGGCGGCCTCCATCGAGATCGACGCCGTGCCGGGCGTGAAGTTCGCCGGGCATGTGCAGAGCTTCCAGCGCGCCGCGGGCAGCTTCTTCAGCGCCCTGCCCGCCGAGAACGCGACGGGCAACTACGTCAAGGTGACGCAGCGCGTGCCGGTCAAGATCGTGTTCGACCATCCGCAGGAGCTGCAGCGCTACCACGTCGGGCCCGGCATGTCGGTCAAGCCCAGCGTGTCGCTCGAGTGAGGGCGCGTCCGTGGCCGCAGCATCGCCCGCGTCGTTGCCGCGCTCCGCGGCGGGCCGCCACAACCCGTGGCTGATCGCGATGGTGGTGTCGCTGGCCACCTTCATGGAGGTGCTGGACACGACCATCGCCAATGTGTCGCTCAAGCACATCGCCGGCGGCGTCGGCGCCAGCCAGGACGAGGCGACGTGGATCCTCACCAGCTACCTGATCTCCAATGCGATCGTGCTGCCGGTGAGCGGCTGGCTGGCGACCCTGGTCGGGCGCAAGAAGTTCTACATGACGTGCGTGGCGCTGTTCACCGCCAGCTCGTTCATGTGCGCGCTGTCGCCCAACCTGGGCACGATGATCTTCTTTCGCGTGCTGCAGGGCCTGGGCGGCGGCGGGCTCGCGCCGACCGAGCAGTCGATCTTCGCCGACACCTTCGCGCCCGCCCAGCGCGCCAAGGCCTTCGCGTTCTACGGCGTGACCGTGATCGTGGCGCCGGCCATCGGCCCGCTGCTGGGCGGCTGGCTCACCGACAGCTTCTCGTGGCACTGGATCTTCCTGATCAACCTGCCGGTGGGCGCCGCGGCGCTGACCCTGATCTGGTTCCTCGTCGACGAGCCGCAGGCCGTCAAGGACGACACCGCGCAGTTCCGCCGCGACTTCATCCCCGACTGGCTCGGCTTCCTGCTGGTTGCCGCCACCTTCGGCTGCCTGCAGGTGGTGCTGGACCGCTTCCAGGAGGACGACGGCTTCGCGTCGAACCTGATCGTCGGGTTCTTCATCGTGTTCGCGTGCTCGGCGATCTGCCTCGTGTTCTGGGAGTGGCGGCACCCGCAGCCGGTGTTCGACGTCAAGCTGTTCAAGGTGGGCTCGTTCGGCGCGGCCAACCTGGTGATGCTGCTGGTGGGCATCACCTTGTTCAGCACGACGCAGCTGATCCCGCAGTTCGCGCAGAACCTGCTGAGGTACGACGCGCTGGCGGCGGGCAAGACGCTCGCGCTCGGCGGCCTGGCCGCCGCGGCAATGATGCCGTTCGCCGGCATCGCGGCCACCAGGCTGCCGCCCTGGCTGCTGGTGGGTCTCGGCCTCGTGTGCACAGGGCTCGCGCTGATCCACACCGGCGACCTCAACGGGCAGATCGGCTTCTACGACCTGTCGATGTCGCGGGTCTACCAGAGCGTGTGCCTGCCGTTCCTGTTCGTGTCGTTGACGACGGCGGGCTACGTCGGCATCCCGCCGGACCGCAACAACGAGGCGTCGGCCATCATCAACCTGTCGCGCAACCTCGGCGGCTCGATCGGCGTGGCCGCGGCCACCACCGAGCTCGCGTGGCGCATCCAGTTCCACCACGAGCGCCTCGGCGAGCAGGTCAGCCCCCTCGGCGAGCGCGGCCGCCAGCTGCTGCAGCACGGTCAGGCCGCCGTGGAGCAGCTGGTCAACGCGCAGGCGCAGATCCTCAGCTACCTCGACATCTTCTACGTGTTCGGCGTGATGGCGCTGGTCGTCACGCCCATCGCCTTCTTCCTGAAGACGCCCGCGCCCGGAGAAGCCCATGGACATTGAGACCGACCGCCCCCGCGCCCTCGCGCGCCCGTGCGTGACGCCCTCGCGCGCGAGCGCGCTGGCTTGCGCGGCGCTGCTGGGCGGCTGCGTGATGGGGCCCGACTTCGAGCGCCCGCAGGCCACGCCGCCCGCGGCGTTCAACAGCCTGGCCGCCGCGCCGGCCGCTCTCGCCAGCAAGCCGCTCGCGGCGCCGTACGACGGCGCGCGCTGGTGGTCGGTGTTCCGCGATCCGGTCCTCGACGCGCTGGTCGAGGAGGCGCGGCGCCAGAACATCGACCTGCAGACGGCCGCGTTGCGCATCGAGGAGGCGCGCGCGCAGCTCGGGGCCGCCGCGGCGCAAGGCCGTCCGTCGGTCAGCGGCATGGGCATCGGCGGGCGCCAGCGCGCGAGCCAGAACGGCTTCTTCAGCTCGCTCTCGGGCGGCGGACAACAGCAAGGCGGATCGCAGGGCGGCGCCGGCGGCGCGGGGGCGCAGCAGCAGGCGGCGCCCTCGCCCTACTCCGACCTGTTCCAGATCGGCTTCGACGCGACGTGGGAGCTCGACCTCTGGGGCAAGGCGCGGCGCGGCGTGGAGGCGGCCGACGCGAACGTCGAATCGGCCGAGCAGGCGCGTGGGAGCGCGTTGATCTCGCTGACGGCCGAGGTCGCGCGCACCTACCTGCAGCTGCGCGGCGCGCAGCACCAGCGCGCGATCGTCGAGGCCGATCTCGTCGACGAAGGACAGCTGCTCAGGCTCACCGAATCGCGCTCGCGCAACGGCTTCGCGGCGAAGGCCGACGCGGTGCAGCAGCAGGCGCAGCTGTCGGCGTCCGAGGCGCAGCTGCCGCCCCTCGACCAGGCCATCGCGCAGGCCATGAACGGCCTCGCGCTGCTGCTGGCGCTGCCGCCCGGCGCGCTGGCGCAGCGCCTGGGCGCGGCGCCGGCGGCCGACGTCGCCCTGCCGCCCGCGGTGCCGGTGGGCCTGCCGGGCGACCTGCTGCGCCGGCGTCCCGATGTGCTCAAGGCCGAAGCCGACCTGCACGCCGCCACCGCCAAGGTGGGCCAGGCGAAGGCGCAGCTCTTCCCGGCGATCACGCTCGGCGGCTTCGGCGGGTTGCAGTCGGTGCACGCGAGCTCGCTCACCGATTGGGCCTCGCGCTTCTGGATGGGCGGGGCGCAGGTGTCGATCCCGATCTTCGAGGGCGGCAAGCTCAAGGCGCAGATCCGCACCGCCGACGTGCAGATGAAGCAAGCCGCGTTGGCGTGGCGCGGCACGGTGCTGGCGGCCTACCACGACGCCGACAACGCGCTGGAGGCCTACGCCGACGAGCAGCGCCATGCCGCGGCGCTGGACAAGGCGCTGGCCGACGCGCGCCGCAGCGACGCCCTGATGCGCTCGCGCGAGCGCAGCGGCTTCGTCTCGATGATCGAGGTGCTGGACGCCCAGCGCCGCGTCCACGAGGCGGAGCAGCAGGCGCTGCAAAGCCGGGTCGCGGCGGCGACGGATCTCGTGGCGCTGTACAAGGCGCTCGGCGGCGACTGGAACGAGGACGCGGCGGCGAAGCTGGCGTCGACGGGGCCCTGAGCGCCCCTTAGTCGGCGGGATCCTTCGGGATCGCCCCCGGCGTCCACCACTCGGACAGCACCATCGCCGCCAGGTCGCGGCTGGCCGATTCGTGGCTGTGGGCGAGCGCGTCGAGAAAGCGCAGCACCACCGTCTCCTGGGCCTTGTCCAGCGAGCCCAGGCGCGGCGGATCGCGGTCGGGCGGGCGGAACGACGTCAGCAGCGCGTCGGCGACCTCGCTGGGCCGGGCGATGTGGCGCAGCGCGTACTCCATCATGAACGGCAGGTAGTGGCGCCACGAGGCGGCATCCAGGTAGCCGCTGCCCCAGGGATGGGCCTCGAGGTACTCGTCGGAGACGGCGTCCACCAGCACGTCGAACGGCGGCGCGGCGTTGCCGGCGTCGAGCGCGTCGCCGCCGCGCAGCGTCATCGGCGGAAAGGTGGTGCCTTCGGTGGAGAACGCGGCGAAGATGTCGGCGATGAGGTCGGTGTAGGGCATGGCGGCGGGCGCGCGCGTCACGCGAGCGCGCGGGGCGGGAATGGGCGATGCCGCTACTGTCGCACAGCCCGCCCCTGCGGGTTCGCCCCTCAGCGTGAGCGCGCGCCCGGGGAGCCCGGTTGGGGAGCCCGCTCGACCACGGTCCGCAAGGGCATTGCCGTCGACTTAAAATCGGGGATCAACGACACCCACGCATGGCCTTTTCCCTCGAACGCGCTTCCTGCCGGCTCAACACCGCCTACGGCGATTTCCAGATGCACGGATTCAAGGATCTCGCGTCCGGACTCGAGCACGTCGCGCTGTGCCTCGGCGACGTGGCCTCGCCGCCGCCCGTCCTCACCCGCATGCACTCCGAGTGCCTCACCGGCGACGCGTTCGGCAGCTGCCACTGCGACTGCGGCCCGCAGCTGCGCGGCGCGCTGCAGGCGATCGCCAAGGAAGGCCGCGGCATCGTGCTGTACCTGCGCCAGGAAGGCCGCGGCATCGGCCTGCTGAACAAGATCCGCGCCTACGCGCTGCAGGAACAGGGCGCCGACACGCTCGACGCCAACCGCCTGCTGGGCCTGCCGGCCGACGCGCGCGACTACGGCATCGCCGCGGCGATGCTGGCGGAGCTCGGCGCGAGCTCGATCCGCCTGATGACCAACAACCCGACCAAGATCGACAGCCTGCAGGCGCACGGCATCACCGTCGCCGAGCGCGTGCCGCTGCAGGTCGGGCGCAACCGCCGCAACGGCGCGTACCTCGACACCAAGGCTCACCGCATGGGCCACCTGTTCGACGTGCTGCGCGAGCCCAGCGACGAATAGGCGCGCTCACGCCACCGCGGCGCCGGCCGTCGAGCAGCACTCCAGCGCGCGCTCGCGCACCTGGTTGCGGCCCGCATGCTTGGCGTCGTACAGCGCGAGGTCGGCCGCGCGCAGCAGGTCGGCGGGCCGGGAATCGCGCGCGTCGCACATCGCGGCCAGGCCGATGCTGACCGACACCGGCGCCGGCAGCGTCTCGTCGGGCCGTGCATGCAGCGACTCCACCTGGCGCCGCACGCGCTCGGCCACCACGGCGGCGCCGGCGATGTCGCACGACGGCAGGATCACGACGAACTCCTCGCCGCCGTAGCGGGCCAGGAAATCGCCCGGGCGCAGGCCGGCATCGCGCACCGCGCCCACGACGGCGCGCAGGCAGGCGTCGCCCGCCGGGTGGCCGAACTGGTCGTTGAAGGCCTTGAAGTGGTCGACGTCGATCAGCAGCAGCGCGAGGTGCGCGGCGGCATCCTGCACGCCCTCGCTGTTGCGGCGCATCGCGGCACGGCGCGCGCGCTCGTGCTCGGCGAACAGCACGTCGTCGAAATGGCGCCGGTTGAACGCGCCGGTCAGGCCGTCCTCGATGGCCAGGCGCTGCATGCGGGCGTTGGCTTCCTGCAGTTGGCGCGCCATCGCCTTCAACGCCAGCAGCAGCATGCCGCACTCGTCGTCGGAGCTGCGCGGCAGCGGGACGTCCAGCTGGCCGCTGCCGACCGCCGACGCGAACAGCACCGCCTGCTTGAGCGGCCGCGTGATGCTCAACGTCAGCCGCCAGCCCGCGAACGCGGCCAGCAGCGACGCCAGCAGCGCGACGGCGCCGATCACCAGGTCGTTGCGGTTCGCCTGGGCGCTGAGCGCCTGGATCTCGGCGGCCACGCGCTGGTTCTGCAGCTCGGCGAGGTCGTCCAGCAAGTGCAGCCACGCGGCGTGGATCGGCGCGACCTCGCGGTTGAACGTGCGCGCCGCCATGCCGGGGTTGTATCCCGCCACGCTGGCGCCCGCGTCGGCGAAGGCGGCCGCGAGCGCGCGGTCGTAGCGCTCGGTCTGCTCGACCATCGAACGCTCGAGCACGGAATCGACGTGGTTCGCGTAGCGCCGCTCGACGACGCGGTAGGCCTCGATGTCGTCGAGGATGGTCTGCATGTCGCTGCGGGCGTCCTCGATCGAGTTCACCAGCCCCAGGCGCTGGGACACGCGGTCCTGGCGCTCGAGCAGCGAGCGCATCATGCGGATGTCGGCCTGGCGCTCGTTGGACACCGCCACCAGCTGGACCAGACTCTGGCGCGCGGTGCGCGAGCTCGACACCGCCAGCCACGCGCCGCCGATCATCAGCAGCAGGATGAGCGAGAAGCACAGCACGAGGCGGTGTCCGATGCGCAGGTGGCGGAGGAGGGGTTTCATCACGGGTCGCCGCCTGCCCGCCCGGGGCGCGCGGCTATCCATGCCTTATCGACGGCGACACTGCCGTATTGAGCCGGGCGCCCTGTCGGGAGATCTGGAGCCGCCCTTCTGCGCGGCACCGGCGCACAATTTCACGCAGGCCGGGGTACGCCACGTGCTCGCTCTAGCTGACTGCATCCAGCTGAACGGAGGCGCCATGAACCGCTCCTTCCAATCCGAGCGCGACGGCATGGTCGAGCGCCAGCTCGTGGCGCGCGGCATCCGCGACCCGCACGTGCTGCGCGCCATGCGCACGGTGCCGCGCGAGCGCTTCGTCGACGAACGGATGGCCCCTTTCGCCTACGACGACTCGCCCCTGCCTATCGAGGCTGAACAGACGATCTCCCAGCCCTTCATGGTGGCCTGGATGATGGAGGCCGCCGAGGTCGCTCCCGGCGACCACGTGCTGGAGGTGGGCGCCGGCTCGGGCTACGCCTCGGCCGTGCTCGCGCAGGTGGCCGCCACCGTGCATGCGATCGAGCGCCACGACCTGCTGACGCGCGTCGCCCGCGAGCGGCTGGACGCGCTGGCCTACACCAACATCCACCTGCGCACCGGCGACGGCACGCTGGGCTGGCCCGAGGCCGGACCGTTCGACGCCATCCTGGTCGCCGCCGCCGGGCCGGAGGTGCCCGCGCCGCTCAAGGAGCAGCTGCGCCTGGGCGGCCGGCTGCTGATGCCGCTGGACATCGGCGGCCAAGGCACTCAACGCCTGCTCAAGGTGGTGCGCCACACGCCGGAGGACTACGAGCAGCAGACGCTCGGCAGCGTCGCCTTCGTGCCCTTGATCGGCCAGCACGGCTGGGCCGAGGACGAGGAACGCGCGGGGGTGCCCGCGTCGCGCTTCTGAGTGGGGAGCGCTGCTCAGCCCGAACCATGCTGCGTGTGGCGCAGCAGGTTGTCGCGCACGTCGTTCATCGTGCGGCGGGCGCTGGCGAACTGCCCGGCATCCAGGCCCGTGGCCTGCACCAAGGTGCGTTGCGCGCCCTTCTCGCGCAGCGCGCGCCCGGCTTCGGTGAGCCGGACGATGACCTGGCGCTCGTCGCGCGGGTCGCGCCGCCGCTCCAGGTAGCCGAGCGCCTCCAGCTTCTTCAGGATGGGCGTGAGCGTGTTCGACTCGAGGAACAGCTTGTCGCCCAGGCCGCCGACGGTCTGCTCGTCGTGCTCCCACAGCGCGACGATCGTGATCCATTGGGTGTAGGTCAGGCCCAGCTCGTCCAGGATGGGCTTGTAGGCGCGGCCATAGGCGAGGTTCGCGCTGTAGACGGCAAAGCAGAGGAAGTCGCCCAGCTTGGGCATCTCGGGGGGCGGGGTTGGCGTGGTCATGGCTGTCGTCTCCTCGTTCGAGATCTTACCGCCATTGAATCGCATCCGATTTGATCGCATCGCTTGACACTCGTCGGGCACCTCGCTACATTGCTCGTATGCGCTTTAATCGCATGCGATCTTCAACCCAGGAAACGCCATGACCTCCCTCGACAAAGTCCTCTACACCGGCAAGACCCACACCCTGGGCGGCCGCGACGGCACGGCGCGCAGCAGCGACGGCCGGCTCGACATCCGCCTGTCCCCGCCGGGCAGCAACGGCCCCGGCACGAACCCCGAGCAGCTGTTCGCGGCGGGCTGGTCGGCGTGCTTCATCGGCGCCATGGGCCGTGCGGCGCGCGCGTCCGGCGTGGCGCTGCCGTCCGACGTGGCGGTGGACGCCGAGGTCGACCTGGGCCAGGCGGGCGACGGCTTCCTGCTCCAGGCGCGCCTGGCGGTGCGCCTGCCGGGCCTGGATCCGGCCGTCGCCCGCGCGATCGTCGACGGCGCCCACCAGCTGTGCCCGTACTCGAAGGCGACGCGCGGGAACATCGCCGTCGAACTCTCGCTCGCCTGATTCCGCCCGCGCGCGACCGGCTCCGGCGCTCGCGCGCCCTTCCCGACATCGATCCCATCGAGAAACACCATGCCCCGCTTCGTTCCCCGCATCCTTGCCCTGATCGCCGCCGGCCTGGCCCTGGCCGACCCTTCGGCCCGCGCCGCCGACAGCCCTGCCGGCGCGCCCGTCTCGGTCGTCCTCGTGCACGGCGCCTTCGCCGACGGCTCCGACTGGGCCCGCGTCATCCCCTTGCTGCAGGCGCGCGGCGTGCGCGTCACCGCGGTGCAGAACCCGCTCACGTCGCTGGCCGATGACGTGGCCGCCACGAAACGCGCGATCGATGCCGCGCCCGGCAAGGTGGTGCTGGTGGGCCACTCGTGGGGCGGGACGGTCATCACCCAGGCCGGGGCCGGCGACAAGGTGGCCGGGCTGGTCTATGTCAGCGCCTTCGCGCCGGACGTCGGCCAGAGCTCGGGTGCGCTGGGCAAGGGCTATCCGACGCCACCCGGACTGGCCGCGCTGAGCGCGGACGCGTCCGGCTTCCTGCGCATCAGCGACGAAGGCATGCGCACGCATTTCGCGTTCGACGTGCCGCCCGCACGCGCCGCCGTGATGGCCGCCACGCAGGGCCCGATCGCCGCCCGGGCCTTCGACGAGCCCGTCACCGTCGCGGCGTGGAAGACACGTCCCAGCTGGTTCGTCGTGGCCACGCGCGACCACATGATCTCGCCGGAGCTGCAGCTCGCGATGGCGCAGCGGATCGGCGCGCGCGTCACGACGCTGGCCACCAGCCACGTGTCGCAGGAAGTCGAGCCGGACAAGGTGGCGGCGGTCATCCTGGACGCCGTCGCGCAGGCGCGCTGACATGCAGGCAAGCCGCGCGATGTCCACGTTCGCACGCTGGCTGGCCCTCGCGCTGGCACTCGCCGCCGCGGCGGCCATGGCCGCCGGACGCCCCACGCCGGCCGCCGACGCGCCGCTGCCCGTCGAGCCGCTGCAGCCCAGCCTCGCCGGCGCCACCGGCTGGCTCAACGCCCGGCCGCTGGCGCTCGAACAGCTGCGTGGCAAGGTGGTGCTGGTCGACTTCTGGACGTACTCCTGCATCAACTGCCTGCGCACGCTGCCCGCCGTGCGCGCGTGGGCCCGCACGTACGCGAGCCAGGGACTGGTCGTCGTGGGCGTGCACGCGCCGGAGTTCGAGTTCGAGCACGATCCGCGGCGCGTGCGCCAGGCACTCGTCGACCAGCACGTCGACTGGCCCGTCGCCATCGACGACGACTTCAGGATCTGGCGCGCCTTCCGCAACGAGGCGTGGCCCGCGCTGTACTTCATCGACGCGCAGGGCCGCGTGCGGCACCACGTGCTGGGCGAAGGTCGCTATGACGAGTCTGAGCGCGTGATCCGGCAACTGCTGGCCGAAGCCCACGGTTCCGCGGCGCCGCTGCCGGCAGTGGCCGCCGTCGACGCGACGGGCATCGGCGCGGCGCCGGACCTCGCGCACGTGCGCTCGGGCGAGACCTACCTCGGCTACGCGCACGCCGATGGCGCGACCCCGCCCGACGTGCTGCCCGAACGCGCGCAGCAGCACGTCCCGCGCGCGCCGCGCCTGAACGCATGGACGCTGGGCGGCGGCTGGGTGCAGCGCGGGGAGTTCGTCGAGTCGACGGCGCCCGACGGATCGATCGCCCTGCGTTTCCATTCGCGCGACCTGCACCTCGTGCTCGGGCCCGGCCCCGACGGCAGGCCGGTGGCCTTTCGCATCGCCATCGACGGCCACGCGCCCGGAGCGGACCACGGCGTCGACGTGGACGAGCAGGGCCGCGGTGTGGCCGCGCACGACAGGCTCTACCAACTCGTGCGGCAACACGGCGACGTCGCCGACCACACCTTCGAGATCCACCTCGACGGCGCCGGTGCGCGGGCCTGGGTGTTCACGTTCGGCTGAGCTCGACCATACGGATACCCGTATCCCTGTCGTGGGGTTGGCCAACGACCCCAGGGGAAGTCTGGTCGGACCGCCGCGCCCTCCCGCGCGATGATGCGCCGGGACGCGGCACCCCGTGCTCGCCGCACACGACAGGAAGACTCGCATGCTGCAACACCTTCGCCTGTTCGCGCTCGCCGCGCTGGCCGTCACGGCCGCGTCCGCGGGCGCCTCCGATCTCTATCGCGGCCACGACCCGGCGCCGCCCAAGGTGATCCTCGACACCGACTTCAACACGATCAGCGACGACGGCCAGGCGCTGGCGATGCTCGCGCAGCTCGACGCGGCCGGCAAGCTCGACCTGCTGGGCGTCGCGGTCGCCACCGGCAACGCCTGGCTCGAGCAGGAGACCTCCGATGCGTTGAAGGCCGTCGAGCGCCTGGGCATCGAACGGTCGATCGGCGTCTACGTCGGCGCGAAGTACGGCCTGCTGCACGACTACGCCGCCTACCTCGACGAAGTGGCGACCTTCGGTCCGCCGGTCGACTATGTCGGCGCGTTCTCCAGCCCGCCGCCGACGTCGCCGAGCGATCTCGTCGCGCCGCCCGACGGCTTCGCGACCCACACCGTGCCGCAGCGCCAGCACGCCGTCGACTTCATGATCGAGCAGATCCACCGGTACCCCCATCAGGTATCCATCCTGGAGATCGCGCCTCCGACCAACCTGGCGATGGCCATCCGCAAGGACCCGAGCATCGTGCCGCTGATCAAGCAGGTGGTGACGATGGCCGGCCAGATCTACGTCCCCGGCAACGCCTACAACGACGCCGCCGAGTTCAACTGGTGGGCCGATCCCGAGGCGGTCAAGATCGTGCTGCGGGCGCCGATCCCCAAGGTCATCGTGCCGCTCGACCTCACGAACAACGTGCCGCTGACCAAGCCCGTCTTCCAGCAGATCGCCTACCACCAGCCGGCCACGCCCATCACCAAGCTGTTCGCCGACGCCTATGCGCCGTTCTTCGGCTCGGCCCCGCCGCCCTACCCGCTGTTCATCTGGGACACCACCGCCCTCGCCTACCTGGTCGACCCGACGTTCGCCACCGCCACGCGCGACCTGTGGGTCGACATGGACACGACGTTCGACGCCAACTACGGCAAGTCCATCGTCTACGACACGAACCCGAAGCCCGCGATCCCGCTGCTGACGCAGTCCAAGGTGGTGCTCGCATTCGACACTGCGCGCTTCTACGCGTTCTACGCCGACCTGCTGACCCGGCCCGTGCCGGTGCA
The DNA here is from genome assembly GCA_019510465.1 of Burkholderiales bacterium. GTDB lineage: Bacteria > Pseudomonadota > Gammaproteobacteria > Burkholderiales > Burkholderiaceae_C > Scleromatobacter. The sequence continues at coordinate 28,598 of JAEKKH010000190.1, forward strand.
CCTGAGCCACGGGCACACGCATTGAAGCCGGGGAGCGGCGCTCAGGGCCGCTTCTTCTCCATGGCTCGAGCCGTGGCTGCGGCCAGAAATCGCCCGGCACGACCATGACGGAATGGGTCTCGCCGTGCGCGAGCAGCGGGAAGCTGGTGCCAGGGAGCACGCGCTCGGAGGATCGCTTGCGCCGGACGGGCGCGTAGCGGCTGCGCCGCCGTGCCGATGCCGAAGCGCGCGGCGTCGGCGGCCGCGCGCTCGACAGCGGCAGCGCACGGCCGCTGTTGGCGCTGGCGTCACGCAGTGCAACGGCCGGACTCCGAATGGAAAGCGGGATGCCCCAGGCCGTTGCGAGCCGAAGTGTTGCCGCCAGGAGACCACGCGTCTTGTTCATTTTCGTACAATGAGCACGCCTGGCCCGACGTTGCCCGCCGGGAGAAACGCATCAAGACGAGGATCGGGCAACCATCGCCAAGTCGGCACCGTCACGAGACGCTGGAGGGATTCCTGGTCGGAAGCACGGCGGTGGAAGCGCCTGGCGGCGCTGGTCCGCAGCCCGCGGTGTTCGGTTTCACAACTCCAAAGAACCATGACGAAGACTGACGCGCAACCGGACGACGGGCGCTCCGAAGCGGCCGGCTCGGAACGACAACTCACGGGCGGGGCCTTCTACGCCAAGACCGTCTTCGACCGCAACGGCGTCGCCATCTCCGAGCGCTCGCGCCTGGTCGAACGGATCCTGAATCTCGCCTACAGCGCCGCCCACCGGCGCGTGCGCGGGCAGGCGTCGTGGACGGTGGAAGAGCTCGAGGCACTCGCGAAGCACTTCGGCGAATCGCTGGACGAGGTCTTCGTCGCCGCGGCCAAGACGCGCGCCGAGCCGGCCACCTTCGTCGCCGGCGACTTGCGGCTGAAATGCCAGCTGTGGCTCGGCCCCGAAACCGCGCGTCCCGCCGCCGGTGCGCTCGTGGCCGCCAGGGACGGCACGCGCTGGACGGTGCAGGCCGCCGCCGAGGGACTGTCCGGGCCGCTGCACGAGGTGCGCCAGCTGCTGCTGGAGCCCGACGCCATCTCCGGCTCGCGCATCGCGGTGCTCGATGACCAGCCCAACATCACCGACTCGCTGTGCGTCTTCCTGCGCCAGGCGGGCTTTCGCGCCGACGCGTTCCACGGCATCGGCGCCCTCCAGGACGCGATGGCCGACTCGCCATACGACGCGTACGTGCTGGACTGGATCGTCGGCGACGAGACGGTGGGCCCGCTGGTCGAACGGCTGCGCGCCGCCGACCCGCGCTGCCCCATCGCCATCCTCACCGGCAAGGCCAACGAGCGCGGCGAGGTCGTCAGCGACATTGCGGATCTCGTGGCGCGCCACGACGTGCGCTACTTCAGCAAGCCGCTGGATCCGCGCATGATCACTGCGGTGCTCTCGCGGCTGATCGCGGGGCGCGCCCGCGCGTGAGGCGCCCGCGCGCGCGACCGCCGTTCAGTGGCGCGCGCGCGTCTCGACGATGCGCCGCATCGCGCGTTCGTCCACGGGCTTCTGCTCATACGAGTCAAACGGCCACAGCCCGGCCGGACCGGTGGCGTCGATGCCGTGCGCACGCGCATCGCCGGCGCTGACCGCCACCAGGCAGGTCTTGCTGTTCGGGCCGTCGCCGCGCCGGATCTCGCTGGCGAGCTCGAAGCCGTTCTTGACCGGCATGTCGAGGTCGATCAGCACGACGTCGTAGGCGGAGACCGCCAGCTGGTTCGACGCGATCGGCGCGCAGTTCGCGATGTCGACGTGGTAGCCGAGCAGTTGCGCGACCTCGCGCAGGTCGCCGAGCATGTCCGGCCGGTCGTCGACGATCAACACGTGGACGGCGTCCTGCGATTCGCCGTCCGGCGGCGCCTCCTTCTCGAGCGCGACAGGGATGCGCACCGTGAAGGTCGACCCCATCCCGGGCGTGCTCTCGACGCTGCAGGCGCCGCCCAGGTGCGTGAGCAGCGTCTGCACGACGGCCAGCCCGATGCCCAGGCTGTTGTGATCCCGCTCGACGAGCCCGAAGCGGCGGTACGGCACGAAGAGCTGGGCAAGATGCTCGCGCGCGATGCCCGTGCCGGTGTCGGACACCGCGATGCGCAGCGTGGCGTCGCCCTCCAGGCCGTAGGCGATCGCCACGTGGCCCGCCGAGGTGTACTTGACTGCGTTCTCCAGCAGGTTGAGCAGGATCTGCTCGACCCGCTTGGGGTCGGTGGCCACGAACAGGAAGTCCTCCGGCCGTGCCACCTCGATGCGCAGCGACTTCGCCGCCGCCAGGTCGGTCACCGTGGCCACGGCCTCGTCGACCAGGTCGCCGACCTCGAAGGTCTCGGAGCGCATCTCGAGCCGGCCGGCCTCGCCCAGCGACAGCACGTGCAGGTCGCGGATCTGCGCCTCCATGTGCCGCACCGCACGCTGGATCTTCTTCAGCGATTCGCGCCGCTCGCGTCCGTCGGCCCGCTGGTTCTCGGTGGCGAGCACCGTGACGATGCTCTGCAGCGGCGACTTCAACTCGTGGCTGACCATCGAGAAGAACAGGTTCTTTTCGCGCGTCGCCTCCCTGACGTCCTCAAGCGCACGGTTCGTCAGCTCGAGCTGTCGCTCGTAGCCGTTCATCGACGCGACGAAGTGGCCGATCAGCACGACGCCGATGACCAGCACGTAGACCAGCGTGGCGTCGTGCTCGAGATAGATCGCCTCCGGCACGCTCGTGGCGAACTGCCAGGTGTCGTACACGCTCAGCAGCGTGTCCGCCGTCGCGGCCAGGCCCAGCGCCCAGCCCTCCAGCCGGCTTCGCTTCAGACCGGCGCGCCATATCAGCCATGTGAAATAGACCGATCCCACCAGCACCCCGAGGTACCAGGCGTCGAGCCAATGCATCGGGAAGGCGCCGAAGGCCAGGACGACCGCGCCGACGGCGAAGTAGAGCCACACCGCGGCCTCCAGCCTGGGCCTGCGCCACTGGCCCCAGCGCAGGATGAACATGAACATCACCGCGGCCCGCAGCGCGTTGGTGATCAACACGAACTTCTCCCAGGCCTGCGCCGGCAGCGGCGGGTAACTGACGTAGAAGTCGAGGTTGTTCGCGGTCCACACCGCACAGGCGCAGGCGAACCAGAAGTACGCCGACTCCGACCGGCGGAACGCCCACACGCCGAACAGGATCATGCCCAGCGTGCCCGTGACGACCCCGCCGATCTCGATCACGTCGTTCTGCCAGAAGACCTTGCGCTCCCACACGGGACGCAACGCCGACTCCGGGCCGAGTCGGATCCGGCCCAGGGCCGCCTGGTTCCAGCCGTATTCACGCACCTGGATCTGCAGCTCATTGAGGCCGGGCCGCAGCATCGACGCCGGCAGGATCAGGAACTGGCTGCGGTTCCAGTTCTGCGGCAGCGGCGCCACCATCGCGCCGATCGCCCGCAGCGACATCGAGTTGACGAAGACGCGTCCCGTCCGGCTGAACGAGTCGAGGTACATCGCGAGGCCTTCGGCGGGCACGGCGTCGAGGCGGAACGTCACGGTGAACCAGGTGTCGTCCACCGGATTGGCGTGCGAGGCCGTCGCGAGGTGCGGCAACGCCACCGGTTCCCACTTGCAGTCCGCCCCGGGCAGGGCATCGCGGCGGCCCCCCGGTGAACAGCGCTGCGCCCGATCGATGGTCGTGACTTGTCCCGGTTCGACGCGCGGCTGCGCGCTCGCCGCTTCCGGCGCGAGCGCGAACCACGACATCACGCCGACGAGCAGGAGCGCCCGCAGGCGGGCCTCAATGCGGGCCATCGGGGCGCTTCGGTCGACGCATGGACGAGGTCATTTTTGTGCTGCAGAGGTTCAGGGGGACGATCGCGGCGGCGTCGCCGGCGCGATTGTCCGCGATGCCGGCGTACCCCGTGCGCGGCAAAAGTCGCGCATGCCTTTCGTCTTCGCCGGTTGCTCATCCGCGCGGCGAACGACGACGAGCGCATTCGGCAGCGGGAAGGCGAATCGATCTATGTCAATAGAATTGTCTTTACAAAAACATCTTTAATTCGTAATGTTCTTTTAAAGACAACGATGGCATACTTAGCTTCGCTCAGGGAAAACAGCGCTTCGTTCGCAAGACGACTCGATCCGATGTGGGAGCTTCGGTGAGGGGGACACAACACGCGAGCCACGACAAGATGGCCGGGTTGTGCGCAGGGAGGGGGGAAATCCGTGCATCGGGGACGATGCACGGATCATTCCCCTGGCGGCTGGGGCCGCCGATCCGTCGGGGCCGCCGATCCGTCGGGGCCGCCGATCCGTCGGGGTCGCCCATCGACGAGCATCTGCCCGGCGCGCGGCGCGCCTCCAGCCCCTTCCGGTTGCACGGCCCGCGCGGTCACGACGACGACGCCACGCGCCCTCGCCCGTTGCATCGCCAGCGCGATGTCCGCAGCCGCGTCCCGCCCGGCCCTAAACGGGCACGCACCTGACCGGCGCCGGGCCGCGGGCAGATCGCACGACACAAAGACCAACGGCCTGACGTTGCCGCCAGGCCGTTGATTCTTCTTCTTAATTTTGGTGGGCCCTGAGTGACTCGAACACTCGACCTACGGATTAAGAGTCCGCTGCTCTACCAACTGAGCTAAGAGCCCGAAATTCTCGGTTGTCGCCATCGCGTTGTCGCGATCACAACAGCCTTAAATTCTACTTCGATTTCCGCTCGACCTGCAAGCAGAAAATTCGTGATCTTCCGGAAATTCCGTCCTCGACCGCTGCGTCCTGCGTTGCGTCGGGCGAGGTGGTGGGTTGTACAGGACTTGAACCTGTGACCAACGGATTAAAAGTCCGCTGCTCTACCGACTGAGCTAACAACCCGTTTCCGGTAGAGCCAAAAATTCTAGCACGCCCTGCGCAGTTCCTGCAATGGGTGTGCCAACGCATCGGCCCGCCCGGCTCGCCCGCGCGTCATTTGAGCAGCTGCGCGATCGCCTCGCCGGCGGCGGCCATGCCGAAGCTGGCCGTGACGACGACGGTCGATCCATAGCCGTGGCAGTTGAGCGAGTTGTCGCGGCGGGCGGTGGACGGCACGTCGTCGCCCACCTCGCAGACGGCGTCCTCCGGTTCGGGCTCGGCCACGCTCTCGCGCGAGAAGACGCAGCGCACGCCGATCTTTCCGCTGCGCGGCGCACCGTGCTGCGAGCGCAGGCGCTGGCGCAGGCTGGCCAGCAGGGGGTCGTGGGTGGTGGCCTGCAGGTCGTCGATCTCGATCTTCTCCGCGCGCCGCTTGCCGCCGGCCGCGCCGCAGGTGACGAAGGCGACGCGTTCGCGGCGTGCCCAGGCGGCGACGGCCAGCTTGGCCTTGGTCTGGTCGCAGGCGTCGATGACGGCGTCGACCTCGATGGGCAGCAGGCCGGGCCAGTTGTCCGGGTCGACGAACTCCTCGACGCAGTGGACGACGCAACCGGGGTGGATGTCGGCGATGCGGCGTGCGAGCGCCTCGGCCTTGGACAGGCCCAGCGTCGCGCCGAGCGCCTGGATCTGGCGGTTGACGTTGGATTCGGAGACGTGGTCGAGGTCGATGAGCACCAGCTGGGCGACGCCGCTGCGCGCCAGCGCCTCGACGGCCCACGAACCGACGCCGCCGAGCCCCACGACGGCCACGCGCGCCGCGCGCACGCGCGCGTACCCACGCGAGCCGTACAGGCGCTTGAGGCCGCCGAAGCGGCGCTCGAGGTCGGCGTCGTCCGCCGCGGCGACGGGCGAGGTCACCGCGGGAACGTCGCCCACGGCGGTCACTTCAGCGACTTCAGCCGATCGCGGCCGGCCGTCGCCGCTTCCGACTTCGGGTACGTCTTGATCAGCTCGCCGAGCGTGACGCGGGCCGCCTTGATGTCCTTCAGCTCGATCTGGCAGTTGGCGATGGCCAGTTCGGCCTCGGGCGCCCGCGGATGCTCCGGCGCGGCCGCGATGAAGGTCCTGAAGGTGGCGATGGCGCCCTTGAAGTCGCGGTTGCCGTACTGCGCGTTGCCCAGCCAGTAGCGCGCCAGGTCGGCATAGCCGCTGCCCGGCCAGCGGCGCAGGAAGTTGTTGAGCGCGACCTGCGCCTTGTCGAAGTCGCCGGTGCGCAGCGTGGCGGTGGCCGCGTCGTAGGCCTGCACTTCCTCGGGGTCGGCCGAGAAGATCTTGCCGTCGAGGTTGACCTGCTGGGGCTCCACGCGCTTCAGGCGTTCATCGACCCCCTGGGTGATGTTCTTCTGCTGGCGCTGGACGTCGGACAGGTCCTTGGCCAGCTGCTCGTTCTGGCCGCGCAGCTGGGCCATCTGCTGGCGCAGCTGCTCGTTCTGGTTGGACAGGTCCAGCAGCGCGTTCTGCAGCTGCTGCAGCTGCTGCGCGTACTGCGAACCCTGCGACTTGTTGGCATCCTCCAGCTGGGAGATGCGCGTGCGCAGGTCGATGATCGCGCGACGCGCCTCGTCGTCGTCGAACAGGCCGGCGTGCGCGTTGCCGCCGACGACGAGCAAGGCAGCCAGCGCGCACGCACGGCGCGCGTGGCGCACCAGCGCCAACGCCCGCGCGGGGCGGGCTGACGTGCGCGCGCGCGGGCGGCGCGACGCTTCCGGGAACGTCACGGCCGCCGACATCACTTGCTGCGCAGTTCGACGCGGCGGTTCTTCGCCCACGCCGACTCGTCATGGCCGTCGACCGCCGGACGCTCCTTGCCGTAGCTCACCGCTTCCAGCTGCGAGTCGCCCACGCCCAGCACCTTCATCTGCTGGACGACGGCCTCGGCGCGCTTCTGGCCGAGGGCCAGGTTGTATTCGCTGCCGCCACGCTCGTCGGTGTGGCCTTCGGCCACTTCCTTGGCGCTCGGGTTGGCCTTGAGCAGCTTGGCGTGGGCCTCGACGATCGGGCGGAATTCGTCCTTGACGACGTAGCTGTCGAAGTCGAAGTAGATGACGCGATCGAGCGTGATGGGCACGACCGGCTGGCTGCTCATGTCGGTCTTGGCGACGGTGTCGCCGCTGGGCTGGGTCGTGGTGGTGGTCTGGGACGTGACGTCCTTCTTCTCCACCTCGACCGGCTTGTCCAGCTTCGTGGGCGACGCGCAGCCCGCCACGAGCGCCACGCCGGCCAGCGCCAGCAACATCTTCCCGGAATTCTTGATCATCGTTTCTCTCCTACCAGCACTATGAACATGGCCGCGAACGCCCCTGCGCCGCGGCTTCTTCCCCGAAATCAGCGGCCGAACGGGCCCCAGACAGGTTCTCGGATGTCGAGGCCCGATTCGACCAGCGTCGACTTGAATCGACCGTCGGCCGTCGTGACCATCAGCACGTCGCGGCCGTTGGCCTTCGTCGCGTAGATGATGTAGCGGCCGTTGGGCGCGAAGCTCGGGCTCTCGTCGTCGTTGGTGTCGCTCACGCTGGCCACCTCGCCGGTGCCCAGGTTCATCACCATCAGCTTGAAGCCGTCGCCGCGCGAAATGTATGCGAGAAACTTCCCGTCGGGACTGATCGCGGGGCTGATGTTGTAAGCACCGTTGTATGTGACGCGCTGCGCGCCGCCGCCGCCCACGGGCTGGCGGTAGATCTGCGGGCCGCCCCCGCGGTCGCTGACGAAGAACAGCGTGCCGCCGTCCGGCGAGAACCTGGCCTCGGTGTCGATGCCGGTGCTCTCGGTGACGCGGCGCGGGTTGCCGCCGTTGCGATCCATCAGGTAGACGTGCGAGCCGCCGTCCTTGGACAGCGTGACCGCCAGGGTGCGGCCGTCGGGCGAGAACGCCGGCGCGCTGTTGGACCCCTTGAACGCCGCCACCTCGCGCATGGCGCCGGTGCGCACGTTGCGGATCACGACCTTGGCCTTCTTGTCGTGGAAGGTGACGAACGCCAGCTCGGAGCCGTCGGGCGACCACGCCGGCGAGATGATGGGTTCGTTGTCGACCAG
>JAEKKH010000191.1 GCA_019510465.1 Burkholderiales bacterium
TCCGCGCCGTCGTCGGTGACGAACACCTCGCCGTGCTGGAAGGGAGACATCGTGCCCGGATCGACGTTGAGGTACGGATCCAGCTTGATGAGGGTGACCTTGAGGCCGCGCGACTCGAGGATCGCGGCCAGCGAGGCCGCCGCGATGCCCTTGCCGAGCGAGGACACCACGCCGCCGGTGACGAAGACGAACTTGGTCATGTCGTTGGGCATCTGCCTTCGATCGCTGCGGCACTCCGGTGGGCGGGGCGCGGCTCTCGGCATGAATGCCTTGGTGGTAAAGCGCGATTATACGGGGCCTGACCACCCCCGGCCGCGGGGTACCGCGGCCACCCCCCGAGGGGGGCGCGGCCTTGCTCCGGAGCGGCCGCGCGCTTGCGCCCTGCGCTCTGCCGACACGCGCCGACGCCACGGCGCTCCGCTGATTCGGGGTTGCCACGCCATCGACCTCGTGGTCTCCGGCCTCTGGCAGCTTCTACATCCGATTGCCGTGGAAATCGAACTCGTTGGGGACGTCGAGGTTGGTGAACGACAGCGAGATGCAGCGGTCGAGCGAACTCACCTGGTGCCACCAGGCCAGCGGCAGGAAGATCGTCTCGCCGGGCTCGACGACGACGTCCAGCACCTTCACCTTCGCGGCCTCGGGGAAGCGCGCGAGGTCGAGCTGGTCGAAGTCGACCGGGCTGTAGACGTCGAAGTCGTTGTACACGCGCGGGCCCGACAGCGGCGAGACGAAGCGCCAGCGCTTGCGACCGACGACCTGCGTGTGCAGCAGCATCAGCGTGTCGTGGTGCAGCGGCGTGCGCGTGCCTGCCGGGCCCACCCACAGCGAGGCCGAGCGCGACATCGCGGCGCGGTTGCAGAAGTCGGGCAGCGCGCCGATGTCGTCGAGCAGGCTCATGAACTCCGGCCGGCGCAGGATCTCGTTGCTGGCGGTGAGGTACTCGTCGTTGGTGACGCCGCTGGCGGCGACGCGGTCGAGGAAGGCCGCGAAGGGGGTGTCGCGGCGCAGGCGCACCTTGTTGACTTCGTAGTCGGTGTCGGCATCGCGGCCGGACTGCACCTGCACGGTGAGGTGGCCGTAGCGGCGCCTGAATTCGGCGAACGACCAGCGCTGTAGCGCCGGCCAGTCGCGCGCGAGCTCGGTCAGCACCACCGGGCGGCAGCCGCGCACGTAGCGCTCGATGAACTCGTCGCGCGAGACGCGGCTGCGCTTTTCGACGTGCGTGTAGTGCGGGTCGCTCTCGCGCACGGCCTGCACGTTGAGCATCGCGCGGCCGAAGCGCGTGTAGCGGTCGCGCATCTTCTCGCCGGCGCGAAACAGCGGGTCGCGCCCGATGATGGACAGGTAGCCGGTGGCCTGCGCCGGGTCGATGCCGGCTTGCCTGATCTTCGCGAGCATCGATTCCTGCGAATTCCCCAGCAGCGCGTTCTCCGCCAGCCACTGGCGCCAGTTGTCGTCCAGCGGCTTGATCAGCTGCGGTTCGTCCAGCGGCGGCGGGCAAGCCGACAGCACCGGCCGCGACGGCGGCGCGAGCGGGGCCGCGTCGTCCGCGATGGGCGTCCTGCCCGCGTCGGCGGGCGACCGCTCGGCGATCGCGATGTCCGCGCCGCCGCCGCCGTGGGCAGCGGGCTTGGCAGGGGGCTGGCGATGGGGCTTGTGGTGCGCGCGCATGGACTCTCCGTCGATCGGTCGCCGCCGCTGTCGGGCGGGGCCGCGGTCGATCTTAAGACGGCCGCGTTGCCGCCGGGTGCAGGAGCGACCCGGAGTACCCGGCGAGCGGGATGCGCGAATCGCGTCGAACCACCCTGCAGGCGGCGGGCGCGCCGAACATCCCACGCCCGGTCGCGCCCGCGTCCGCGCGCGGCGACGATTCCTCGGCGGTTGCTCAGGCCGGCGGCTGCGACAGCGCGCCGCCCTGCGCGTGGCGCGGACGCGGCGGCACCGGCTTCATCGAGGCGAGCAGTTCCAGCACCAGCAGCGCCGTGTCGTCGGGCCGCTCCATCGGGTACAGGTGCGTGCCCTCGATCCAGCGCCAGCGCTCGCCTGCCAGCTTGTGCGAACTCGCGAAGCCGCCCTGGCGCATCTCGGCCGATCGCGTGCCGGCGATGAAGCCGACGGCGCAACGCGGCGGATGCTTGCGCAGCAGCGCGGGCACGTGGTGCGGCAGCGTGTTGTAGATGCGGGTCTCGACCTCGCGCCGCACCGCGAGCACGACCTTGTCCTCGACCTCCTCGAAGCCGGCCTGGACATAGGCCTGCAGCATGCGCGGATCCCAGCGCGCGAACGTCGACTTGGCGGCGAAATGCGCATGCACGGCCTCGCGCGACGGCCACTCGTGGCGACGCTTGCGCGAGATGGCGCCCGGGCCGATGCGCTCGATCAGGCCCGCGCGCTTGGCCATGTGCACGCTGTGCGCGCGCCAGCCGGTGACGATGGGCGAGTCGAGCATCACGAGGCCGCCCACCAGGTCGGGCCGCCTGCAGGCTGCCATGAGGCTGACCAGGCCGCCCAGCGAGTGGCCGACCAGCATCGCGCCGGCCAGGCCGTTGGCGGCGATGAAGTCGGTCAGCTGGTCGCGCAGCCGTGGCCAGTTGCTGGTCACCGGATAGCGCGGGTCGTGGCTGAAGCGCGCCGGTGCCTCGACGCGCCAACCGGCGCGGCGCCAGACCTCGAACAGGGGTTCGTAGCTGCCCGCGGGAAAGCCGTTCGCGTGGGCGAAGACGATCGTCTTCAACGGCGCCCCTCCCGCGCCGGGTGCGGCGCTCCCTTCCCAATGGGGCCTGCGGGGCTCGTCGGGACGGCCCGCGACTGCATCGCCGTGGCCACTCAGACGACCTTCTCGGTCTCGTTGTGGATCTTCTTGAGTGCCTCGTAGCGCGGCGCGTCGACGATCAACGGCGTGGCGGCCGAGGCGCCGTCGCCCCATTGCGGGTCGTCCATCGCCTCGAACACCTCGCGCAGGCGCCGGCCCCAGGAGTCGCGCACCATGCGGAAGTACGGGTTCTGGTCGTCGATGCAGGCGATCTGGTCGGACTGCAGCTTGTCGGCCTCGTACACCACCAGGTCGAGCGGCAGGCCGACGGACAGGTTGGACTTCAGCGTCGAGTCCATCGACACCAGCGCGCACTTGGCCGCCTCCTCGAGCGGCGTCGTGGGGGTCAGCACGCGGTCGAGGATGGGCTTGCCGTACTTCGATTCGCCGATCTGGAAGAAGCAGGTCTCGCGCGTGGCCTCGATGAAGTTGCCGGCCGAATACACGAGGAACAGCCGCATCGCCTCGCCGCCGATCTGGCCGCCGAAGATGAAGCTGGCGACGAAGTCCATGCCGTTGTTCTTCAGCGCCTGGCCATCGTTCTCGTAGACTCGCCGCACGGCCGCGCCCAGCACGCGGGCGGCGTCGAACATGCTCTTGGCGTTCCAGATGGTGATCGGCTCGTCATCGCCGTTGGGCACCGTCTCGACCTGCAGGATCTCGCGCACCGACTGCGAGATCGACAGGTTGCCGGCCGACAGCAGCACCATGAAGCGATCGCCCGGCTTCTCGTAGACGATCATCTTGCGGAAGATGCTGATCTGGTCGAGCCCGGCGTTCGTGCGCGAGTCCGACAGGAAGACGAGCCCGGCGTTGAGCCGGATGCCGACGCAATAGGTCATGTGAGCCCCCAGGCCGCGGAGTACCGCGTCCAGCCCCCCGAGGGGGCACGCGGCCTTGCTCCGGAGCGGCCGAGCGCGGCGGCCGCGCGAAGTCGCGTGAGCCCCCAGGCCGCGGAGTACCGCGTCCAGCCCCCCGAGGGGGCACGCGGCCTGAGCGAAGGACGGCCGAGCGCGGCGGCCGCGCGAAGTCGCGTGAGCCCCCAGGCCGCGGAGTGCCGCGTCCAGCCCCCCGAGGGGGCACGCGGCCTGAGCGAAGGACGGCCGAGCGCGGCGGCCGCGCGAAGTCGCGTGAGCCCCCAGTCAGCGGAGTACCGCTGACAGCCCCCCGAGGGGGCGCGCGGCCTGAGCGAAGGACGGCCGAGCGCGGCGGCCCCGCGCTTGCGCGCTTCGCTTGGCGCACACGCGCCGTCGTGGCGGGCTGCCGGCCGACGCGGCAGCGGTGGGAACTCATGCATGTTCATTCCTTGGGAAGCAGCGCCTTGAGACGATACAACGCTTCCAGGGCTTCGCGCGGGGCAAGGCGATCTGGATCGATGGCCATCAGCGCGGCCTCGGCGCGCGACGGGCCGGCGGCGGCGGCGGCCGCGTCGGCAGCGGCCGGGGCGGCGAACAGGTCGACCTGGGCCTGGCCGCTGTTCTGCTGGGCTTCCAGCGCCTCGAGCGTGGCGCGTGCCTGGCGCACGAGGCTGGCGGGCATGCCGGCCAGCTTGGCCACCTGCACGCCGTAGCTGCGGCTGGCCGGGCCGGCCTCGATCGCGTGCAGGAACACGATCTGGTCGCCGCTCTCGGCGGCCGACACGTGCATGTTGAGCGCACCGGCGTGCTTGGTCGGGAAGTCGGTCAGCTCGAAGTAGTGCGTCGCGAACAGCGTGAACGAGCGGTTCTTCTCGTGCAGGTGCGACGCGATCGCGCCCGCCAGCGCCAGGCCGTCGAAGGTGGAGGTGCCGCGGCCGATCTCGTCCATCAGCACCAGCGAGCGGTCGGTGGCCGAGTGGATGATCGCGGCAGCCTCGGTCATCTCGACCATGAAGGTGGACTGCGCATTGGCCAGGTCGTCGGCCGCGCCGATGCGGGTGTGGATCGCATCGATCGGGCCCAGGCGGCAGCGCGCGGCCGGCACGTACGAGCCCATCGCCGCCAGCAGCGTGATCAGCGCCACCTGGCGCATGAAGGTGCTCTTGCCGCCCATGTTGGGGCCGGTGACGATCAACATGCGGGTGCGCGCGTCGAGCCGGCAGTCGTTGGCGATGAAGCTGCCGCCGTCCGTCTCGGCCAGGCGCGCCTCGACCACCGGGTGGCGGCCGCGTTCGATGTCCAGGCACGGGTGGTTGACGAACTCCGGGCGGCACCAGCCCAGCGTCGTCGCGCGCTCGGTCAGCGCGCACAGCGCATCGAGCGAGGCCAGCGCGCGCGCCAGCTCGCCGAGCACGCCGAGCGTGTCCTGCAGCTGGTCGAGCAGCGTCTCCCACAGCAGCTTCTCGCGCGACAGCGAGCGCTCCTGCGCCGACAGCGCCTTGTCCTCGAACGCGCGCAGCTCGGGCGTGATGAAGCGCTCGGCGTTCTTCAGCGTCTGGCGGCGCTGGTAGTCGGCGGGCACCTTGTCCAGGCCCGAGGCCGTCACCTCGATGTAGAAGCCGTGCACCTTGTTGTACTGCACGCGGAGATTGCCGATGCCGGTGCGCTGGCGCTCGCGGGCCTCCAGCGCGACCAGGAAGTCGTCGCAGTTGGTGGCGATGGCGCGCAGCTCGTCGAGTTCGGCGTCGAAGCCGGACGCAATGACGCCGCCATCGCGCAGCAGCACCGCGGGCTCGGCGGCGACGGCGGCGGCCAGGTGCTGCAGGATGCGCGGGTCGGGGTGCAGCGCGCCGTGCAGGCGCAGCAGCAGCGCGCTGGTGGCGCCGTCGCCGATGTCGTCGAGTTCGGGCTCGGCGGGCGCGCTCGCGACACGGCAGTGGCTGGGCGGCAGGCAGCCGACGAGCTGCGGCAGCAGGGCGAGGGTGTCGCGCAGGCCCGCGAGCTCGCGCGGGCGCACCTGGCGCAGCGCGATGCGCGCGACGATGCGCTGCACGTCGCTGACGCCGCGCAGCGCCTGGCGCAGCGGCTCGGGACCGTGCGCGGCGAGCACGGCGATGGCGTCGTGGCGCTCCAGCGCGCCCTGGCGCTCGCGCATCGGATGGGTCAGCCAGTGGCGCAGCTGCCGGCTTCCCATCCCGGTGCGGCAGGTATCCAGCAGCGACAGCAGCGTCGGCGCCGCCTCGCCGCGCAGCGTCTGCGTCAGCTCGAGGTTGCGCAGCGTGGCCGGCGGCAGCTCCAGCAGCTCGCTGGCCTTGTCGACGTGCAGCGATTTCACGTGGCCCAGCGCGCTCCTCGCGCCGCCCGAGGTGTGCTCGGCGTAGCTGACGAGTGCTGCCGCGGCGGCGTGCGCGCGCGGCAGTTCCTGCGCGTTGAAGCCGGCCAGCGTGGTGACGCCCAGCAGCTCGTGCAGCTTGCGCAGGCCCAGCTCGGTGTCGAACTGCCAGGCCGGGCGGTTGACGACCGACACCGTCCCCTGGCGCACCGCCATCGGCGCGCCTTCGGTCGACACCAGGATCTCCGCCGGCGCCAGGCGCGCGAGCCACGACGGCAACTCGGCCTCCGTGCATTCGCCCAGCCCCAGCCGGCCTTCGGCCAGCGCCAGCCAGGCCAGGCCGACGCGGGCGCGGTTCGCGTACACCGCGAGCAGCACCGTCTCCTGCCGCTCGGCCAGCAGCTCCGAATCGGTGACGGTGCCCGGCGTGACGACGCGCACCACCTTGCGTTCGACCGGCCCCTTGCCGGCGCCGACCTCGCCCACCTGCTCGGCGATCGCCACCGCCTCCCCGAGCTTGACCAGCCGCGCCAGGTACGACTCGAGCGCATGCACCGGCACGCCGGCCATGACCACCGGCTGGCCGTTGGACGCGCCGCGCGTGGTCAGCGTGATGTCCAGCAGCCGGTTCGCCTTGCGGGCGTCGTCGAAGAACACCTCGTAGAAGTCGCCCATGCGATAGAACAGGAGCGTCTCGGGGTGGTCGGCCTTGAGGCGGAAGTACTGCGCCATCATGGGCGTGTGCCCGCTCAGGTCGATCGGTTCCTTCGAGATTTCCAGGGGCGGGGCGGCAGACACGGCAGGGGTTCACGCGAGACGCGCCGCGCGACGGCCGCGCGGCAGGGAGGCGGATTATCGCCGTCCCGCCGCCGCTGCCGGCGTCACTCGCCCAGCAGGTGCGCCGCCACCTCGCGCCGGTGCGCCCGCCGCCGATGCTCCCAGAGGTAGATGCCCTGCCAGGTGCCCAGCACGAGCTTGCCGCCGGCCACGGGAATCGACAGCTGCACGTTGGTCAGCGCCGAGCGCGCGTGGGACGGCATGTCGTCCGGGCCTTCGTCGACGTGGCGGAACAGCGGATCGCCGTCGGGCACCAGGCGGGCGAAGAAGCGGTCGAGGTCGCCGCGCACGTCCGGGTCGGCGTTCTCCTGCACCAGCAGGCTGGCCGAGGTGTGGCGAACGAACAGGGTCAGCAGCCCGGTCGCGATGCCTTGCTGCCCGACCCAGTCCGCGACCGGGTGCGTGAACTCGACGAGCCCGCGCGTGCGGGTCTCGACGACGTAGGTGGTGGACGCCTGGCGCAGCATTCGCGTGCCGCGGCGAACGCCGTGCCTGTCAGGCCGTCCTGCGCGGCGTGCGCGGGCCGCTGACCTTGATGGCCTTGCGCGGCTTCGGCTCGGCCGGCGCCGCGGGCGCGGCGGCTGCGTTGGCGGCGACGAACGCGTCGGTCGCGTCCGGCGCGGCGCCCTCGGCGGCCGCGGGCTTGCCGTCTTCCTTGATGACGCGCGAGTAGGGCGTCAGGATGTTGACGAGCTGGCCGTAGACCTTGGGCGTGCCGGCGACGACCTCGCGCTGGTAGAGGAAGTCGGCCTCGCCGCTGAAGTTGCCGATCAGGCCGCCGGCTTCCGTGATGATCAGCGAGGCCGCCGCGATGTCCCAGGGGCTGAGCCCGGTCTCGAAGAAGCCGTCGTAGTACCCGGCCGCCACGTAGCAGAGATCGAGCGAGGCCGCGCCGGGGCGGCGCAGGCCGGCGCACAGCTGCGAGATCTCCTCGAACATCTTCATGTAGCGCTTGAAGTTGTCGCCCTTGCGGAACGGGAAGCCGGTGCCGATCAGCGAATCGGCCAGGCGCAGGCGCTTGGAGACGCGGATGCGGCGGTCGTTCAGGAAGGCGCCGCGGCCGCGCGAGGCGTAGAACAGGTCGTTGCGGTTCGGGTCGTAGACCACGGCCTGCTGCACCACGCCGCGCCAGGCCAGCGCGATCGACACCGCGTAGACCGGGAAGCCGTGGATGAAGTTGGTGGTGCCGTCCAGCGGATCGATGATCCAGACGAATTCGCTGTCCTTGGCGCCGAGCTCGCGGCCCGATTCCTCCGCCAGGATGCCGTGGCCCGGGTAGGCCTGCAGGATGATCTCGACGATGACCGCTTCCGCATGCTTGTCGACCTCGGTGACGAAGTCGTTCACGCCCTTCGTCTCCACCTGCACCTTGTCCACGTCGAGCGAGGCCCGGTTGATGATCGCCCCCGCCGCGCGCGCGGCCTTGACGGCAATGTTGAGCATCGGGTGCAGGGTCATGGACATGGGACGATTCCGGGAAAGGTGACGCCGGCGGCGGCTCCGGTGGGGAGCGCCGGCCAGGGCGGAAGAGGGCGACAGGGACGAAAGAGCGGTGCGGATGCCGCGGCGGCGGTCGTTCGAGGCGACGGCGGCGTGACAATGCGCAATCCACGATTCTATCCGGCCCGGCCGCGCGAAGTCACGCGCCCGCCCGTGCCGTCCACTTGCAACGGTGCAGTTCTTGACGGATCAGACACGCTTCATCCTGGTCGACACCAGCCATCCCGGCAACGTCGGCTCGGCAGCCCGCGCCATGAAGGTGATGGGCTTCTCCGACCTGGTGCTGGTCACGCCGCGCTTCGCCGACGTGCTGACGCAGCCCGACGCGATCGCGATGGCCTCCGGCGCCACCGACATCCTCGAGCGCGCCCGCATCGTCGGCACGCTGGACGAAGCCCTCGCGGACACCACCTTCGCCTGCGCGACCGCGATGACGCCGCGCGACTTCGGCCCGCCCACGCGCGCGCCGCGCGACGCCTTCGCCGAGCTGGCGCGCACCGACCATCGCGTCGCGTTCGTGTTCGGCGGCGAACGCTTCGGGCTGTCCAACGAGCACGTCCACGCCTGCCACCTGTGCATCAGCATCCCGACGCAGCCGGAGTACGGCTCGCTCAACCTCGCGCAGGCGGTGCAACTGCTGTCCTACGACTGGCGCCAGGCGCTCGGCGGCTTCCCCGTCGTCGAGCGCACCCGGGCGCCGGAGCACGCGGACGCCGCCGCCGTGCGCGGCCTGCTGGGCCACTGGCGCGAGATGCTGGTGGAGATCGACTTCCTCGACCCGGCCGTGCCGCGCAAGCTGATGGCGCGGCTGCACCAGCTCGTCAACCGCGCGCAGGTGACCACCGAGGAGGTGCACATCCTGCGCGGCATCGCACGCCAGGTGCAGAAGCGGCGCCGCGGCGCGGACTGAGCGTCAGGCCGCGTGGCGCTCGTTGGACGCGCCGCCGGCGGCCAGCCCGCCGACCGCCTGCGTCGCGGCCGCGCCGGCGCCGCGCGGCGGCAGGCGCCTGCGGATGGCGGCGACGACGGCCGGCACCGCGCGCATGGGCGGCGATTCGACCCAGCGCTGGCTGGCCCACGAGATCACCAGCACCACCGGCACGAACGCGGCCAGCAGCAGGCCGCATTGCCAGTCGGTCAGGCGGGCGGCGCGCTCGTCGCCGATCACCAGCTTGAACAGCGTGTACAGCGCGATGCCGTGCAGCAGGTACAGGCTGTACGCCCAGCTGCCCAGGGCCTGGGGCAGGCGCCAGTTGAGGATGCCGAACAGGTCGTTGCCGCACGCCACCACCGCCAGCGAGAACGCCAGCAACAGCAACGGCACCGGCGCATAGACGCTGCGGAACTGGAGGATGGCGACGGTCATCGCGACCAGCGCGGCCGCGGCGCAGGCGCGGTGGCGCAAGACCTCGGCCAGGCGCGGGACGCGCATGACCTGTGCCACGGCAAGCCCGCCCACGAACGGCACGCAGTAGACCGGATCGGCGTCCGACACCGCCAGCCCGATCGCGCCGATGAGGCCGAACCCGAGCGCCGTCAGCGGCAGCTTCACGCGCAGCGGCAGCGCCAGGAGGGGCAGCAGCGCGTAGAAGGCGCATTCATAGGGCAGCGTCCACGTGACGACGGCGGTCACGGTGGGCGTGGCGAAGTAGCCGTCGATCGACGGCATGCCCAGGATGGAGAAGCCCAGCCAGGCCAGGCACTGGCCGAGGATGTCGGACCAGGAGAACTGCACGATCGAGCTGCCGGCGCCGTCGATCCGGTGCACGGTGGCCCAGGCGATGGCGGCGAACATCAGCGCCATCGCGAGCCAGTAGGCCGGCCCCAGGCGCAGCAGGCGCGAGACGTACAGCTTGAGCCAGTCGATGCCGCGGCCGCGGGCGTCGAGCAGGCGCCCGTAGAACAGCGTCGCGGTCAGCATGAAGAACAGCACGACGCGGCTCTCGCCGAACTGGTGCCACACGTCGGCGTCCAGCCAGCCGAATCCGCGCCCGTAGCGGCTCCAGAGGAACGAGTGGTGCATGAACACGCCGAAGGCCAGCAGGCCGCGCAAGCCCTGCAGCGCGGCGTGGCGCGAGGCGGACGGTGGCGGCGGCTGCGGCTGCGGCTGCGGCGCGGCGGGCGCTGCGGCGCGCGCCGGCAGCAGTCGCGCGAGCGCCGCGAACGCAACGCTCGCGACGACCACGGCCGCGACGAGATACAGGTTGGTGAATGACAAGAATCCCTCTCCCTCTGCGGGCGGCACCTTCTGCGAGGCGGCCTGTCCGGCATTTCCAGTGCTTCGAGGCCGATGTCCTGTCCGTCGAAGACTCCCGACATTAGACCCGATCCGGACGTGGTATGGCCGGGCAGTTGTAAACGGAACACTCCAGGCCGTCTCCGACCAGTGCGGCGTGCCGCTACTGTCCCCGCCCTGTCGCGGGCATGGCGCCGCGCCACCCGGCCGGGTGGTCCGCCTGGCGATGGGGCGATCGCGGCGCTGGCGGGCGACGCGGCGGGGCTGCCGATACACTGCCCGTTCCCTTCCGTTTCCACGAGCCGCGAGACCGCCTGCAATGTTCGATCGCCTGCGCGAAGACATCACGACCATCCTCGAGCGCGACCCCGCCGCGCGCTCGCGCCTGGAGGTGCTGCTCTGTTACCCGGGCCTGCACGCACTGGTCTGGCATCGCCGCGCCAAGTGGTTCTGGACGCACCGCATGCACGTGGCCGGCCGCTTCCTGTCGCACCTGGGACGCTTCTTCACCGGCATCGAGATCCATCCGGGGGCGACTATCGGCCGGCGCGTCTTCATCGATCACGGCATGGGCGTGGTCATCGGCGAGATGGCCGAGATCCAGGACGACTGCACGATCTACCAGGGCGTGACGCTGGGCGGCACGTCGCTGGTCAAGGGCGCCAAGCGGCATCCGACGCTGGAGGCGGGCGTGATCATCGGCGCCAACGCCAGCGTGCTGGGCGGCTTCACCGTCGGCGCGGGCGCCCGCGTGGGCTCGGGCGCGGTCGTCACGCGACCGGTGCCCGCGGGCGCCACCGCGGTGGGCAACCCGGCGCGCATCGTGGCTGCCGACACCGACGCCGCGCGCGAGGCCACCGCCGCCCGCCTGGGCTTCTCGGCCTATGGCGTGACGCAGGGCGACGACCCGATCGCGCAGGCGATGAAGGGCCTGATCGACAACGCCTCGGCGCACGAACACCAGATCGCGCTCCTGTGGACCGCCATCGAGCGCGTGCTGGCCGAAGGCTTGGCCCAGGCCCGGGACTGCGTGCCCAAGGACGCGCAGGTCGACGAGAAGTTCGATGCCGAGGGCCTGAGCCGCCTGGTGAAGTAGTGCGCTGCGAGATCGACCATCTCGTGGTCACGGCGCCGTCGCTGCAGAGCGGCGGCGACTACGTGAAGGCGCTCCTCGGCGTCGCGCCCGGGCCCGGCGGCGCGCATCCACGCATGGGCACGCACAACCTCCTGCTGCGCCTGGGCGACGCCGCGTTCCTCGAGGTCCTCGCGCCCGATCCCGCCGCGCCGCACCCCGGCCGCCCGCGCTGGTTCGGCCTGGACGACGCCGCCGCGCTGCGGGCGCCGCGGCTGTCGGCCTGGGTCGCGCGCACCGACGACCTGCGGGGATGCCCCGAGCAGGTGCTGGCCTGTTGCGGCGCGATCGAGACGCAGACGCGCGGCACGCGCGAATGGCTCATCACCATCCCGGCCGACGGCCGCGTGCCGCTGGGCGGCGCGCTGCCGATGCTCGTCGAATGGCAGCAGCCTCGCGCCCCCGCGGGCGCGGGCCTGCCTGAGGCCGCCTGCACGCTCGCGTCGCTGGGGCTGCGCCATCCGGAGCCGGCGCGCGTCGAGTCGCTGCTGGCGCGCCTGGGCTTCGCGGCGGGACGCATCACCATCGAGGCCGGCGAACCGGGCCTGTGGGCCGGCATCGCGACGCCCGCCGGCGTGCGTCGCCTGGGCTGAGCGCTACCTCGGCCAGGACGCCGGCAGCAGCGCGCCGAGCGCCCGGTGCCAGCTGCTGGCGACCTCGATCTTCACCGGGGCGCTCCACGATGTCTTGAAGCCGTCGGGCTCGACGAAACGGTAGCGCGCGAAGTAGGTGCCGGCGGCCGGCCGCGGCAGCCGGGCGCCGGGCGTCTCGTAGTCGCCACGCGTGACGATCTGCTGGAAGGCGGCGTCGCGCGCCAGTTCGGCCTCGGCGCGATCCTCGGGCCGGCCGCCCCAGCGCAGCTCGATGGCGGCGCCATCGGGACTCACCTGGCCCAGCGGCGCGCGCGGGGTCGGACGCAGCACCAGCGCCTGCGGCTCGCTCCAGGCGCCGCGGCGGCCGTCGGTGGCCACGCTCAGCACGCGCCACCAGTACAGGCCGTCGGCGGCGCCGAAGGCGGAGTCGGTCGGATGGAAGACGGCGGTGTCGCCGCGGACGTGCTCGTCGTGCAGCGCGATCTGCGTGAACCGGGCGTCGCGCGCCACCTCCACGACGAAGCCCGCGGCGTCGGGGTTGTGCGTCCAGCGCAGCGTGACGTCGCCCACCGGCCGCTTGCCGCCGGCCGGCGGCTCCGTGAGGAAGGGCGCCTCGGGACGGGCCAGAAGCCGGAAGTCGCGCCGCGCGTCCAGGCCCTCCAGGCCTTCCGGGCCGATGGCGCGGATGCGCAGGTGCCAGGGGCCGTCGGCCAGCTGGGGAATGTAGACGTCGTCGCCGGCGTCGAAGTGCTGGTCGTACTGGATGTGGTCGAAGGCGGCGTCGTTGGCCACCTGCACCCGCACCCGCAGCACGCCGGGGACCGGGAACCTGATCGGCAGGTGGTCGAACAGCGCCGGCACGGCGGACAGGTCGGGTGCCGGCGGCAGCGGCAGCGCCACCGGCTTGCGGCCGTCCTCGAGCGGGGCGCCGAACCCCGCGGGCACGTCGGCGGCCTGCGCCGCGGAGGCGCCGACCTGGGCGTGCACCTTGCCTTCCAGCACTTCCGTGGCCGACACGTTCACGGCACTGGCCGTCGCCGTGGCCGGCGTGACGGCATGGCGCACGCGGTACACCGTGCCGCGCACGCCGATCACGGCCGTGGGCGTGCTGACCTCGAGCGGACGCGCGCGCAACACCTTGCTCGCGAACACCTCCACCGAACCGCTGATCAGGCGCAGCGACGCGGCCACCAGGCCGTCGTCGACCGCCGCGGCGGCGGCCTTGACCTGGAACCGGCGCTGCTCGTCGAGCCGGCCCTGGCTGTCGGGCGCCAGCTTGATGCGCGAGCCGTCGGCCAGCTGCACGACCGCGCTGCTGGCCTCGCCGGTGCGGATCGTCGCGCCGACGTCGAGCGTGGCACCGGCGCTGGCGGGCCGGTCGGCGATGCGCACGTCGCCGAACGCGCTCAGCACCTGCGCCGGCACGACCTTGCTGTGCAGGTAGCGGGCGGGCACCTGCAGCACCTGGCCCGGGTCGATGCGGTTCGAATCAGGCAGGTGGTTGATGCGTGCCACGTCCTTCCACGCGCCCGGGGCCGCGAAGAGCGTCCGGTTCAGGCCGATCAGCGTGTCGTGGGGCACGACGGTGCAGGGCAGCAGCAGATCGCCGGGCGATGCGGTTGCGGCCGCCGGGGCGGGCGCCGCGCGGGCCACCGGGATCGATGCGGCCAGCGGGAGCAGGAGCGCCAGCGCGACGGCGGACATTCGCCGGTCGGTCGGCGGGACGAGGCGACGGGACGTCAGCGGCATGGGCACCGGGGGCTGGATGTGCGGGGCATGGAAGCGGTCACGCGGTGCCGGCGGGCCGGCGCTGCGCGGACTTGGGGCGGAAGGCCGGGCAGACGGCCGGGTCGGTCTCGATGTACGGGCCGCCGATCAGGTCGATGCAATACGGCACCGCGGCGAAGATGCCGGGCACCGGGGGCGCGAGGTCGGGCAGGCCCTGCAGCGTCTCGGCGATCGCCTTGGGCTGGCCGGGCAGGTTCAGGATGAGCGCGCGGCGGCGGATCACGCCCACCTGGCGCGACAGGATGGCGGTGGGCACGAAGCGCAGGCTGATCTGGCGCATCTGCTCGCCGAAGCCGGGCATCTCGCGGTCGGCGACGGCCAGCGTCGCCTCGGGCGTGACGTCGCGCGGCGCCGGGCCGGTGCCGCCGGTGGTCAGCACCAGGTCGCAGCGGGCGTCGTCGACCAGCGCGCGCAGCGTGGCGCTGATCGTGGGCGCGTCGTCGGCGATCAGCCGTTCCTCGTAGACGACCGGGTTGCGCACGGCGCGCGCGAGCCACTCGCGCAGCGACGGCAGGCCCTTGTCCTCGTAGACGCCGGCCGAGGCGCGGTCGCTGATCGAGACGAGCCCGATGCGCACGCCATCCGGCGTCGATGCCGCGGTCTCAGTCATCGTGCGACGGATCGGTGGGCGGCGCGTCGTCGTCCGCGCCGGCGGCGCCCTGCATCTGCTCCTTGACGAGGCGGAACAGGTCGCGGTACGCGCGACCGTGGCGCTCGCCCGGCTCGAGCTTTTCCTTGCGCGCCGAGCGCACGAGGCTGCGCAGCTGCTGGATGTCGGTGGCAGGGTAGGCCTCGACCCACTGCTGCAGCGCGTCGTCGCCGGCCAGCAGCTGGTCGCGCCAGTATTCGGCCTGGTGCAGGGCGAGCGTGTCGGTGGCGCTGCCGACGCGGTACGAGGCGACGGCCTCGCGCAGCGGCGCCGGATCCTCGGCCTTCATCAGCTTGCCGATGTACTGCAGCTGGCGGCGCTTGCCCTCGAACGAGCGGGTGCGGCGCAGTTCGTCGATGGCGTCGCGCAGGCGCTCGTCGATCTTGAGCTTGTCCAGGCGGTCGACCGGCAGCGCGGCGACGGCCTCGCCGAGTTCCTGCAGATCCTGCATCTGCTTCTTTAGCTCGTTGCGGCTTGGCGCGCTGCCGTCGATGGCCGCCTGGCGCTTGCTGACCGGCAGATCGGGCGTCTCGGCGTCGAACGCCTCGGCCTCCGCCTGGCGGTTGGAGGCGTGCTTGGGCTCGCGGGGCATGGGCTTGGGGACTCTCTGATGATCGCTATGATTGCCCGGATTGTCCTGCAATTGGCGCGCATGGCCAGTCCACCCGCGCCGACCTCAACAACTCCAAGCAAGGAATGCCGATGGCCGCCACGAAAAACGAAGGGTTCGCCTTCAAACCGGAGCAGTTCCAGCAGATCATCGAGGACGTGCTGAAGATCGCCAGGGCGACCGGCGCGAGCGATGCGGCGGCGGAGGTCTCGGAGGGCAGCGGGCTGTCGGTGTCGGTGCGCAAGGGCGAGGTCGAGAACGTGGAGCGCAACCGCGACAAGTCGGTGGGCGTGGCGATCTACATCGGCCAGCGGCGCGGCAACGCGAGCACGTCCGACTTCTCCATGAAGGCGCTGGAGCAGACGGTTCGCGCGGCCTACGACATCGCGCGCTTCACCGCCGAGGATCCGGCCGCCGGCCTGCCCGAGGCCGCCGATCTGGCCACGCCGGCCGAGGCGGCCATGGCGCTGGACCTGTTCCACCCCTGGGACGTCGATGTCGCGCGCGCCACCGAGCTGGCCAAGCGCTGCGAGGACGCGGCCTTCGCCACCGACCGCAAGATCACCAACTCCGAGGGCGCCGGCGTGTCGGCGCAGCAATCGCATTTCTGGACCGGCAACACGCGCGGCTTCCGGGGCGGCTACGCGAGCTCGCGCCATTCGCTGTCGGTCGCGCCCATCGCCGGCAAGGGTGGCGGCATGCAGCGCGACCACTGGTATTCCTCGATGCGCGACGCCGCCGACCTGGCCGCGCCCGAGGCCGTCGGCCGCTACGCCGCCGAGCGCGCCCTGTCGCGCCTGAACTCGCGCAAGGTCCCCACCTGCGAGGTGCCCATCCTGTTCGAGTCCAGCCTGGCGGCCGGCCTGCTGGGCGCGTTCGTGCAGGGCGTCAGCGGCGGGGCGCTGTACCGCAAGGCCAGCTTCCTGCAGGATTGCCTGGGCACGCAGGTGTTTCCCAAGGACGTCGACATCTTCGAGTTCCCGCACGAGCCCAAGGGCAAGGGCAGCGCGCCGTTCGACGACGAGGGCGTGCGCACGAAGGCGCGCGACGTCGTCAGCGCCGGCGAGGTCAAGGGCTATTTCCTCTCGAGCTACTCGGCGCGCAAGCTGGGCATGAAGACCACCGGCCACGCCGGCGGCTCGCAGAACCTGCGCATGACCCATCGCCGCACGCAACCGGGCGACGACCTGCCGGCCATGCTGCGCAAGCTCGATCGCGGCCTGTTCGTCATCGAGCTGATGGGGCAGGGCGTCAACTACGTCACCGGCGACTACTCGCGCGGCGCCGCGGGATTCTGGGTCGAGAACGGCCGCATGGTCCATCCGGTGGAGGAGGTGACCATCGCCGGCCACCTGCGCTCGATGCTGATGGGCATCCAGGCGATCGGCGCCGACACCTACAACTACGGCGCCAAGACGGTGGGCTCGGTGCTGCTGTCGCCGATGAAGGTGGCCGGCTCCTGAGCGACTGAACGCACGAGGGGGTCGCTCCGGCCCCGACACTCCACGTCCCTGAACGGAGCCTCCATGCTCGACGTCGCGGCCTCGGTGCTCGCGCTCACCGCCTTGCTGGCCTGGGTCAACCAGCGCTGGCTCAAGCTGCCCACGACCATCGGCGTGATGGCGACCTCGCTCGTGCTGTCGCTCGCGCTGGTCGGCCTGGACGCGGCCGGCCTGGCCGGGGGCCTGCATGCCAACGAGGAGCGCCTCGTTCGCTCGATCGACTTCTCGCAGCTGCTGATGCAGGGCATGCTCTCGCTGCTGCTGTTCGCCGGCGCGCTGCACGTCGACCTGAAGGCGCTGCGCGACTACCGCTGGCAGGTCGGCGTGCTGGCGTTCGTCGGCACCGGGCTGTCGACGATGCTGGTCGGATGGGCGCTGTGGGCCGCGCTCGGCGCGCTGGGCCTGCCCACGCCGCTGATCGCCTGCCTGCTGTTCGGCGCGCTGATCTCGCCCACCGACCCGATCGCGGTCATCGGCATGCTGAAGTCGGCCGGCGCGCCGCGCAACCTCGAAGTCGTGATCGCCGGCGAGAGCCTGTTCAACGACGGCGTGGGCGTCGTGCTGTTCGTGCTGCTGCTCGAGGTGGCGGCCGAGGGCGGCGCGCCCACGCTGGCGCACGGCGCGGCGCTGCTCGCGCAGGAGGCCGGCGGCGGGCTGCTGTTCGGCTGGGCCCTCGGGTTCGTGTTGTGCCGCCTGCTGCGCGGCGTGGACGCGCACGCGGTGGCGGTGCTGCTGACGCTGGCGGGCGTGGTCGGCGGCTACACGCTGGCCAACGACCTGCACGTGTCGGGGCCGCTCGCGATGGTGGTCGTCGGCCTGATGGTGGGGCACGCCGGCCGCGAGGGGCGCCTGCCCGCGCAGACGCAGCACCACCTCGACGTGTTCTGGGAGCTCGTCGACGACGTGCTCAACGCGGTGCTGTTCGTGCTGGTGGGCATGGAGGTGATCACGATCCGCTTCCCCGTCGGCCCGGCCGCGGCCGTCGGCGCCGGGCTCGTGGCGATCGCGATCACGCTCGCCGCGCGCTGGCTGACGGTGGGCCTGCCCGTCACGCTCGCGCGTCGCGCGTCACGCCTGCCCGCGGGCGCGGGCGGGCTGCTGACCTGGGGCGGGCTGCGCGGCGGCCTGTCGCTCGCGCTGGCGCTGGCCCTGCCGACCGGGCCCTGGCGCGAGACGCTGATCGCGCTGACCTATGCCGTCGTCGCCTTCTCGATCCTGGTGCAGGGCCTGACCTTCGGCCGGCTGGTGCGCGCGAGGCTGCGGCGCGACGCCTGAGCGCCACATGCGGCGCTGCAGCAAGGGCGCGCGGGCACGCCGATCGCCCGCGTCCCGGGTTGGGCGTGGGACAATCGCGCCCTCGACAACAGCACAAGGCCAAGCCGTGGACCTGAAGGTACCGATCACGATTTCCGATGAAGTGGGCGACGACATCATCGAGTCGACCGGTCTGCTCGACCTGGCGAGCGGGGAGATCCAGCGGGTCGAGTACGAGGACTGGGACCTCGCCGCCCGCGGCCTGCCCGCCGACAGCGAGGACTACGAGTTCACCGTCGGCACGCTGTCGAACAACGGCAAGGACGTGGAGTTCAAGGTCGACGTCAACAAGGTCACCGGGCAGTACTCGGTGAGCGCGAGCGAGCTGCTCGAGATCAAGGTGCGCGCGGCCGCGCTGTTCGCCGGCATCAGCGGCAAGGACATGCTGCGCAACGCCGACGCCAAGGCGGCCACGCCGCCGGCCGGCGGCAAGGGCCGCAAGCACCTGCACTAGCGTCACGGCGCCGTCGCCACGCAAGAATGAAGGCCGCGCGAGCGGCCTTCGTCATTCCAGTTGCCAGGCGGCGCGACGAGCGCTTCAGTGGTGCCAGCCGCCACCGCCGCGCTCATAGCCGCCACCGCCGTAGCCGCCGCCGTGGTAGTAGCCGCCGCCGTAGTAGCGTCCGCCCCACGGGGCCACGCAGCAGCCGCTCATCAGCGTCACGAGCAGGGCCAGTGCGCTCCAGCGCACGAGCTTGTGTTTCGAGTTCATCCGGGTCTCCTGCAAAAGGCTGCTCCAGTGCCGCCTCGTGCTATTCAACGCCAGTTGTCATCGATCGATGACAAGGTTCGCGTTTCCGTTTGCAAAGCCGCGTAAACGGTGGGCTCGGCCTCATGGGCGGCGCGCGTAAAGATGGGCTCGCAGCTCGACCATGGGCCGGTTCCGGGGTCAACGCAGGCGTCGTCGAGCTCGTTGTCGAGACACAGGGTGCGCGACTTGCCGCGAAGACCTCGAAAGGGGGTCGACGAAGCGGGCCGCGTCGCTCGCGGAACCCGAAAAGGAAAGCATCATGAAGAACGGTCTTGCCATAGCCATCGCCGGCCTCGCGCTGGCGTCCCTGTCCGGTTGCATCGTCGCGCCGGCGCGTCCCTACTACGGCGAGGGCGGCTACGTCGCGCCGGCCGGCGTCGTCTACGTGGCGCCGACCTACGCGAGCCCCGGTCCCGGCTGGGGCTGGGAGTACCACGCGAGATACGGCTGGGGCTGGCACCACCCGCACTATGGCTGGCATCGCGGCTGGCACTGATCCGGTCGTTGCGGCCTGAGGGCCGCGGCGGGCCGGGTCGCGATCGAAGACCCACCGATCGCGCCGCGACGACGACGTCGCCACGGCCTCGAGCCGCCGCCCCCATGAAGCGCGCCCGGCCGAAGCCGACACGTCCTCAGGGACGGGCCGGCGACCCCTGCAGCTGGGCCAGCTGCTGCTGCGCCTGCGCCACGTCCTTGCCGTATTCGGCCAGGTAGCGCTGCGTCTCGTCGCTGGAGAACGGCGCGTCGCTGAACTGGCCCGGCGCGACCTTGCGCGAGGTCGCGACGGGGCCGTCGAGCGAGGCCATCAACGCGCGGTCCGGGTAGGCGTCGGGCTTGAGCAGGAAGCCCTCGACGTCGTGCAGCGTCAGCGGCAGCGCCGGCTTCAGGTCGCGCACCAGGCGGCCGTAGACCCGCAGCGGCACCTGGCGCGCGCCCGCGCCCAGTTCGTCGTTGAAGGTGACGAGGGCCAGCGCCTTGCCGTTGGCGTCGTCCACGCGGCCCGTGATCACGTAGCGTCCGGGCTGGTTGACGTCGACGCCCAGGATGAAGTCGAGCGAGCCGTCGCGCATCGCGTCGTGCACGCTGCCCGTCCAGGTCGCCGGCGCCTGCGGCGCGTAGACGACGTCGAATGCCACGTAGCCCTGCTGCTCGCCGGACTGCAGCACCAGCTCGGTGCGGATCAGCCCGGAGAAGTTGCCGAAGCCTTCGGCGGCGGGGTCGAGCCGCGCGGTGAACGTGCCGTCGCCGGCGCGCGCGTCGCCGTTGGAGCCGTCGTCCACGAAAGGCTGCATCACCATCGGCGCGAGCGGCGCCGCCTTGCCGCCGCCGGTGTCCTGCGGGCTGTGGGCCATCGAGCTCAGGACGCGCAGCGGCAGCACGGCGCCGTTGTCGTCGGTGGCCGTGACGGTGAGCAGCACCGTGTCGGCGCCGGTGGCGAACACCTTCTGCTGCGTCGTGTGCACGCGCAGGTTGGGCACGATGCCGGTGCCGGGCAGGCGCAACGGCGCGTCGGTGGTCACGACCTGGTGCGTCAGCCACTGGTCGGCGTGCTCGCTGGCCGGGCGCGAGTCGAACGGGTAGCGCGTGGCGGCCTGGTACATGGCCAGCGTCTGCTTGGCGCGATCCAGGCGCTGCCGCCACAGCGCGAGCCTGGCCTGGCGGTCGTCGAGACCGGCCGCGCTGAACGGCGCGCGGCGTGGCGCGGACGCGACCGGCGCGACGTCGCGCGGCGCGGGCGCACCCACGGACGCCTGCGCGACCGGATCGAGCGCCTGCACCGGCGGCGTGCTCGCCGGCGAGGCCATCCACCACAGCGCCGCCGTGCAGACGGTGGCGACGGGCACGACGACGCGCCAGCGGATCCTCATCGCCGCCTCTCCGCGCTACTTGGCGTAGGTCACCATGTCCTGGCGCACCAGGCCCACCGTGCCCTGCCACTGGCCGTTGGTGTAGTGGTTGTACTGCTCGTTGTCGTCGCGGAACGAGACGGTGTGGAAGCTCCACTTGGCCGTGCCGCCCTCGTTGGCGCCGGTGCCGAGGGTGAGGTCGTTGCAGAACCAGTCGCTCGGGTTGCAGTACGCGCCGCCCGAGCTGCCCGAGACGGCGCCCGCGCTGTGGTAGGCCACCGCCTCGTCGTCCTGGCCCGGCAGCACGCCGGAGTACAGCGTGCCCTTGGCGCCGGCCCACATGTAGAACCAGTGGCTGCGCGTGTTGTTGTGGTCGTAGAGCGCGCGGGCGGTACCCGTCTTGAGGTCGGACACCAGCGGCTCCGACGTCGCCCAGTCGCCGACGTTGGCGAGCTCCGAACCGCCGCCGGCGCCGGCGGCGACATCCACCCACTTGATGTTCCAGCCGGTCTGCGTGCCCGCGCCCGAGGCGCCGCAGACGCCGCTGGCGTTGGGCGCGGCGTTGGTGATGGTGCGCGACGAGCCGCCGTACATCGCCAGCGTGTAGCCGATCATCAGGTCGCCCGCGCTGTGCGCCGCCACGTAGCACCAGTTCGTGCCCGTGCAGAAGCAGTCGAGCGCGTTGCGAACCAGGTAGTTCTGGTCGGAGATGTGGCTGCGGCCATCCCAGTTGACCGACTTCTTGTTGACGCCCGCGGCGGTGGTGCCCGGCCCCCAGTAGGTGAAGTCCGCGTAGTTGCCCGCCTGCCCGCCGCCGGTACGGCCGTTGACCCACAGCGAGTAGTTGGTCGCCTGCGAGACCGCGGCGAAGCCCGCGGCGGCCAGCACGGCCGCGGCGATCGAGACCTGGCGGAGACGGACGTTCATGGGTCACCTTTCGTGTGTCGAGAAGACGGAGGGCGAAACGAAGTGACCGCAATGTCCGCAACATCGCGCTGCAGCAGCAATGCAGGTTTTCCCGCAACATGAAAAATGGCCCGCCAACCCGCATGGATACTGGGTTGCTTGACGTGAATCGCGTTGACGTCAGGGCGCTGACGCAGACGAACGTTCGTGCACTTGTGCGACAAGCCGGAGGCGTCGAGGGCGTGCACTCAACCGTTTCCCAACGTCTGGCGCGAAGGCTTGTGTGGCGGGGCGGGGTTGGGGAGCGATCCTGCGGCTGCGCTCTTCCTCGCACAGGACGATGGCCTGTCTGTCAATCGCCGCAACCGGTGATGGGGCGCGGCTGCCCGCCGCGAGCTGGTACAGCCGCGTCGAGCGCGCACCCGAGCGGCAGAACGCCAGCAGCGGGTGCGGCAGTTCGGCCAGCAGTTGACGGAAGGCCGCCACTTCCTCGGGCGACTGGTAGCCGCCGGCGACGGGCAGGTGGCGGTATTGCAGGCCGGCGGCCAGCGCGGCAGCCTCGACCTGCGCCGAGGCCGGCTGGTCGGGACCGTGCTCGAAGTCCGGGCGGTTGTTGACGACGCTCCTGAAGCCCAGGCG
Organism: Burkholderiales bacterium; assembly: GCA_019510465.1. Lineage (GTDB taxonomy): Bacteria > Pseudomonadota > Gammaproteobacteria > Burkholderiales > Burkholderiaceae_C > Scleromatobacter. The sequence continues at coordinate 22,309 of JAEKKH010000191.1, forward strand.
CGCGAGTTCCGCCATCGCGGCGGCATCGAGCTGCGGGGCGACGAACACGTCGTGGTCGATCTGGCGCAGGGGCAGGGTGGTTTGCATCGAGAAGAATCCTTGGACGGTCGGGTGGCTCGAGGCCATTGTGGTCCTGGCGTCAGCTCATTTCGCGAGCGCGGCCTTCACGGCGGCCGACACCTGGCCCATGTCGGCCTTGCCGGCCAGCTTCGCCTTGACAGCGGCCATCACCTTGCCCATGTCGCCCGGGCCGGACGCACCGAGCTCCGCGACGATGGCGTCGACCTCGGCCGTGATCGCGGCCGCGTCCAGGCGCTCGGGCAGGTAGCCCTGCAGCACCGCCAGCTCGGCCTGTTCCTTCTCGAGCAGGTCGGTGCGGCCGCCCTTGGCGAACGCTTCGATCGAATCCTTGCGCTGCTTGACGAGCTTGTCGACGATGGCGACGACGTCGGCATCGGTCAGCTCGATGCGCTCGTCCACTTCGCGCTGCTTCATCGCGGCCATCAGGTTGCGGATCGCGAGCAGGCGAGCGGCTTCCTTGGCGCGCATGGCGGCCTTCATGTCGTCGGAGATGCGTTGCTTGAGGCTCATGGTCTTGGCTGTCCTGGTGTGTTGTTCGAAGAAAGCGCGGCCGCCGCACGCGGCCGCCTGGCGCGAGGCCGCGCACCCCCGCGGGGTGCTGTCCGCGGAACCCCATGGGCGGGGGCTCCATGAACGCAAAAGCCCGCAACGGCGTCCCGCGGCGGGCTTTCGACTTCCGTTCGTCGCCGCGAAGCGTCGACTATCCGGAGGAAACGAGCTCGAGAGCTCCCGTGAAACTCTCAGTAGAGCTTCTTGGGCAGCTGCATGCTGCGAACGCGCTTGTAGTGGCGCTTGACGGCGGCGGCCTTCTTGCGCTTGCGCTCGGCGGTCGGCTTCTCGTAGCTCGTTTTCCTTGACACGGATGGTGGTCATGTAGCGAAGAATCCTTCGGGAGAAATATGCGCTCGGAGTCCTTGTCCAGACCCGTTGCGCTCGCTCACTTGCGTGGGAAGAGCGCCGCGGTTTCTAGAACGCCGGACAAAGATCGACACGCGGTTTGCCAGCAAAGCCAGGGATTCTACCCCGAAATGTGCGGAGGTGCGAATTTTTATGCGGCAACGCCGCGTCGCCCGGCGTTTCCGCGACGGTTGCCCCGCTCAGCGCGGTCGAAGCGCCAGGTCGGCCGCCAGCGCCTCGGCGCAGGCGTGCGCGCTCGCCCAGGCCCACTGGAAGTTGTAGCCGCCCAGCCAGCCGGTGACGTCCAGCACCTCGCCGATGAAATGCAGGCCGGGCGCGCGGCGGCTTTCCATCGACTTCGAGTCGATCTCGCGCGTGTCCACGCCGCCGGCCATGACCTCGGCCTTCTTCCAGCCCTCGGTGCCGGTGGGCGCGATGCGCCACGCCGCCAGCGACTCGGCCAGCTGGCGCAGCGCCTTGTCGCCCACCTCGGGCATGGGCCGGTCCTCGGGCAGGCCGCCGCGCGCCAGCCACGCCTGGGCCAGGCGCTGCGGCAGGTGGCTGGCGAGCTCGTTGCCGAGCTGGCGCCGGGAACCGGCCTTGGCACGCGCCAGGGTCTCGGGCCAAGCGGTGCCGGGCGCGAACGCGATCTGAAGCGTCTCGCCGGGATGCCAGTAGCTCGACGCCTGCAACACCGCCGGACCGCTCAGCCCGCGGTGGGTGAACAGCAGGTCCTCCGTGAAATGGCCGCGCTGCCTGCCGCTGCCCGACGCGATGTCGACCTCCAGCGACACGCCCGCCAGGCCGGCGAACGCCGCCCACTCGGTGGCGTCGAACACCAGCGGCACCAGCGCCGGTCGCGGATCGACCAGCGCATGGCCGAACTGCTTGCCCAGCCGCAGGCCGAAATCGGTGGCACCGATCGCCGGCACGGGCAGGCCGCCGGTGGCCACGACCACGCTGCGCGCGAGCACCGGGCCGCGCGCGGTGTCGAGCTCGTAGCGTTCGCCCCCGTCGCCCGCGTCACGCGCGCGCACGCCCGCGACCGCGCACGGCTGCCAGCGCTCGACGCGGCCGTCGTCGCACTCGCGCAGGAGCAGGCCGATGATGTCCTGGCTGGATTCGTCGCAGAACAGCTGGCCGCGGTGTTTCTCGTGGAACGCGATGCGGTGGCGCTGCACCAGCGCGATGAAGTCCTGCGCGGTGTAGCGCGCCAGCGCGGAACGACAGAAGTGCGGATTCCGGGAATGGAACTGCGCGGGCGTGGCGTCGCGGTTGGTGAAGTTGCAGCGGCCGCCGCCGGAGATGCGGATCTTCTCGGCCACCTTGGTCGCGTGATCCAGCAGCAGCACGCGGGCGCCGCGCTGCCCGGCCTGCGCCGCGCAGAACAGGCCAGCGGCGCCGGCACCGATCACGGCGACGTCGACGCGCTTCAAGCGGAGACCGGCTTGGCGACGAGTTTGCGGATCGCGGGATTCGCGCCCAGTTCGACCAGTGCGGCGATCACGGCGTCCCACTCCGGCCGCGTGACCGGCGTGATCGACAGCCGGCTGCCCGGCTTGAGCAGCTGCATGCTCGCCAGCTCGGGCCGCGCGCGCATCGCCTTGAGCGAGAGCAGCGGCGTCGTGGCCAGGTGCCTGACGTCGACGTGCTGCCAGCGCGGCCTGGCCGGGTCGGACTTGGCGTCGAAGTAGGGGCTCTTCGGGTCGAACTGCGACGCGTCGTCGTAGGCCGCGCTGGCGACCTCGGCGATGCCGGCCACGCCGGGCTCGGGACAGCTCGAGTGGTAGAACAGCACGCCGTCACCGACGCGCATCTGGTCGCGCATGAAGTTGCGCGCCTGGTAGTTGCGCACGCCGATCCACGGCACGCGGCGGCCGGGGGCTTTCTCGACGTCGGAGATCGAGCACTCGTCGGGCTCGCTTTTCATCAGCCAGTACGATGGCATGTGCTCGAAGCTGCTGGAAGGCGCCGTGAGACCCACGTCGCCGAAGTAGAGGTGTCCGCCGCGAACCTCGGGCCGCATTCCTGAACCCAGGGGTGTTCAGGTGGGCGAGGTCAGTCTGGCTTCGGGTTCATCTGACGCGAGACGATCACGCCAACCAGACGATGTTCCAAGCCCTAGCGCAAAGCGCATCGGTTCAAGGAAATATAAAACCCTCGCGAACGCGACGGACGAATCCATTCTATGCGCCCGACTCGCCGCGAGGCGAGCATCAGAGACGTAAAGAGGGCCTACGAAATCACTTGACGAACGATCGGGAAGAGATGCGTTAAAGCAGTCGTCCGTCCTCGTTCAGCGCCTCGTCCAGGCGCGCGATCAGGTGCTCGACCTGCGCGGCCGCGGCGCGGCGCGCCTCGCTGGCCTCGGCGTGTTCCAGGTGCGGCGCGGGCTCGGCCCGCTCGCGACTTTCGACCGCCGCCACGGGGGCCGCGCGCGGCGCCTCGGCGAGCCGGTAGGCGAGGTTCAGCGCGGCCAGCACGGCGATGCGTTCGCGCGCCTTGACCTTGCCGGCGTCGCGGATGCCGCTCATCTCGCGATCGACCGCGGCGACGGCGGCCTGCAGCAGCGCCTCGCCGCCGTCGGGGCAGGCCAGCAGGTAGCTCTGGCCCAGGATGGTCACTTCGACTTGCTTCATGGCGCGCTCCGCGGGCTGTCGCCGTCGACGTGCGCGTCGTCGGCCGCGTGGCCGCCCTCGGATGCGGGCAGCCGGTCGATCAGGGCGTCGATGCGCGCGCGCGCCGCGGCCAGGCGCGAACGCAGGTTGTCGCGCTCGTCGGTGACGGCGCGCAACTGCTGTTCGAGCAGGGTGTTCGTCCGCTTCTGCTCCTCATGGCGCAGGAGCAGGCGTTCGATGCGTTCGGCGAGATCCGGCAGTCGTGACATGGGCAGGGACGCTGGGGCGACAAAGACCCATTGTAGGGGCGGGCTTCGCGCCGCCGTCCGCTCGCCGACCCTCGAACGAGGCCGTGCCAGGACGCGTCGCCACCGTTGCGTCCGTGCTGCGCGACATCAAGGATCAAGAGGTGTCGAATGGTACGATCCGCTCTTCAGTTGGTGCTCCGGACGGCCTCTCGTGCCGTCCGAGTGAAACGGGAATCAGGACGGCCGCCCTCGCCACGAGGACCGGCCCCACCTGAGCTGCCCCCGCAACGGTCGCGGAGGGTGTCGTCGCCTCGAGAAGGCGCCGGCATCGGCTGTCGTCACCAAAGCCACTGCGCGTCTCGCATGAGCGCGTGGGAAGGCCCTCGACACGCTGCCTCTCCGCCAGCCCGGATACCGGCCAGCTGTTCGGGGTCGTTCGCGCGCACTGGCGCCGGGCGGCCGTTTCGGTGGCACCTGCGGGGACGCTCGTGGCCACGTTTGCCGTTGCCTGTATTCCCATGACCTCTCGCCATCCCGGGCCGATCGCGCCCGCGCACCGCCGCGTCGCGGCGTTCTCCCTCGCCCCCGCCGTCTCCGCGCTGTCGCTCCTGGCGGCCGCTCCGGCCTTCGCCGATGCCGCCGACCAAGCCTCTCAGGAGGTCGTCGTCACGGCCGCGCGCGTCGCGCAGAAGCTGCCCGACACGCTTCCCAGCACCACGGTCATCTCGCGCGCCGACATCGAGGCCTCGCCGGCGCTCGACGTGCCCGACCTGATGCGCAGCTACCTCAGCTTCAACGTCGCCCAGACCGGCCCGGTCGGCGCGCAGACCAGCATCTTCGTGCGCGGCGCCAACTCCAACCAGGTGCTCGTGCTGATCGACGGCGCGCCGCTGTCGCGCGCCGACTTCGGCTCGGCGCCGTGGGAGCTGGTGCCGCTGGCGCAGATCGACCACATCGAGGTGGTGCGCGGCAACCTGTCCAGCCTGTACGGCTCGGCGGCCGTGGGCGGCGTGATCCAGATCTTCACCCGGCACGGCGCCGGCACCAGCCTGACCGTGGGCGGTGGCAGCCGCGGCACGCTCAACGGCAGTGCGTCGGTGGGCCGACGCTTCGGCGAGGAAAGCCGCGCCTGGGAGCTGAGCGCCAGCCTCTCCGGCGTGCACACCGACGGCTACAGCGCGCGCGATGCGAAGGTCGATCCGACGGTCAACCCCGACCGCGACGCATCGACGCAGAGCGGCGCCACGCTGTCGGTGGGCAAGAACTGGGCGGCGGGCCATCGCACCACGCTCAGCGCGATGCACTCGGACACCGACAGCCACTACGACGGCTACGGCGGCCCCACGGCGGTCGACGAGCTCAAGAGCCGCCTGGACAACTTCACGCTGACCTCGCACCATGCGCTCACGCCGGCGCTGAACCTGGACGTGCACGCGGGCGAGGACGTCATCAAGTACACCGACCCGACGGCCTTCACGCCGGGCGGGCTCGGCCGCACGCGCCTGCTGGGCGCCGGCGTCGACTGGACCGTCGTCGACGGCCAGAACCTGCAGTTCGGCGTCGAGAACGACAGCGAGCGCTTCGGCTACCTGGATTCGCCCGCGAGCTCGCGCCACACGAACTCGGTGCGCGCCGGGTGGCTCGGCTCGTTCGGCCCGGCCGAGGTGCAGGCCAACGTGCGCCACGACGACGCGAGCGACTACGGCACGGCCAACACGGGCCTGCTGTCGCTGGGCTGGCGGCTGGACCGCGACTGGAAGGTGGTGGCGCAGGCCTCGACGGCGTTCTCGGCGCCGAGCTTTTCCAACATCGCCTACGAGGCCGCGCCGCTGAAGGCCGAGCACTCGCGCGACTTCGAGCTGGGCGTGCACTGGAGCCGCGGCGGCTGGCTCGCGCGCGCCACGCTGTTCTCGCAGCGCCAGCACGACCTGATCGCGTTCGACGCGAGCTTCGCGACCGTCAACATCGCCCACGCGAGCAACCGCGGCCTGGAGCTGTCCCTCGACGGCGACACGGGCTACGGCAAGGTGGGCGTGGACGCCACGTTCCAGGACGCGCGCGACGACGACGCGCACGCCGCGCTGCTGCGGCGCGCGCGCACCGTGGTCGCGGCGAACTACCGCGTGCCGGTCATGGGCTGGGACACCGGCGTGTGGCTGCAGTACACCGGCCCGCGCGCCGACGGCGATCCGATCACCTTCGCCACCGTGCAGGCCAAGGCGCGCACGGTGCTGGGGCTGACGGCCTCGCACGCGCTGTCGCCGAACTGGTCGATCGGCGTCAAGGCGAGCAACCTCACCGGCAGGCACGATCCCGAGGTCCTGGGCTACACGCCGCCGCCGCCGACGGTGCTCGTGTCGCTGCACGGCCAGTGGCAATAATCGGCTGGCCGTCCCGTCCGCCCACCCGCGCCATGCCCGCCCGCGACCCCGCCGTCCTCCGCATCGCCTTGCTGGCGCTCGCGACGGCGCTGGTGGCCGCGCTCGCGCTCGGGCTGGGCTCGGGCGGCTGGGACTGGCAGCTGGTCGTCACGCTGCGCGCGCCGCGCGTGGCCGCGGCCGCCGGCGTGGGCAGCCTGCTCGCCCTTGCCGGCCTCGCGCTGCAGGTGCTGCTGCGCAACCCGCTGGCCGACCCGTACGTGCTCGGGCACTCGACCGGCGCCTCCGTGGGCGCGCTGGCCGCGCTGCTGCTGGGGCTGCAGCTGTGGATCGGCGCGGCGTCGGGCGCGCTCGTCGCGGGCCTGCTGCTGCTCTGGCTGGCGCGCCCCGCGCTCGCCGCGGCCGACGACGCGTCGCCCAAGCTGATCCTGCTGGGCACGATGCTGGCGGCCATCTTCGGCGCCGTGTCCACGCTGATGCTCGCCCTGGTGCCCGACCAGCGCCTGCGCGGCGCGATCTTCTGGATGGTGGGCGACCTGTCCGGCGCCGACGCCAGCCTGTGGAACCTCGCCGCCGCGGCGGTCTTCGTCGCCTGGCTGTGGGCGCGCGGCCGCTCCGTCGACCGACTGATGCTGGGCGCCGATGCGGCCTGGCTGCTGGGCGAGCCGGTGCGCCGGCTGCGGCTGGAGCTGCTGGTGTTCGCGTCGCTGGCCGTGGGGATGGCGGTGTCGACGTCGGGCTCGGTGGGCTTCGTCGGCCTCGTCGTCGCGCAGGGCTGGCGACTGGCCGGCGTGCTGCGGACGCGCGAGCTGGCGCTGCTGTCGATGCTGTCCGGCGCGGCGCTGCTGATGGGCGCGGACCTGCTGGCGCGCATCGTCGTCGCGCCGCTGGAGCTGCCCGTGGGCGCCGTCATGGCGCTGGTGGGCGCGCCATGCTTCATCTGGTTTCTTGCGCGAGGCCTCAAGTGAACCGCACGCCCCTGCTCGAAGCCCGCGCGCTGACACTGCGCGCCGCGGGCCGCGTGCTGGTCGAGGACCTCGCATGGCGCGTGCACGCGGGCGAACGCTGGTGCGTGATCGGGCGCAACGGCGCCGGCAAGAGCCTGGTGCTGCGCGCGCTCGCCGGCCTGTCCGTGCCCGAGCGCTCGGGCGACGTGCTGTGGCAGGGCCGGTCGCAGGGCGACTGGCCCGCCGGCGCCGCGGCGTCGTTGCGCGCGCTGATGGCGCAGCAGGCGCAGGACCGCTTCGCGCTGACGGTGGAGCGCGTGCTGGCGCTCAGCGAGGTCGCCGGTGGCGCGCCGCCGGCGTCCGAACTGCTGTCTGCGTTGGACATCGCCGGCCTGGACGGCCGCCGTGTCGACCAGCTCTCCGGTGGCGAACGCCAGCGCGTCGCGCTGGCGCAATGTGCGATGCAGGGGGCCGCCCTGATGCTGCTGGACGAGCCCGTGTCGTTCCAGGACCCGGCGCACCAGCAGGTCGTCGGCCGCTGGCTGACGCAGGCCGCGACGCCGGCCTCCGGCGCGCGCGCCTGGGTCGCCAGCGCGCACGACCCGAGCTGGATCGCCCGTGTCGCCACCCACGTGCTGGCGCTGTCGGGCGACGGCGGCTGGCAGGCGGGCCGCGTCGAGGAGATCCTCAGCGCGCCCGTGCTGGAGCGCACCTACGGCTGCGCGTGGCGCAGCGTCGAAGGCGCCTGGCTGCCGGACTAGTTCGGCAACGTGCGCGCCGCCGGGGCCAGCGCCATCTCGCGCTTGAGCGCCGCGCCCAGCTCGATCACGGCCATCGCGTAGTAGCTCGACCAGTTGTAGCGCGTCACCACGTAGAAGTTGGACGTGCCGGCCACGTAGCTGGGCGGGGCGTCGCCGTTCTGCAGCTCGACGAATCCGAGCTTGCCCGGGAACTCGCGCGCCTCGGGCGGCAACTGCGCGCCGGCGGCCAGGAGTTCGGCGATGTCCAGGCGCGGCACGATGTCGACCGCGACGAGGCGGGCGCGCGCCTCGGCGTCGGCTGGCGGCTGCGCGTCGAAATGGGTCGGCATGTCGCGCTGCCAGCCGAAGGTGGCCATGTAGCTGGCGATGCTGCCGATCACGTCGTCGCCGCCGGCGGCGAGGTCGACGTGGCCGTCGTGGTCGTAGTCGACGGCGTACTTCAGCAGGCTGCTGGGCATGAACTGCGGCCAGCCGATGGCGCCGGCGAACGAGCCGCGCACGCTGTCGGCCTCGCGGCCCTCGAGCGCGCACCACACGAGGTAGGCGCGCAGCTCGCTGCGGTAGAACGCGCTGCGGTCGGAGCGGCCCTGGGGGAAGTCGAACGCGAGCGTGGCCAGCGCATCGAGCACGCGGAAGCTGCCGGTCATGCGGCCGTAGAAGCTCTCGACGCCGACGATGCCGGCCACCAGCTCGGGCGGCACGCCGTAGCGCTGCTGCGCGTCGTCCAGCGTGGCGGCGTGCGCCTGCCACCACTGCACGCCGGCGGCCAGGCGCCTGGGCTCGATGAAGCGGGCCCGGTACGCGGCCCAGTTCTTCGCGGTGCCCGCAGGCGCGGGCATGATGGCGCGGGCGACGGCCGGCTGGTAGCGCGCCCGCGACAGCTGGTCCTCGACCCACGCGCGGTCGAGTCCGCGATCCTCCGCGACCTGCGCCGCGAAGGCCAGCACGTCGTCGCGCCGGCCGTAGACGAAGCTGTCGGGCGCGTCGTCGTCGCGCACGGCGGGCCTCGCCTTCCTGTGCTTCCTGTCCGCGGCCTTGGACTTGGCCTTGGGCTGGGCGTGCGATGCCGTCGGGGCCGAGGCCGCGGCGTCCACCTGCGCGTGCCCCGGGCTCGCGATCGTCGCCACGGCGAGACCGGCGACCGTCGCGACGAGGCGCCGCAGGGCCGTGGAAGAGGGCGGGCGGAGCTCGGGCGCGCAAGTCAAAGTCATCGAGCCAGTTTAGCGACGCGGCGCCGCCCGCGTCGCGGCAAGAGCGCCGTGTCGCGTGCGCGCCGCGCGCGCGCCTAGACGCTTGCGCGCGCGGGCGACGCGTCACCCTCGCGGGCGCGTTGCGCGAGCGCGGCGGCGAAGGCGCGCGCGGCGTGGCGCACGCGACCCCAGTCGGGCGTGGCGGCGCCGGCTCCCGGGCCGTAGCGCTGGCGCTCGAGCGCATCGAGCGACCGTGCCAGTGCCTCGGCCGGCGTGCCGAAGCGGCGCCGCAGCGCGCCCGCGACGACGCCGGGCGACTCGTGCGACGCGACGTGCACGCCATGCGCCTGCAGCGCGCGCAGCGCGGAGGCGAGACGGCGCGCCAGGCGCTGGCCCGGCGTGCGGCGGTGCGAGTCCCACCACGCGAGTCCGGTGCCCACCAGCGCCGTGCCGCTGACGAGCATCATCAGCAGCCGCCCGAGATCGTCGGTGTCGGGCGAGCCGACGCCGGCCTTCTTCAGCAGGTCGAACTGCGCGTTGCGGTTGTAGCCCAGCACCCAGTGGTTCCAGCGGTTGTCCAGCGTCTCGCGCCACGTGCGCACCCGCTGCAGCAGGCCCGGGCTCACCGCGTTGAAGGCGCTGCCCACGAGACCCGCGGCCGGCTGGATCGCGCGGCCGCGCTCGATGCGGTCGGGGGCGACGGCCGCGGTCGGGTCGGCCCGCACCCAGCCGCGCGCCGGGTTCCAGTATTCGACCCACGCATGGGCGTTGCTCTGGCGCACGATCAGGTAGCCGTCCTCGAGCTGCGGGTCGGCGCCCTGGTAGCCGGTGACCACGCGGGCCGGGATGCCCATGGACCGCAGCACGACGACGAACGCCGTGGCGAAGTGCTCGCAGAATCCGACCCGGCGATCCAGCCAGAACTCGTCCACCGGATCGTGCTCGTACGCGCCGGGCGCCAGCGTGTAGGTGTAGCCGGCGCTGCCGATGTGGCGATACAGGCTCTCGACGATCGCGTCCGGATCCGCCGGCCGTCCGCCGCGGCCCGGGTGCTCGCGCCGCCATTGCTCGGCCCAGGCGCGGGTGCGCGGGAAGAAGTGCAGGGGCAGCCGCAGGTTCTCGCCGAGATCCGCGGGCGTCGCGCCGACGATGCGGTCGTCGAGCCCGGCGACGGCGCGCAGCCGCACGCGCTGCGAGATCGGCCGGCGCGTGCGCCACTGCAGGTCGAGGTCGGCCAGGGGCCGCACCTCGCTGCCGTCCAGCACCTGCACGCCCTGCGTCGGATCGGCGGGCTGCTGCGTCGACGGCGGCGGCGTGATCTCCAGCATCGGCAGCCACGTGAGCTGTGTCGGCTCCAGCGTCATCTCGTAGGGCGTGGGGTGGCCGCGCTCCTCCACGGTGAGCGTGCGCGGCACGCCGGCGCGTCGCGAGCGGCCGTCCAGCAGCGACTGGGCGCGCCATTCGCGGCCGTCGGTGTCGATCAGCACCGGCCCGCGGAAGTACAGCTGCCCGGCGGCCGGCGGCCGGCCGTCGAAGCGCACGCGGAACGCGATGCTGTCGTCGTTGGCGAGGTCGGCCACGCTGCCCAGTTCCAGGCGGTCGGACAGCCCCGTGCGCGCGGCCGAATCCGACGACGGCCACAACGGGCCGATGCGCGGGAACAGCAGGAACAGCGCCACCATCACCGGCGTGCCGATCAGCGCGGCGCGGCCGGCCAGCCCCGCGGCCTGGCGGATCGTCGGCCGTCCGGCGGGGATGTGGGCCAGCGTCAACGCCGTCAGCCAGCCCCAGACGGACAACGCGGTGCCGACCGCCGTGAGCAGCGTCTGCGAGTACAGGAACGTGGTGAGCACCAGGAAGAAGCCCAGGAAGAACACCACCAGCGCATCGCGCCGCGCACGGAGTTCGAGTGTCTTCAGGCCCATCAGCACCACCAGCAGCGTGACGCCGGCGTCCTTGCTGACCAGCGTCCTGTCGGCCGTGAACGTGAGCACGGCCGCCAGGCCCAGCAGCGCGAGCACCGCCATGCGTCCGGGCAGCGGCGACTGGCGCCACGCGAGCCAGGCGCGCCAGCCCAGCACGGCGACCGACAGGCCCGACACCCACAGCGGCAGGTGCATCAGGTGCGGCAGGATGGTCCAGCCGATCAGCACGATCATGAACAGCGTGTCGCGGGCCTCGCGCGAGGGGGCGCGCCAGCGCGATGGCGCGCGGGCGGCGGCCGGGTCGATGGCGACGTCGTGCCCGGTCATCGCGGTCACACGCTGGCGAGCGCGCGCAGCGCCGCATGCCGGTGGGAGGCGCCGTTGTCCGGCGCGAGCTCGGCGCCGGGCAGGGCCAGGCCCCAGCGGTGGCCGGCGGCGTCGGCGGCGAGGACCCAGGCGGCCAGCCGCGACACCCGCGCCTCGGTGTCCAGGCCCTGCGCCTGCTGCCACCGCAGCACCAGTTCGCGTTGCACGGCGCCGGCGGTCTCGCGGCTGACCAGCTCGCCGGTGCGCGCGGCCTTCTTCCACACCACCTGGCGCAGCGTGTCGCCGCGGCGGTAGGCGCGCACGCCCTCGAACTCGGTGCCGGCGCCGGTGCGTGCGGCGGGACGGTCGTCGCCCTGCGCCGCGTCGACCTGCGGCCAGGGTGGCGTGGGCAGCTCGGGCCGCGGGTAGATCCACTGCTGGCCGGCGGGCCGCCAGATCGTCCAGGCGCGGAACAGGCCGAACGGGTAGCGCGACTCCACCCGCAGCACCGGCAGCGCGTGCAGCCCGCGGTGCGGCGCGAGCCAGCCCAGGTGGACGGACACCTGGCCCTGCGCCGGGATCTCGGCGTAGGCGAGCGGGATCGGGCGAATGCCGAGATCCAGGCCGAAGCCCACGCCCAGGCGTGCGGCGCCGGCGTTGGTGACGACCACCTCGAGCACCGCGGCGTCGCCGTCGAACGCGGGCACGAGCGGCTTCAGGTGCAGCGTGAGTCCGCGCAGGCTGCCGTGCGTCATCTGCATCGACGCCGCCGCGCTGCCCGCCAGGAGGAAGGTGAGGGCGAAGCCCAGGCTCAGCTGGTAGTTGATGGCCACCACCAGCAGCAGCACCAGCACGACGCCGAACATCAGGCCGGCGCGCGAGGGCACGATGTAGATGTTGCGCTGGGTCAGCGTCAGGCTTTCGCGCGGCTCGCGGCGCGCGTCCCACCAGGCGCGCCAGCGGCCCCGCGCGTCGAAGAACGACGGGCGGACGGCGGGCGGCGCAGTCGTCGGGGCCATGGGCACGCTCAGGGCAGCGCGACCGACTCGATCATCGCGCGCACCTGCTCGCGCCGGCCGCGTCCGGCGCCTGGCACCGGGATCAGCCGGTGCGCGATGGCCTGCGGCAGGATGGCCTGCAGGTCGTCGGGGCTGACGAAGTCGCGCCCGGCCAGCAGGGCGCGGGCGCGCGACAGCCGCAGCACGCCGATGCCCGCGCGCGGCGACAGCCCTTCGCTGAACCAGTGGCCCGAGCGCGTGGCCGCGATCAGCGCCTGCAGGTAGTCGAGCAGCGAATCCGCCACGTGCACCTGGCGCACGGCGGCCATCGCCTCGATCAGCTCGGCCGGCGTCATCACCGGCGCCAGGCGGGCGACCGCCTCGCGGCGATCCTGGCCGGCCAGCAGCTCGCGCTCGGACTTGGCGTCCGGGTAGCCGAGGGTGATGCACATCAGGAAGCGGTCGAGCTGCGACTCGGGCAGCGCGTAGGTGCCCAGCTGATCGACGGGGTTCTGCGTGGCGATGACGAAGAAGGGCTGCGGCAGCGGCCGGGTCCGGCCGTCGACGCTGACCTGCTGCTCCTCCATCGCCTCCAGCAGCGCGCTCTGCGTCTTCGGCCCGGCGCGGTTGATCTCGTCGGCCAGCAGCACCTGCGCGAACACCGGGCCGGGATGGAAGGCGAAGCTCTCGTTGCTGCGCTCGTAGACGCTGACGCCCACCAGGTCGCTGGGCATCAGGTCGGCGGTGAACTGCACGC
>JAEKKH010000015.1 GCA_019510465.1 Burkholderiales bacterium
GGCGAGCGCATCGTCGTGGCCGGCAAGCTGGGGCGCGACGTCGACATCGCCGCCGCGCAGGGCGGGGCGCGCATCGCGCTGCTGCGGGCGCTCGCGGCATTGCGCGACGAACTGGGCGACGTGGATCGCGTCCGGCAGATCCTGCGCATGACGGTCTACGTCAACAGCACCGAGGATTTCACGCAGCACAGCGCCGTGGCCGACGGCGCGTCCGCGCTGATCTACGACCTGCTCGGCCCCGCGCTGGGCCGGCACGCGCGCACCAGCGTGGGCGTCGCGCAGTTGCCGCGCAACGGCTGCGTCGAGATCGACGTGGTGGCCGCGCTGGCCTGAAACCAGCGCCCGGGAAGTCCGGCATGGCGCGGGGTCTTCGCCGGCACGTGGTGGCGCGATCGCGGAACCGGATGCATCGGTCGCCGTCCTGCAGGTCCTGACGATGCGACCGATGCCCGACGCGCTCGAGACCGGCCGGCATGGCCAGGTTGCAGGCGATGGCCGACGGCCTGGTGCGATGCGACGGCTAGACTGTCCGTCCCCGATTCGCCCCTCCCGACTTCCATGGTGCTCACCTCCCCCGACATCGCCGCCACCCTCGAAGCCGCGGAAGCCTGGCACCTGCGCGTGCAGGCCCAGACCTGGCGCGCGCTCGGCGCCGTCGACGCCCATGCCGTCGAGATCGGCGGCGGGGTGGCGGCTTTCACCGAGCCGCTGTTCGGCCGCAAGCTGAACCACGTGACCGGGCTCGGCATGGCCGGACCGGTCGACGAGGACGCCCTGGCGCGCGTGGAAGCGGCCTATGCCAGGCGCGGCCTCGGCGTGGAGATCGATCTGTGCCCGCACGCGGACGCGAGCGTGATGGCGCTGCTGGGCCGCCGCGGCTACGTCGTCAACGCGTTCAGCAACACCTACGCCCGCAGCGTGGACGATGTGCCCGACCGGGTGGCGCCGGGCATCGAGATCCTGCGGAGCGAGGAGGCGGACGCCCTGTTCGTCGAGGCGAGCGTCGAGGGTTTCAGCCTGCAGGCCCAGCAGCGGCCGCGCGAGCTGCTGGCCGCGCTGGCCCGCATCGCCCATGCGCGCGACGACACCTCGATGTTCGTGGCGCGTGTCGACGGGCGCGTCGCGGGGTCGGCCGGCCTGAGCGTCATGGAGACGCCGCGCGGGCGCGTCGGCGAGCTCTACATCGCCAGCACGCTGCCCGCGTTTCGCGGCCGCGGCGTGCAGGCGGCCCTGCTGAAAGCGCGCCTCGCGGCGGCGCGGGATGCCGGCTGCGCGCTGGTGTTCGTCGGGGCGCGACCGGCCAACACCAGCGCACGCAATGTCGAGCGCGCCGGCTTCGGGCTCGCGTTCACGAAGGCGACGTTCGCGAGGGCCGTCGCGGGCTGACCATGGCGCGTTGCGGCCGCATCGCGTCCCGATCCGGTCTTCACGCCGCGCACGTGCTGGCTTATCGTACGCAGGCGCCCCACCCACAGGAAACCACGATGCGCCTGATCGGCATGCTCGACTCCCCCTACGTGCGCCGCGTCGCCGTCACGCTGCGCTTGCTGCGGCTTCCGTTCGAACACGACCCGCTGTCGGTGTTCAGCACCTTCGACCGGTTCCGCCTCGTCAACCCGGTGGTCAAGGCGCCGACGCTCGTGTGCGACGACGGCACCGTGCTGATGGACTCGAACCTGATCATCGACTACGCCGAGACCCTGGCCGGCCGCAGCCTGTGGCCGTCGGAGCTCGCGCCGCGCACGCGCGCCCTGCGCGCGGCCGGCCTGGCGATCGCCGCCTGCGAGAAAGCGCAGCAGATCGTCTACGAGCAGCACCTGCGGCCGCCCGAGAAGCGCCATGCGCCGCTGATGGAGCGCGTCGAATCGCAGTTGCGGTCGGCGCTGGCGGCCCTCGACGCCGAGCTCGCGCGCGAGGCGCCGGCCGAGGACGAGACGGCATTGACGCACGGCGGGCTGGCCGCGGCCATCGCGTGGCGCTTCATGCAGGTCAAGCGGGAGGTGCCGGTCGTCGATGCCGACTGTCCCGCGCTGGCCGCGCATTCGGCGCGCGTCGAGGCCTTCCCGGCCTTCGCGGGCACGCCCGTGATCGATACCGCCAACGTGTCGACGCCGGGCTATCGCGCGCCCTGAGCGGCCCCCGCAGCCAGGGCGGTTAGAACGCGGCGCCGCGCGCAGGCTATATTCGGCTTGTCCGGGCCCGGACTCGCCGCGGCTCGCGTTCCGGTTGTCGATGCGGCCACCCGTGGTCGCCCTGTCCCAGGAGACTCCCATCCGCATGCCCGCCGCCACGATCCCGGAGCTGCCAGCGGCCGCCGCCGCGCCGCTGGTGCGCTTCGCCGGCGTGCAGAAGACGTACGACGGCGTGCAGCTCGTGGTGCGCCAGCTCGATCTCGACATCCGCCGCGGCGAGTTCCTCACGCTGCTCGGGCCCTCGGGCTCCGGCAAGACGACCACGCTGATGATGCTGGCCGGCTTCGAGTCGCCCACCGCGGGCGAGATCCTGCTCGATGGCCGACCGATCACGCGCACGCCGCCGCACAAGCGCGACTTCGGCATGGTGTTCCAGAACTACGCGCTGTTCCCGCACATGACGGTGGGCCGCAACGTGGCTTATCCGCTGACGGTGCGCAAGCTGCCGGCCGCCCGGCGTGACGCGCAGGTGGCCAGGGCGCTCGCGATGGTGCGGCTCGAAGGGCTCACGGACCGCTTCCCGTCTCAGCTCTCGGGCGGCCAGCAGCAGCGCGTGGCGCTGGCACGCGCGCTGGTGTTCGAGCCGCAGCTGGTGCTGATGGACGAGCCGCTGGGCGCGCTCGACAAGCAGTTGCGCGAGCACATGCAGATCGAGCTGAAGGAGCTGCACCGCCAACTGGGCGTCACCTTCGTGTTCGTGACGCACGACCAGGGCGAGGCGCTGACGATGAGCGATCGCGTGGCCGTCTTCAACAACGGCGTGATCCAGCAGATAGCCGCCGCCGACCGCATGTACGAGACGCCCGCGAACCGCTTCGTCGCCGGTTTCATCGGCGACGGGACGATGCTCGAGGGCACGCTGGCCGAGGCGTCCGGCGACGGCCGCTGCGTCGTCGCGCTGCCCGATGGCCGGCGCCTGGCCGGTGTCGACGTCAACGGCGCGGCGATCGGCGCCGCGGTGGCGGCGGGCATCCGGCCGGAGCGCCTCGTCGTGCACGCGGCAGCGCCGGCCGCGCGCGCCAACGTGCTGCAGGCGCAGGTGCGCAGCATCGTCTACTTCGGCGACCACCTGCGGCTGATGTGCCATGTCGCCGACGGCCAGGAGCCGGCCGTCGCCAAGCTGGCGTTGGGGGCCGCCACGATCCCGCGGCCCGGCGACGACGTCTGGCTCGAGTTTCCCAGCGACCTGACGCGCGTCTACACCTGACGCGCGCCGGGCCTTCACAACCTGAGTTCGGAGGAAGAGTCCCATGCGCAAATCGTCCTGCATTGCCGCGGCGTTGGCCGCGCTCACGTGCCTGCCGGCCCTGGCCCAGAAGCAGCTCACCGTCGTGAACTTCGGCGGCGCCAACGCCAACGCCCAGAAGAAGGCGTTCTACGAGCCGTACGAGAAGACGGGCACCAAGGTGGTGGCCGTCGAATACAACGGCGAGCAGGCCAAGATCAAGGTGATGGTCGACAGCAAGAACGTCACCTGGGACGCCGTGGAGGTGGAATCGCCCGACGTCGCGCGCGGCTGCGACGAGGGGCTGTTCGAGAAGCTGGACTGGTCGAAGATCGGCAACAAGGCCGACTTCGTGCCGGCGGCGGTCACCGACTGCGGCGTCGGCATCTTCGTGTGGTCCACCGTGATGGCCTGGGACGGCGACAAGCTCAAGGCCGGCCCCAGGACCTGGGCCGACTTCTGGGACACCAGGAAATTCCCCGGCAAGCGCGGCCTGCGCAAGGGCGCGCGCTACAACCTGGAATTCGCGCTGATGGCCGATGGCGTCAAGCCCGCGGACGTCTACAAGGTGCTCGCCACGAAGGAGGGCGCCGACCGCGCCTTCAGGAAGCTCGGCGAGCTCAAGTCCAACATCCAGTGGTGGGAGGCGGGCGCGCAGCCGCCGCAGTTCCTGGTGGCGGGCGACGTCGTGATGACCACGGTGTTCAACGGCCGCATCGACGCCGCCAACCGCGAGGGCAAGCACCTGCAGATCGGCTGGGTGGGCGGCATCTACGACCTCGACTACTGGGTGATCCCCAAGGGCGATCCGAACAAGGACGCGGCGCTGAAGTTCATCGCGTTCGCGAGCACGGCCGACGCGCAGGCGGAGTACGCGAAGAACATCGCCTACGGCCCGACCAACAAGCACGCGCTGGCCAAGCTCGACGCGAAGACGCTGGCCAACCTGCCGACGTCGCCGGCCAACTCGAAGGACGCGCTGCAGTTCAACCTCAAGTTCTGGGCCGACCAGGGCGAGGATCTCGAGAAGCGCTTCGCGTCCTGGGCCACCAGCTGACGCCGGCACGAGCCCGCGACCCGCGCCCCGCATGACCGCCACCATCGCGGCTCCCCTGCCGCCGCCCGCCGACGGCGCGGCGCTGCGCCGCTCGCTCGCCCGCGCGGGCCGGCGCCGCAAGTGGCGGGCGTTCGCGCTGACGCTGCCGCTGCTGCTGTTCCTGCTGCTGACCTTTCTCGTGCCGATCGCCGCGCTGCTCGAGCGCGCGGTCGAGAACCCGGAAGTGGCGCGGGCGCTGCCTCGCACGGTGGTCGTGCTGCGCGACTGGAAGCGCGCGGACGTGCCGCGGCCCGAGGCCTTCGCGGCGATCGTGGCCGACCTCGGCGCGCTGTCGGACAGCGCCGATGCGGGGGCGCTCGCGCGGCGCCTGAACAGCGAGAAGCCCGGCGCGCGCTCGCTGATCATGGGCACGTACCGCGCGCTGCCGCTGGAAGGCACGAGCGCCGCGACGCCGGCCGGCGCGATCCGCGACAAGCTGCTCGCCCTCGACCCCCGCTGGGGCGAGACGGCCTACTGGGAGGCGATCGCCAAGAACGGGTCGCGCTGGACGCCCGACTACCTGCTGACCGCGGTCGACCTTCGGCGCGACGCCCATGGCGCGATCGAGCGCGTCGATCCCGACCAACGCGTGTTCGGCGGCATCCTGCTGCGCACCTTCGGCATCAGCGCGCTGGTCACGCTGTGGTGCCTGGCGCTCGGCTATCCGCTGGCGTACTGGCTCAGCACGCTGTCGCCGCGCCGCGCCAACGTGCTGATGATCCTGGTGCTGGTGCCGTTCTGGACGTCCATCCTCGTGCGCGTGGCCGCATGGATCGTGCTGCTGCAGTCCGAGGGCCTGGTCAACCATGCCCTCGAAAGCCTGCGCCTGATCGACAAGCCGCTCGAGCTGCTGTTCAACCGCACCGGGGTCGTGATCGCGATGACGCACATCCTGCTGCCCTTCATGATCCTGCCGCTGTACAGCGTCATGGCCGGCGTGCCGACCAGCTACCTGCGCGCAGCGGTGTCCCTGGGCAGCACGCCGCTGGCCGCGTTCATGCGCGTCTACGTGCCCCAGACCTACGCGGGCATCGGCGCCGGCGCGCTGCTGGTCTTCATCCTGAGCATCGGCTACTACGTGACGCCCGCGCTGCTGGGCGGGCCCACCGACCAGATGCTCAGCTACTACATCGCGCAGTACACCAACGTCGACGTCAACTGGGGCATGGCCTGCGCGCTCGGCGCCCTGCTGCTCGCCGCCACGCTGGTGCTGTACGCGGTCTATCGCCGTGTCACGAAGACCGAACTCAGCCTGGGATGACGCGATGAAGCTCCTGCCCGAGTTCCCCGCCTACGCCACGCCGGTGGACAAGGCCGGCTGGTGGGCGTTGCGGGCGCTGTGCGTCGCGGTGCTGGCGTTCCTGCTGCTGCCCATCCTCGTGATCGTGCCGCTGTCGTTCAGCGACAGCTCGTTCCTGGTCTATCCGATCCCGGCGTTCTCGCTCAAGTGGTACCAGAACCTGTTCGGCTCGGCGGAGTGGGCGCGCGCCGCGAAGAACAGCTTCCTGATCGCGCCGGCGGCCACGCTGGTGGCCACCAGCCTGGGCACGCTCGCGGCCGTCGGCCTGGCGCGCACCTCGTTCCCGTTCAAGGGCCTGCTGATGAGCCTGCTGATCGCGCCGATGGTGGTGCCCATCGTCGTCGTGGGCGTCAGCACCTACCTGTTCTTCGCGCCGCTGGGCCTGGCCGACAGCTACACCGCGCTGATCATCGTGCACGCCGCCCTCGGCGCGCCGTTCGTGCTGACCACCGTGCTCGCCACGCTGCAGGGTTTCGACCAGAACCTGGTACGCGCCAGCCTGGGCCTGGGCGAGAGCCCGTTGCGCACGTTCTTCCGCGTCACGCTGCCGGTGATCGCCCCCGGCGTGATCTCGGGCGCGCTGTTCGCGTTCGCCACGTCGTTCGACGAGGTGGTGGTGGTGCTCTTCCTCGCCGGCCCCGAGCAGCTGACGCTGCCGCGCCAGATGTTCAACGGCATCCGCGAGAACATCTCGCCGACGATCGCCGCGGTCGCGACCCTGC
>JAEKKH010000016.1 GCA_019510465.1 Burkholderiales bacterium
TACAGGCGGCGCAGCGCGGCGCGCGCGTCCTCGAGATGGGCGTCGCTGAAGTTGAACGGGCTGCGGTAGTGCGTGCGCAGCATGAAGAAGCGCAGCGTCTCGCCGTCGAACTTCTGCAGCACGTCGCGGATGGTGAAGAAGTTGCCGAGCGACTTCGACATCTTCTCGTTGTCGACGTTCAGGAAGCCGTTGTGCAGCCAGTAGTTGACGAACGGATGGCCGAGCGCGCCCTCGCTCTGCGCGATCTCGTTCTCGTGGTGGGGGAACTGCAGGTCCATGCCGCCGCCGTGGATGTCGAAGCGCTCGCCGAGGACGGCGCACGACATCGCGGAGCACTCGATGTGCCAGCCCGGACGGCCCGGACCGTACGCGCTGTCCCACTTGGCGTCGTCGGGCTCGGACGGCTTGGCGGACTTCCACAGCACGAAATCGAGCGGATCGGTCTTGCCGTCGGCCACCGCGACGCGCTCGCCGGCGCGCAGGTCGTCCAGCGACTTGCCCGACAACTTGCCGTAGCCCGCGAACTTGCGCACCGCGTAGTTCACGTCGCCGTTGTCGCCCCGGTACGCGAGGCCCTTGTCCTGCAGCGTGGCGATCATCGAGAGCATCTGCGGCACGTACTCGGTGGCGCGCGGCTCGTGCGTGGGCGGTTCGATGCCGATGGCGCCGATGTCCTGGCGCATCGCCGCGATCATCTCGTCGGTGAGCTGGCGGATGGTGATGCCGCGCTCGACCGCGCGCTTGATGATCTTGTCCTCGATGTCGGTGATGTTGCGGACGTACGTGACCTCGTAGCCCAGCACCTGCAGCCAGCGATAGACCACGTCGAACGCCATCATCATGCGGGCGTGGCCCATGTGGCACAGGTCGTAGATCGTCATGCCGCACACGTACATGCGCACGTGGCCGGGGACGATCGGGACGAATTCTTCGGCTTGGCCGGTGAGGGTGTTGAAGAGACGCAGCGTCATCAGGAACAGGTGCCGGCGCCGAAGGCTTCGCAGGGAAGCGGCGGGCAGCCGGACGCGGAAATTTGAGGGAAAGACCGGGTCTTTCGCCGAGGCGCGACGCCCGCGGCCGAAGAACGGAAGAGTACGCGGAGTCCGTGGGGAAGCGGGCTCGGCTGCCCTCGGTAGAATCGGGGAAGTATAGCCAAGGAGACCTTTGGATGAGCATCCCCCAACAAACCCGGTGGGCCGCGCTGGCCCTGGCCGGCCTCAGCGTCGTCGCCGCGCCCGCCTTCGCCGGCGACAAGGTGCACCTGGACACGACGCTGGGCGAGATCGTCGTCGAACTCGACGCGGACAAGGCGCCCAAGACGGTCGCCAACTTCGAGCAGTACGTCAAGGAAGGCCACTACAACGGCACCGTGTTCCACCGCGTGATCCCGAACTTCATGATCCAGGGCGGCGGCATGGTGTCCACCTTCGCCGGCCTGAAGGAAAAGCCCACGCACAAGCCGATCGTCAACGAGTCGCACAACGGCCTGAGCAACACGGCGGGCACCCTGGCGATGGCGCGCACCGGCGACCCGAACTCCGCCACCGCGCAGTTCTTCATCAACGTCAAGGACAACCCGTTCCTCGACCAGGGCGACGGCTACGCCGTGTTCGGCCATGTCGTCTCGGGCATGGACGTCGTCGAGAAGATCAAGCTGGTCGAGACCACGACGAAGGGCCCGTTCGAGAACGTGCCCGTCAACCCCGTCATCATCAAGAAAGCCACCCTGGAGAAATAAGCATGACCAAGTACGTGAAGATGACCACCAGCCAGGGCGACCTGCGCATCGAGCTCGACGACGCCAAGGCGCCCATCTCCGTCGCCAACTTCCTGGCCTACGTGAACAAGGGCTTCTACGACGGCACGATCTTCCATCGGGTGATCCGCAACTTCATGATCCAGGGCGGCGGCTTCGAGTCGGGCATGAAGCAGAAGGACACCGACGCGCAGATCCAGAACGAGGCCAAGAACGGCCTGAAGAACGACAAGTACACGCTGGCGATGGCGCGCACCTCGGCGCCCCACTCCGCCACCGCGCAGTTCTTCGTCAACACGACCAACAACGGCTTCCTGAACAACGACCAGGCGCAGGACGGCTGGGGCTATGCCGTGTTCGGCAAGGTCGTCGAAGGCCAGGATGTCGTCGACGCCATCGCCGGCGTGAAGACCGGCCGCAAGGGCTTCCACGACGACGTGCCGCTGGAAGACGTCAAGATCGTCAAGGCCGAGGAAGTCCAGGCTTGAGCTTGACCGGCGCCCAGCCGCCCGAAGCCGGCCGCACCGCAGCACGCAGTGCGGAGGGTCCATTGCCATCCACCTTCGATTCGGCACTGGAGCTCGGCGGCGACATCCGCGCCGTCGACTTCATCTCCGACATCCACCTCAGCGAGACCATGCCGGCCACGGCCGACGCATGGGAGGCCTACATGGCGCGCACGCGGGCCGATGCGGTCTTCCTGCTGGGGGACATCTTCGAAGTGTGGGTCGGCGACGACGCGCGCACGCGACCCTTCGAGGCGCGCTGCACGGCGGCCCTCGCGGCCGCCGCCGCACGCGTGCCCGTGTGGCTGCAGCACGGCAACCGCGACTTCCTCATCGGGCCCGAGTTCGCCGCGGCCACCGGCATCCGCCTGCTGGCCGACCCGGCCTCGGTGACGGCGTTCGGCAAGACCGTGCTGCTCACGCACGGCGACGAGCTGTGCGTCGACGACGTGCCGTACCAGGTGTTCCGCCAGCAGGTGCGCAATCCGGCCTACCAGCAGCAGTTGCTGTCGCAGCCGCTGGAGGCCCGGCTGGCGCTGGCCGCGAAGATGCGCGCGGCCAGCATGGCACGCCACGACGAGCCGGTCACCTACGCCGACGTCGACGAGACGATGGCCAAGGCCTGGCTCGCCCGCCTGGGCACCGACACGATGATCCACGGCCACACCCATCGGCCCGGCACCCAGGTGCGCGACGGCTGGACGCGCCACGTCCTCACCGACTGGGATCTCGACCGCCCCCAGCCCGAGGCGCGCCGCGCGCAGGTGCTGCGCTGGACGGCCGCGGGCTTCGAGCGCATCGCGCCCGACCAGGCCTGATGCGCGACGACGCCCCGCCCGCGTGGTGGCGCGCGCCGCTCGCGCGCCTGGGCGCGTGGCGCGAGCAGCGCGCGCTCGCGCGCCGCGCGATACCCGACGATCTGTGGGCATTGACGCTGCAGCGCCTGCCCTTCCTCGCCCGCCTCGACGGCGCGGAGCGCGGCGAGCTGCGGCGCCTGTGCAGCCTCTTCCTCGATCGCAAGCAGTTCCATGGCGCCGGCGGCCTCGAGGTCAGCGACGACATGGCACTGCTCATCGCCGCCCAGGCCTGCCTGCCGGTCCTCAGGCTGGGCCTGCACTTCTATGACGGCTTCGTCGGCATCGTCGTGCATCCGGACGAGGTCGTTGCCCAGCGCAGCGTGATGGACGAGGATGGCATCGTCCACGAGTACGAGGAGAACCTGACCGGCGAGGCGATGAGCGGCGGCCCGCTGATGCTGGCCTGGTCCGACGTGCAGGACGCCGCCGAAGCGGCCGACTGGGCCTACAACGTCGTCATCCACGAGTTCGCCCACGTCATCGACATGGCCGCCGGCGCCACCGACGGGGTGCCGCCGCTGCCCGACGCGGCCGCGCGCGAGCACTGGATCGAGATCCTCGACTCGGCCTACGAAGACTTCTGCGCCCTCGTCGACAGCGGCGCCGACACGGTGGTCGACCCGTACGGCGCCGAGGCCGTCGAGGAGTTCTTCGCCGTCGCCGTCGAGGCCTTCTTCGTGGCGGCGCTGCCGTTCAAGCGCGAGTCGCCGGCGCTCTACGAGCTGCTCGCGGGCTACTTCCTGCAGGACCCCGCGGCCCCCTGACGCTGCTTCCCCCTCCGGCGGGGATGGGGATCGCGCACGACCAAGAATCGTCGTTCCGACGCCACCCGGCGCCGCACGGGAGTGCGCGACATGAAGACGCCGTTCTGGAGGATCCTGTACGTCCAGGTGCTGTTCGCGATCGTCGTGGGCGCCCTCCTCGGCCACTTCGACCCCGGGCTGGCGACGAAGATGAAGCCGCTGGGCGACGGCTTCGTCGCGCTGATCCGCATGGTGATCGCGCCCATCATCTTCTGCACCGTCGTGGCCGGCATCGCGGGCATGGACGACATGAAGAAGGTGGGCCGCGTCGGTGGCAAGGCGCTGATCTACTTCGAGGTGATGTCGACCGTCGCGCTGGTGATCGGCCTGCTGGTGGCGCACCTGCTGCACCCCGGCGACGGCTTCAACGTCGATCCGAAGTCGCTGGACGCCAGCGCCGTGTCGTCCTACGCCACGCAGGCGCACGGCCAGAGCACCGTGGACTTCCTCCTGCACATCATCCCCACGACGATCGTCGACGCGTTCGCCAAGGGCGAGGTGCTGCAGGTGCTGCTGGTGGCGCTGCTGTTCGGCGCGGCGCTCTCCCACGCGGGCGAGCGCGGGGCGCCGCTGCTGCACCTGATCGACCGCTTCGCGGCCGTCTTCTTCCGCATGGTCACGCTGATCACCCGGCTCGCGCCCCTGGGCGCCTTCGGCGCGATGGCCTTCACGGTGGGCAAGTACGGGCTGGGCTCGCTGCTGCCGCTGCTCAAGCTGGTGGCCACGTTCTACGTCACCTCGCTGCTGTTCGTGCTGGTCGTGCTCGGGCTGGTCGCGCGCGTCACGGGCTTCTCGATCCTGCGCTTCCTGGCCTACATCAAGGAGGAACTGCTGATCGTGCTGGGCACCAGTTCCTCGGAGGCGGCGCTGCCGCAGCTGATGGCCAAGCTCGAGAACCTCGGCTGCTCGAAGTCCGTCGTCGGCCTGGTGGTGCCCACCGGCTATTCGTTCAACCTCGACGGCACCAACATCTACATGACGCTGGCCGTGATCTTCATCGCGCAGGCACTGAACGTCGACCTGACCATCGGCCAGGAGGCGACGATCCTGGCGGTGGCGATGCTCACGTCCAAGGGCGCGAGCGGCGTCACCGGCTCGGGCTTCATCACGCTGGCGGCCACGCTGTCGGTCGTGCCCTCGCTGCCCGTCACCGGCATGGTCCTGATCCTGGGCATCGACAAGTTCATGAGCGAGTGCCGCGCTCTGACCAACATCTGCGGCAACGGCGTCGCCTGCGTGGTGGTCTCGGCCTGGGAGCGCGAGCTCGATCGCGCCCGGCTGGCGCAGGCGCTGCGCAGCGACACGCCGGGCGAGACGGAGGCGGCCGAGCCGGCGGCCTGAGACGACGCGGCGGCCGTCAGGCCGGCTAGGCCTGATGCGCGAGCACAGGCCGCCGCCAGGCAGCCCGCCGACGCTTGCGCCCTCTCACAAGAAGGCTGGCGCGGGGAGCAACCGCATGGACTTCGAGGAGATCGCGCTCGTCGGCGCACTTTCGGCGACGCCTCAAACGGCGCGCAACTGCACCTCGCCGGCCGGCGCGGCAGCCACGATGGCTTCCAGCACGCGCCGCGCGGCACGCGCGTCGCCGGCACCGAGCCGTTGCGCCAGCCCGGTTTCGAACTGCGCATGGAACTGGCGCGCCGCGTTCATCGCCCGTCGCGCCCGCGGGGTCAGCGCCAGGAGCTTCTGGCGTGCGTCGATGGCGTGCGCCTGGCGCTCGACGTAGCCCTTGTCCACCATGTCGTTGACGATCTTCAGCGCCCCGGGCGCCGTGATCGCGAGCGCGCTCGCCACCTCGCTCAGGTTCAGCGGCTTGGACGCGAGCAGCCGGAACACGTAGCCGAAGGACGGTCCGATGTCGTCGAAGCCCGCACGCGCCAGCTCGGCGTGCAGGCCCGTCTTGAAACTGCCGAACGCCAGGTTCAGCAGGACGCCGAAGTCGATCGGCGAGTCGTCGTCGTGGAGATGGCCGCGCGCCATTTGATTAACCTTGGTATATTACTTAGGTAAATCAATCATAACCCGGAGTTCACCATGCCTTTCATCGCCGCCGCCGACGCGCCGCAATTCGACCTCCACGGCGCGAGCTTCACCGGCCTCGCCTCGCCCAGCCGCGGCGCGGCCGCCAACAGCGTCTGGATCGTGACGCTGCACGACACTGCGCAGGCCGTCACGCACACGCTCAGCGCCGAGGAAATCATCGTCTGCATCGAGGGCCGCGCGCTCGCCACGCTGGGCAACGTCCAGCACGAACTGACGCGTGGAAGCGCCATCGTGATCCCGCCGGACGTGCCGTTCTCGCTGCGCAACCGCCATGCGGAGCCGTTCAGGGGCGTGGCGATCATGCCCATTGGCGGCCAGGCCCGAGTGAGCGGCCAGCCGCCATTCACGCCACCCTGGACGCACTGAAGCGGCCATGAAAAAACCCGGCGGGACTCGCGTCGCGCCGGGTTTCGTGGGAGGGCCGCTCGCTTAGAGCGCCGCGGCTTCGGCCTTGGGCTTGTCGCCGCTCTTGCCGGAAGGCTGGATGTCGAGCACCGTCTCGCCCTTGTCGTCGACGTCCACGCCCAGGCGGCCGCCGTCGACCAGGCGGCCGAACAGCAGTTCGTCGGC
>JAEKKH010000192.1 GCA_019510465.1 Burkholderiales bacterium
GTCGTGGCCTCGAACATCCAGCACATCTTCGCGGTGACCGAGCAGACCGGCGACGGTACGCGCTCCACCGCCCAGATCGTGCGCGAACTGTCCCGTACCGCCGAAGAACTGCGCCAGTCGGTGTCCCGGTTCAAGATCGCATAAATGAAGCCCCCACGCTCCTCCCGTCGCTGCCCCCCGAGGGGGAGCCCGGATTGGCTCGGATGTGATCCTCGCTTCCCTTGTGCTTGGGTGGGCCTGCGGCCGGCCAGGGCGCCCGGAGCGCGACCGAATCAGTGATGGTTGGCTGAAACCTTGCGCGCGCTCGATGAGTGCGCGCGCTGGAGATGACGTTGAGTGAACAAGTAGCGCACGCCGTGCCTGCAGACCTGAGCACGTTGGCCTGGGTGGCCGACGAGCTTCGCCGTACCCTGGACAACGCGCACAAGGCCGCGCCAGCGAGCAGGCGGTGCTGCGCTTCATGGGCAGGATCCGCACGATGGACAACGACGCGGTGACGAGCATCGAGCGCTCGTCGTTCGCCTTGCTGGACTTCCTGCGCCGCCGCCTGTCGGGCAAGGAGCTGTCGCCGCTGGCGCTGTTCCCGCAGTACCGCGAGGTGCAGACGCTCGCCGGTGCCGACCGCATCCACCCGGCCGACCTGTGGCAGGCCGATACGCCGTCCTCGGGCACCCAGCTGGCCTCCGTCGCCGCGGCGCTGGCCAAGGCCTCGGCCGGCACGCACGTCATGGCGCTGCAGCCCGACGCCGATACCCGTGGCCGCATGGAGCAGTGCATGCTCTCGCTGCTGCGCGGCCCGGTGGGCCCCGCCGCCACGCAGATGAGCCAGCTGTTCGCCGGCCTGGCTGCCGGCACCAGCGGCAAGCTGTCGGGCCTGTGGTCCGTGGCCGCGGCCTTCTTCGAGGCGCAGGCGCAAGGCCGGCTGTCGGCCGACGTCTACAGCAAGCGCCTGACCTCGCGCCTGCTGGCCCAGGTGCGCCTGGCCGAGCGCGGCCAGTCCGACGTCTCCGACCGCCTCACGCAGGACCTGCTGTTCTTCTGCGCCCGCGCGCTGCCCGGCGACGACGCCAAGGCACCGCGCCTGGTGGCCGTGCGCAAGGCTTTCGGCCTCGCCACGCAGGAGCCGGTCGACTACGAACACGAGGCCCTGGGCCGCTACGACCCCGCGCTGATCCCGCTCGCGCGTCGCCGCGTCGAGGCGTTGAAGGAATCGTGGTCGTCGGCCACGGCCGGCCAGTCCGGCCTGGCGTCCAGCCTGCGCGAGCAGGCCTCGCTGGTGGCCGACTCGGTGCGCAAGCTGCACCCCGAGGGCGAGCACATGGCGCGCGCGCTCGACGCGGCGGTCACGCAGGTGGCCGAAGGTGCCGCGGTGCCGTCGCCGACGCTGGCGATGGAGGTCGCCACCAGCCTGCTGTGCCTGGACGCCGCGCTGGACGACGTCGACATCGCCGACGCCTCGTTCGGCACCCGCATCCACCAGCTCGCCGAGCGCATCGACCTCGCGCGCCAGGGGCGCACGCCGGGCCCGATCGAGCCGTGGATGGAGGATCTGTACCGCCGCGCGTCCGACCGCCAGACGATGGGCAGCGTCGTGCAGGAGCTGCGTTCGTCGCTGGCCGACGTCGAAGGCCAACTCGACAAGTTCAACCGCAACCCGGCCGAACGCGAGACGCTGGTGCCGGTGCCCGCCAAGCTGTCGGCCATGCGCGGCGTGCTGTCCGTGCTGGGCCTGGACCAGGCCGGCCAGGCCGTCGTGCGCATGCGCGACGAGGTCGACACCGTGCTGGCGCAGTCGCGCGAAGGCGCCGAGGCCTCGCCGGCGGAGCGTGCGCTGTCCGAGCAGGCCGTGGGCCGCCTGGCCGCCAACGTCGGCGCGCTCGGCTTCCTGATCGACCTGCTGGGCGTGCAGCCGCGGCTGGCCAAGTCGCTGTTCAGGTTCGACCCCGATTCGGGCCGCCTCGAGACCACGATGGGCCGCGTCGACGAGATCGTGCCCACCGAGGTGGACGCGCCCGCCGCCGGCGAGAGCGAGTTGCTGGAGCAGGTGCAGCAGCTGGCCGCCACGGCCGGCAGCGACGCTGCCTCCAAGGCCGAGGTCATGAACAAGCTCGAGGAGCTGGCCCAGCAGGCCACCGCCTCGGACGAGAAGAGCATCGCCGACGCCGCCAAGGCCGCGCGCACCGCGCTGGCCCGCAGCGACGAGAACGCCTCCACCGAGGTGCGCCAGGAAGTCGCCAAGGCGATGACCGAATTCGTCGCCCCGCCGCCGCCGGCCCCCGCGCCGGCGCACGCCGCCGTCTCCGACACGGCCACGGCAGAGGACGACGAGATGCTCGAGGTCTTCTTCGAGGAGGCGGAGGAAGTCGTCGCCGGCGCCCGCGAGAGCCTGGAGCGCCTGGCCGAGGACCCGCAGCACTTCGAATCGATCTCCACCGTCCGCCGCGCGTTCCACACGCTCAAGGGCAGTTCGCGCATGGTCGGCCTGAAGGACTTCGGCGAAGCCGCCTGGGCCTGCGAGCAGCTGTACAACGCCCGCCTGGCCGACGCGGTCATCGAGGCCGGCCCCGACCTGCGCAACTTCTCGCTGAACGTTCTCGACGAGCTCGAAGGCTGGGTCAAGGCGCTCGCCGCGAAGAATGCGCACGGCTACACCAGCCAGCCGATCGTGGCGGCCGCCAACGCGCTGCGCGACGGCGTCGACCCGGACGCCCAGCCGGTCAAGGCGAAGCCCACCGCGCCGGCCGCCGCGCCGGCCGTCGAGGCCACGGCCATCCTGCCTCCGATCCCGTCGCCCGAGGTCTCGTTCGAGCCCGCGCCGCAAGAGGCGAGCGACACGGAGATCCTCGAGGATTTCGCCAATACCGCGCCGCCCGAGCTGGCCGACCTGCCGGAGGTGATCGAGTCGTCGCACGAGGCCGCGTTCATGCTGGACCTGCCGTCCGACGCGCCCGTCGACCTGGCCCACGCGCCCACGGACTTCCTCGAAGACCGCACCGTGGTGCAGCCGCTCGAGCGCCTGCCCGAGTTCGCCGCGCCCGACTTCCAGTTCGATCTCGGCGACCTCGACAGGCCGGCCGCGCGCCACGATGTCGACGACGAGCGCGACACCGGGCCCGAGACGGTGCCCACGCACCTCGGCGAGCTCGACCTGCTGCCTGCTGCCGCGAACGACGCGGTCGCGGCCCGGCCGCTGGCCGACCAGCTGCCGGCCGACGATGCCGAGAACTACAAGGTCATCGGCCCGCTGAAGATCAGCCTGAGCCTGTTCAACATCTTCCTGAACGAAGCCGACGAGCAGTCGCGCCGCCTGTGCACCGCGCTCGCCGAGTGGGTGCTGGAGCTGCCGCGCGCCGTCGGCGAGGAGGCCGTCGCGCTGGCGCATTCGCTGGCCGGCAACTCGGCCACCGTGGGCCACGCGGAGCTGTCCTCGCTGGCGCGCCGCCTCGAGCATGCGCTGGAGGTGTCGCAGTCGCGCCTGGTGACCCCGGACGAGGCCCGCCTCTACAGCGACGTGGCGGAGGAGATCCGCCGCCTGCTGCACCAGTTCGCCGCCGGTTTCCTGCAGACACCGTCGCAGCCGCTGATCGCCCGCTTCGACGCGTTCCAGTCGTCCATCCAGGCGCAGGCCGCGCAGGCCGCGCACGACGAGGCCGTCCAGCGCGATCGCGATGCGGAGGCCGCCGCCGACAAGGCGGCCGCCGAGGCCCGGGCCGCGGAAGACGCGAAGGCGGCCGAGGAGGCGCGCATCGCCGCCGAGGCGCAGGCCGCGGAACGAGCGCGTGTCGCCGAGGAGGCGCGTCTCGCCGCCGAGGCCCAGGCCGCCGAAACGGCGCGCATGGCGGCGCAAGCGAAGGCCGCCGAGGAAGCGCGAGCCGCCGCCGAGGCGAAGGCGGCCGAGGAAGCCCGTGCCGCCGCCGAGGCGCACGCGGCCGCCGAGGCCTCTGCGGCCGCCGCTGCGGCTGCCGCGCTGGCCACTGCCGCCGAACATCACTTCGCCGAACCGCCGATCGCGGCGCCGGAAGTCATCGACTCCCCCGATACCGAGATCGGTGCCGACGAGTTCGAGGCCATGCAAGCCGCCGCCGAGGTGGCGCCCGCCGAGCCGGCGCACCCGGCCGCCACGGCGATCCCCGCCACCGGCCTGGGCGCCGTCAAGTTCACGGCGCTGGACGACACGGTGCGCCCCGAGACCGGCGAGCGCCACGAGGTGGCCGCGTCGGAGACGGACGCCGGCGGCTTCGCGCAGGATCTCGACGCCCACGACGCGATCGATCCCGAGCTGTTCGAGATCTTCTCCGAAGAGGCGCAGGAACTGCTGCCGAACCTGGCGTCGCACCTGCGCGCCTGGGAAGAATCGCCGGAGATGAGCTCCGAGGCCTTCGGCGCGCTGCGCGCACTGCACACGCTCAAGGGCAGCGCGCGCCTGGCCGGCGCCATGCGCCTGGGCGAACTCGCCCACCGCCTGGAATCGGCGTTCGAGGAACGCGTGGGCGGCCGCTCGGCCAATCCGCCGACGATGGCGATGCTGCACACCGGCGTCGACGCCCTCGACGAGGAATTCCAGCGCCTGCTCAAGAACCCGCAGGGCCTCCCCGCTCCGGCTCCCGCGCCGGTGGCCGCGCCCGCGCCGGTCGCCGCGCCCGTGGTCGCCGCGCCGGTCGCCCCTGCGCCGCAGGCTGCGCAGCCTGCGCCGGCCGCCGAGGCGCCGGTCGCCCCGCAGGCCCCCGAGCCGGCTCCGGCCGCGCCGGAATCCACGGTGCGCCAGATGGTGCCCAAGGCGCTGGCCGATGCCACGACGAGCGTCATCGACTGGACCCGCTTCCGCATCGAGAACCCGTCGCGCGTGCAGCGCGTGGTCGAGGCCGCGAGCGGCAACCCGGCCACCGCCACGGTGCGCGTCAAGGCGCCGCTGCTGGATCGCCTGGTCAACCAGGCCGGCGAAGTCTCGATCACGCGCTCGCGCCTCGAGACGGACGTCACCCAGATGCGCGCGTCGCTGCGCGAACTGACGGAAAACCTGGATCGCCTGCGTCGCCAGCTGCGCGACATCGAACTGCAGGCCGACACCCAGATCGCCTCGCGCCTGGAGGCGAGCAAGGCCCTGTCGGCGGAGTTCGATCCGCTCGAGATGGACCGCTTCACGCGCTTCCAGGAACTGACGCGCATGATGGCCGAGTCGGTGAACGACGTGGCCACGGTGCAGCGAAGCATCACGCAGACCGTGCAGTCCGCGGAAGACGAGATGGCCGCGCAGGCGCGCCTGACGCGCGCGCTGTCGGAAGACCTGCTGCGCGCGCGCATGGTGCCGTTCGACGCGCTGTCCGAGCGCCTGTACCGCGTCGTGCGCCAGGCGGCCAAGGAAACCTCCGTGCAGGTGCGCCTGAACGTCGAAGGCTCGTCCATCGAGCTGGATCGTTCGGTGCTGGATCGCATGGCCGGCGCCTTCGAGCACCTGCTGCGCAACTCCGTCGTGCACGGCATCGAGTCGCCCGACGTCCGCCGCGCGCAGGACAAGGATCCGGTCGGCACGATCGACGTTGCGCTGGCCCAGCAGGGCAACGAGGTGCGCATCACCATCCGTGACGACGGCGCCGGCCTCGACCTGCAGCGCATCGAGGCGCGCGGCCGCGCCAACGGCCTGATCGCGGCGGATGCGACGCCCACCGAGGCCGAGCTGGCCAACCTCATCTTCACGCCGGGCTTCTCCACGGCCGAGAGCGTGACCGAGCTGGCCGGCCGCGGCGTCGGCATGGACGTGGTGCGTTCGGACATCACCGCGCTGGGCGGCCGCATCGAGACCGCCTCGGCTCCGGGCCGCGGCACCGCGTTCACGCTGCTGCTGCCGCTGACCACGGCGGTCACGCGCGTCGTCCAGCTGCGCTGCGGCGACCTCACCGTCGCCATGCCCGCGTCGCTGGTGGAAGTGGTGCGCCGCACCAGCAACGCCGACGTCGAGCAGGCCTACAAGACCGGCATCTACCAGGATGGCACGCACGAGGTGCCGTTCTTCTGGCTGGGCGCGCTGCTGCAGTCGAGCACGCACGGCGTGCTGGCCGGCAAGTCGAACTCGGTCGTGCTGGTGCGAAGCGCCGAACAGCGGGTGGCGCTGCATGTCGACCAGGTGGTGGGCAACCAGGAAGTGGTCGTCAAGAATCTCGGACCGCAGCTGGCGCGGCTGCCGGGCCTGGCGGGCATGTCCCTGCTGGCCACCGGCGAGGTGGTGCCCATCTACAACCCGGTGGCGCTCGCGGCCGTGTACGGCCAGCGTGCGACCACCGAGGCCGGCGCGCCGCACGTGCCGGTGGTGGTGCAGGAGGTCGAGGAGCCCAAGGCCCCGCTGATCCTGGTGGTGGACGATTCGCTGACGGTGCGCCGCGTCACGCAGCGCCTGCTCACGCGCGAAGGCTTCCGCGTGACCGTGGCCAAGGATGGCCTGGACGCGCTGGAGCAGCTCGAGGTCGAGCGTCCGGCCGTCATGCTCACCGACATCGAAATGCCGCGCATGGACGGCTTCGACCTGCTGCGCAACGTCCGCCACGATCCGCGCTGGACCGGGCTGCCGGTGATCATGATCACGTCGCGCATCGCCCAGAAGCATCGCGACCTGGCCATCCAGCTCGGCGCCGACCACTATCTCGGCAAGCCTTACGACGAAGAGCAGCTGATCGGCCTGATCCAGGAGAATGTCGCGAAGAAGATGCCCGCCTGAGAATCCGTGACTATTCCGGCAGTTTCGCCGGAGGCCTTCGCGGGTTCCGGGTTTCAGTCGGCGAGATTCTCGACCGATAACAGGGGTCACCGCTACGGAAATCCATGTCGGAAATCATCGATCACCTCGCCTCGTTGACCGGGCTGCGCGACCGCGACACGCTCGACGTCAGCCTGGCGCACGCCATGCGCGACTTCCTCGCGCCCGGGCGTGTGGCCGTCTACCGGCTGGTGGGTGATCAAGGCGAGGAGCGCTGGCTCACGCGCGCCGCGCTGCTGGCCGATTCCCCCGCGGCCACGGCCGACCCGGCCTGGGTCGACCTCGATACGCTGCCGCGTGCCACCGAGCGCCCCGACTGGCTCGAGTGCCTGACCACGGCCAAGATCATCGAGGTCTGCTCCGAAGGCGTGTTCACGACGCTGTTCCCGGTGATGTCGGACACCGGCGCCGTCGGCGTCATCGAGATCCAGACGATGCGCGGCATCGGCAGCAAGTCGCGCCGTCTCGTGTTCGGCGTGCTGCGCATCTATCGCAACGTGCAGACGCTGCTCGACTACAGCGAGCGCGATTCGCTCACCGGCCTGCTCAACCGCAAGATCTTCGACGACAGCTTCTACAAGGTCGCGTCGCTGCCGCTGCTCGACGCCAAGCTCGACAAGGGCGAACGCCGGCATGCCTCCGGTTCGCGCTACTGGCTCGGCGTGGTCGACATCGACCACTTCAAGACCGTCAACGACCGCTTCGGGCACCTGATCGGCGACGAGGTGCTGCTGCTGCTGTCGCGCATCATGCGCGGCGCGTTCCGCTTCTCCGACCAGCTCTACCGCTTCGGCGGCGAGGAGTTCGTCGTGCTGCTGCTGTGCAACGACGAGGCCGACGCCGTCGCCGCGTTCGAGCGCTTCCGCAAGGTCGTGGGCGATTACCCGTTCCCGCAGGCCGGCAAGATCACCGTCAGCGTCGGTTTCACGGCCATCGACGTGGGCGACACCCCGTCGGTCGCCTTCGAACGCGCCGACCGCGCCGTCTACCAGGCCAAGAACAACGGCCGCGACCAGGTCTGCAACTATGCCGACCTGCAGCGCCAGGGCATCGTCGAGGACGACAAGCGCGTCAGCGACGTGGAGCTGTTCTAGCCAGCCCCGCAGCCCGCCCGGCCTCAGCCGAGGCCGTCGATCAGGCCGGAGGCGACGCCGGCCGACACGAATCGCAGGTAGCGTTCGACATCCGCGGGATGGTCGCCCACGCGCGCAATGGCCTGTCGCACCTCGCCTGCCGTCACGCCGAAGCGCTTGGCCCAGCTGCGCAGGTCGAAATAGTCATTGACGTCGATGCGCGGTCGGCATTCGCGGACGTCGTGCTCGCTGGTCGTCATCGGGGGCTCCGTTGCACGAAGCCCGTGCGGCAAGGGCGGTACCCGATCAGACGCACCGGACGGCGTGTGCCCCGCCCAGCGCCCGGGCCAGGGCGGGGGGCGAACGGTTTGCGGGGGAAGATCTCCATGGCGATCGGTTGCGGAGTCCCCGCTGTCCTAAAATCGCGGCAATGGCCTCCGAACCCATCAACCTGACCAACCAGTTCCTCATCGCCATGCCCGGCATGGTCGACGAGGCGTTCGCTGGCGCGGTCGTCTACCTGTGCGAGCACAGCGAGAAGGGCGCGCTGGGGTTGATGATCAACAAGCCGGTGGACATCCGCCTGCGCAACCTGTTCGAGAAGGTCGACCTCACGCTGGCCAGCGACGACCTGGGCGAACAGCCGGTGTTCTACGGCGGCCCGGTGCAGACCGAGCGCGGCTTCGTGCTGCACGAGCGCATCGAGGGCTCCACGCAATACAACTCGACGCTGTCGGTGCCCGGCGGCCTCGAGATGACCACCAGCAAGGACGTGCTCGAGGCGATGGCCGTGGGCAACGGCCCTCGCCGCGTGCTGGTCACGCTCGGCTACAGCGGCTGGGCCACCGGCCAGCTGGAGGACGAGCTGGGCCGCAACGGCTGGCTCAACGTCGACGCGGCGCCGGAGATCATCTTCGACACGCCCATCGAGCAGCGCTACGAGCGCGCGCTGGCCTTGCTGGGCATCGATCCGCGGATGCTCAGCCAGGAAGCCGGGCACGCATGAGCGAGTCGACCATGGTCGATTCGCCCGCGCGCGCCGTTCGATCCTTTCTCGCCTTCGACTACGGCACGAAGCGTGTCGGCGTCGCCACCGGCAACACGCTGATGAAGCTGACGCAGCCGCTGCGCACGCTGGCGCTCGAGGGCGACGCGCGCTTCAAGGCGATCGAGGCGCTGATCAAGGAATGGGCGCCCGACGCGCTGGTGATCGGCGTGCCCTTCCATCCGGATGGCGCCGAGCACGACAATACGGCTCGGGCCCGCAGGTTCGGCCGCCAGCTCCACGGGCGCTTCCGGCTGCCCGTGCACGAGGTCGACGAACGCTACACCACGGTCGATGTGGAATCGGCCGGCGCGCGCGACGCCGATTCGGCGGCCGCGGCGCTGATCCTCGAACAGTTCTTCCGGGAAAACGAATGACGAATCTCTTGCTCGACGCGGAGCAGCTGTATGCCGAGCTGCGCGCCGGCGTCGGCCGGCTGCTGACGCCCGATACCGTGCTCGTAGGCATCTGGTCGGGCGGCGCCTGGCTGGCGCAGCGGCTGAACGCCGACCTCCAGACGAACCGGCCGGTCGGCACCATCTCCAGCACCCTGCACCGCGACGACTTCGGCGAGCGCGGCCTCGGCGCCATCGAGGCCTCCACCGAGCTGCCGTTCGAGATCGACGGCGCGCGCATCCTGCTGATCGACGACGTGCTGGCCAGCGGGCGAACCATCCGCGCGGTGGTCAACGAGCTGTTCGACTACGGCCGGCCGGCGTCGGTGGACCTGGCCGTGATGGTCGACCGCGGCGGCCGCGAGCTGCCGATCGCGCCGGTGTTCGCCGCCGCCAAGCTCACGCTGCCGAGCCACCAGCGCCTGTCGCTCGCGCGCGAGTCCGACGGCCGCTTCACCTTCGCCGTCAAGGAGTCCACGTGATGCTCGCGCGACGAAATCCGCAGCTCAACGCCCACGGCGAGCTCATCCACCTGCTGTCCATCGAGGGCCTGCCGCGCGCCGTCCTGACGCAGATCCTCGACACCGCCGGCACCTTCCTCTCGGTCAACGACCGCGACGTCAAGAAGGTGCCGCTGCTGCGCGGCAAGAGCGTGTTCAACCTGTTCTTCGAGAACTCCACGCGCACGCGCACCACGTTCGAGATCGCCGCCAAGCGGCTGTCGGCCGACGTGATCAACCTCGACATCGCCAAGTCGTCGGCCTCCAAGGGCGAGAGCCTGCTCGACACCATCGCCAACCTGTCGGCCATGCACGCCGACATGTTCGTCGTGCGCCACGGCGAGTCGGGCGCGCCGTACCTGATCGCGCGCCATTGCGCCCCGCACGTGCACGTGGTCAACGCCGGCGACGGCCGCCATGCGCACCCGACGCAGGGCCTGCTGGACATGTACACCATCCGGCACTACAAGAAGTCGTTCAACGAGCTGACCGTGGCCATCGTCGGCGACATCGTGCATTCGCGCGTCGCGCGCTCCGACATCCATGCGCTCACCACGCTGGGCGTGCCCGAGATTCGCGCCGTCGGACCCAAGACGCTGGTGCCGGGCGACCTGCGCGAGATGGGGGTGCGCGTGTGCCACGACATGCGCGAGGGCGTCAGGGACGCCGACGTCATCATCATGCTGCGCCTGCAGAACGAGCGCATGAGCGGCGCGATGCTGCCCAGCGCGGGCGAGTACTTCAAGAGCTTCGGGCTGACCGAGGACCTGCTGGCGCGGGCCAGGCCGGACGCCATCGTGATGCACCCGGGCCCGATCAACCGCGGCGTGGAGATCGACTCGCGCGTGGCCGACGGCTCGCACAGCGTCATCCTGCCGCAGGTCACGTTCGGCATCGCCGTGCGCATGGCCGTGATGTCCATTCTTGCGGGGAACGACGCATGAAGATCATGATCCGCAACGGTCGCGTCGTCGACCCCGCGAGCGGCCGCGACGAAGCCGCCGACGTCGCGATCGCCGCCGGCCGCATCGTGGCCATCGGCCACGTGCCCGCCGATTTCACGCCCGAGCGCACGATCGAGGCCGACGGCTGCGTCGTCGCGCCGGGCCTGGTCGACCTCGCCGCGCGCCTCAAGGAGCCTGGCCCCGGCGCACTCGAGAGCGAGCTCGCGGCCGCGGCCGCGGGCGGCGTCACCAGCCTCGTGTGCCCGCCCGACATGGATCCGCCGCTCGACGAGCCGGGCCTGGTCGACATGCTCAAGTTCCGCGCCCGCAAGCTGAGCCGCTGCCGGCTGTTCCCGCTGGGCGCGCTCACGCAGGGACTGGCCGGCAGCGAGATCACCGAGATGATCGACCTCACGGAGGCCGGCTGCGTCGGCTTCTCGCAGGCCGAGGCGCCGATGCGCGACAACCTCACGCTGTCGCGCGCGATGCTGTACGCCAGCACGCGCGGCTACACCGTGTGGCTGCGGCCGCAGGACGCCTCGCTGAGCGGCGGCGTCGCGGCCAGCGGCGCGGTGGCGACGCGGCTCGGGCTGTCCGGCGTGCCGGTGGCCTCGGAGACGATCGCGCTGCACACGGTCATCGAGCTCGTCCGCCAGACCGGCGCGCGCGTGCACTTCTGCCGCCTCTCGAGCGCGGCCGGCGTCGACATCGTGCGCCGCGCGAAGTCCGAAGGCCTGCCGGTGACGGCCGACGTCAGCATCAATTCGCTGCACCTGACGGACGTCGACATCGGCTACTTCAACGCCGACATGCGCCTGACGCCGCCGCTGCGCCAGGGCAAGGACCGCGACGCGCTGCGCGCGGGTCTGGCCGACGGCACGATCGACGCGCTGGTGTCCGACCACACGCCCATCGGCCACGACGACAAGATGCTGCCGTTCGGCGAGGCCGTTCCCGGCGCCACCGGTCTCGAGCTGCTGCTGAGCCTCGCGCTGAAGTGGGGCAACGAGAGCAAGCTCACGCTCGCCCAGGCGCTCGCGCGCGTCACGAGCGAGCCCGTGCGCGTCCTGGGCGACGCGCTCGGCTCGCTGGGCCAGAGCGCGGGGCGGCTGGTCGAGGGCGGCGTGGCCGACGTGTGCGTGTTCGATCCGCACGCCGAGTGGCAGGTGACGCCCGGGGCGCTGCAAAGCCGCGGCAAGCACACGCCGTTCGATGCCGCCTCGAGCGGCACGCGCATGCCGGGCCGCGTGCGCCACACGCTCGTCGCGGGCACGCTGGCGTGGAGCGCCGACCCTTCCAGGTCCGCCGAGGCGAACGCCGCTTGAGGACGCTCGTCGCGCTCTGGCGCATCCTGCGCGTCATTGCCATGGTGGCGCAGGGGCTGTGGCTCATCGCCTTCGCGATGCCGCGCACCGACGCCGCGGGCTGGCACGCCATCATGCAGCGTTGGGCGGTGAAGCTGCTGCGCTGCCTCGGCGTGGAGGTGCGGGTCAGCGGTGCGCCGCAGCCCGGCGCGGTGCTGATGGTGGCCAACCACGTGTCCTGGCTGGACATCCCCGCGCTCCACGCGAGCTCGCCGCGCACGCGCTTCGTGTCGAAGTCGGCCATCGCCCACTGGCCGCTCCTGGGCCGCCTGGCGCGCGCCGGCGGCACGTTGTTCATCGAGCGTGAGCGCAAGCGCGACGCGCTGCGCGTGGTGCACGAGGTCGCCGCCGCGCTGGGGAACCACGACGCCGTTGCCGTCTTCCCCGAGGGCACCACGGGCCCGGGCGACGAGGTGCTGCCATTCCACGCGAACCTGCTGCAGGCGGCCATCACCACCGGCACCGTCATCCAGCCCATCGTGCTGCGCTACAGCGAGCCGGGCCTGCCGGTGAGCATCGCGGCGCAGTACATCGACGACACTACGCTGGTCGAGAGCGTGATGAAGGTATGCCGCGCGCGCGGCATCGTCGTGGACGTGCGCTTCATGGCCTCCGAGCCCGCCGGCGAGCTCGACCGGCGCGCACTGGCCGAGCGGCTGCATGGCCGCGTTGCCGCCGAGCTCGGGGCCGTGCTGCAGTCGAGCTGAACCCGCCGGCATGCGCCGTGCTGCAGCGCGGCGGTACGTGGCTTGCCCGTTTCCGTGGGAAAGGGGCAACCATCATGAACGAGAGCAACTCCCAGACCGCCTATGGCGTGTTCAAGCCCGTGGGCCACGTGCTGGCTTCCTTTCCCACCGAACGCGACGCGCACGCGGCGGCGGATGCGCTGAAGCAGGCGGGCTTCCCCGAGGTGGCCTACTACTCGGCCGAGGAGGTGCGCGAGCGCGCGGAACGCGACATCGAACGCGCGGGCATCCTGGCCACCATCGGCCAGGAACTCAACCTCGTCAAGCAGCAGCGCGACCTGGCGCGCGAAGGCCATCCGTTCGTGTCGGTGCTGGCCGAGGCGGACGACGCGGCGCGCCGCGCGGCCGACATCGTCGCGCGGTTCCACGCCGACCGGGCGCAGAAGTTCGGCCGCCTGATCATCGAGGAATTGATCGAGCCCGGCACCGGCCAGCGCCAGGCCAAGGAATCGCCCGACACGGGCCTCGATCCGCAGACCCGCTCCGGCGCCGAGGCCGGCACGGACACGACGCGGCACTGAGCCCGCGTCAGGACGGGTTGGCCAGGCCCGCGCGCGGCGCGCCCGCGTGGGCGGGCACGCCTGCCGGTGCGACGCGCGCCATGCGCCACGCGAGCGCCACGCAGCCCAGCCACAGCAAGCCCAGGAACGCGAGCACCCCCGGCCAGGCGCCGGCCTGCCAGGCGTGGCCGCCCAGCCAGCCCATGCTGCTGGCGCCGAGGTAATACGTGGTGAGGTACGCCGCCGAGGCGAGCGACTTCGAGTGCTTCGCGAGCCGGCCGACCCAGCTGCTGGCCACCGAGTGCGCCGCGAAGAAGCCGAACGTGAACAGCGCGACGCCGGCGATGATCAGCGGCAGCGCGTCGGACAGCGTCAGCACGAGGCCGCCGGCGCACAACGCCAGCATCGCGGCGAGCACGCGCGGCGAGCCGCGGCGGTCGGCCAGCCTGCCGGCCCACGGCGACGAGAACATGCCCACGACGTACAGCAGGAACACGGCGCCGATGCTGGCGTGCGACAGCGCGAAAGGCGCCGCGACGAGCCGGAACCCGAGGTAGTTGTAGAAGCTCACGAAGCCGCCCATCAGCAGCAGGGCCAGGCCGAACAGCGGCAGCAGGGCGCGCTCGCCGGCCACGGCGCGCAGGTCGGCCAGCGCGTGGCGCGGATGCAGCGGGCGCGGCCGATGGCGGCGCGACGGCGGCAGGCTGCGCCAGAACTCGAACGCCGCGAGCACGCCCAGCACCCCCAGGCCCGCGAACGCGCCGCGCCAGCCGGTATGGTCGGCGAGCAGGCCGCAGACGAGCCGGCTGGACATGCCGCCGGCCGCGTTGCCCGCGATGATCAGTCCGACCGACTGCCCCAGCGCGCGCGGGTCGAGCTCCTCGGCCAGCCACGCCGACGAGACCGCCGGCAGCCCGGCCAGGCTCAGT
The DNA here is from genome assembly GCA_019510465.1 of Burkholderiales bacterium. Classification (GTDB taxonomy): domain Bacteria; phylum Pseudomonadota; class Gammaproteobacteria; order Burkholderiales; family Burkholderiaceae_C; genus Scleromatobacter. Next base: position 14,245 of record JAEKKH010000192.1, read on the forward strand.
CCCAGCAGCGCGCGCAACGCCACCAGCGCGCCATAGCCCGGCGCCGCGGCACACAGCAGGCTGCACAGCGCGCCCAGCACGATGGAGGCGAGCATCACCGGCTTGGGGCCGTAGCGCTGGGCGAGAAAGCCGGCCGGGATCAGGCCCAGCGCCATCGCGCCGGCGGTGGCCGACAGCACTTCGCTGGCCTGCGCGGCGTCGAGCCCGAAGGCGCTGCCGAACAGCGGCAACAGCGGCTGCGGCCCATAGAACATGCCGAAGGTGGCGAAGCCGCCGACGAACAGCGCCCAGCGCGCGGCGCGGTGGGCGGCGCTTCCGGGCGCGATCGGCGGCGGCAACGCCTCGGCGCTCGCATCCGAGGGGGCCTTGGCGGAGATCGACAGGCTGGCGGGCGTGGCGGACATGGAACCATCCTAGGGACAAGCCCTTAGTCAGTCCAATATATGATTGTCGAAGTATTGAGACGCTGAAGGACTCAATGGAGCTGCGTCACCTGCGCTATTTCGTGGCCGTCGCCGAGGAGCTGCACTTCACGCGCGCCGCCGAGAGGCTGCACATGGCCCAGCCCCCGCTCAGCCAGCAGATCCGTGCGCTGGAGGACGACCTGGGCGTGCGGCTGTTCGAGCGCACCCGGCGCTCGGTCGCCTTGACCGACGCCGGCCACGCGCTGCTGGGGCGCGCGCGCGAGCTGCTCGCCGCGACGCAGGCGCTGCCCGCCGAGCTGCAGCGCATCGCGCGCGGCGAGGTCGGGCAGCTGCGCATCGGCTTCTCGTCGACGCTCCCGCTGACCAAGCTGCTGCGCGACGTCGTCGCCGACTGGCGCCGCACGCACGCGGACGTCGCGCTGCACCTGCGCGAGATGCATTCGGCGCTGCAGTTCGAGGCGCTGCGCGCGGGCGATCTGGACGTCGGCCTGGTGCGCTACAACGAGCGTGCGCCCGAAGGCATCCGCCTCACGCTGCTGCGGCGCGACCCGCTGCGCCTGGTCGTGCCGGCGGGGCACCGGTTCGCGCGCCGCCGCTCGGTGCCCATCGCCGATTGCCGCGACGAGGCCTTCATCGGCTTTCCGGGCGACGCCGGCACCGGCACGGGCCCGCTGCTCAAGCGCCTGTGCGCCCAGGCCGGATTCGAGCCGCGCATCGCGCAGGAAGCGCGCGAGGCCACCACGCAGATCGGCCTCGTCGCTGCCGGCCTGGGCATCGCCGTGCTGCCGGCGCCGCTGGAGGCCGTGCGCATCGAGGGCGTGCACTACGTGCCGCTGGAAGACGAGGGCGCGCTGCTGGTGATGTCGGCGGCCACGCGCGCGGACGAGGCGTCGCAGCGGGTGCTGGCGTTCGTGCGGCGGGTCGCGGATCTTGCGAAGGTCGACGCGAGCGACTGATCGCGACGGGTGCCGGCCCGCGCGCCTGGCCGGCCGGCGCGTCAGGCCTTCTTGCCCTGCGCCGCCACCGCCGCGGCGGCCTTGGCGGCGGCCTCGGCATCGCCGAGGTAGTAGCTGCGGATCGGCTTCAGGTTCTCGTCGAGCTCGTAGACCAGCGGGATGCCGTTGGGGATGTTGACGCCCACGATGTCGGCGTCGCCGATGTCGTCGAGGTACTTCACCAGCGCGCGGATCGAGTTGCCGTGCGCGGCGACGACGATGCGCTGGCCCGACCTGATCGCCGGGGCAAGCACCTCGTTCCAGCAGGGCAGCACGCGCGCGACGGTGTCCTTGAGGCACTCGGTCAGCGGGATCTGCTCGGGCGACAGCTTCGCGTAGCGCAGGTCGTGGCGCTGGCCGCGCGGGTCGTCGGCCTCGAGCGCCGGCGGCGGGGTGTCGTAGCTGCGGCGCCAGATCAGCACCTGCTCGTCGCCGTACTGCCTGGCCATGTCGGCCTTGTTCAGCCCCTGCAGGCCGCCGTAGTGGCGTTCGTTGAGGCGCCAGTCCTGCTTGACCGGCAGCCATGTCCGGTCCATCGTGTCCAGGCAGTGCCACAGCGTCCAGATCGCGCGCTTGAGCACCGAGGTGTAGGCGACGTCGAACTCGTAGCCCGCCTCCTTCAGCAACTCGCCGGCCTGGCGCGCCTGGGCGACGCCTGTGGCGGTAAGCTCGACGTCGGTCCAGCCGGTGAAGCGGTTCTCGAGGTTCCAGGTGGATTCGCCGTGGCGGATCAGGACGAGCTTGTACATGGTCGGGGCCTCGCGCCGTGCGGCGCCTTGGAGCGGTCGGGAAGCGCAAATTCTATGCGTCGCCCATGCGGCGGCGCGACGCGATGCGGCAAGAAGGGGTTGCCGCTGGAAGGAGCGAGGGCGAAGGCTTCCTATAATCCGGTTCCACCCGATTTCGAACGCCTGCCTTGACCTTCTTCACCGACCCCTCCGTCTGGATCACCCTCGCGGCCGCCGTCGTTTCCGGCGGCCTGCTGCTGTGGCCGACGATCACCGGCGCGCGCACCGGCGGCGTCTCGCCGGCCGAAGCCGTGCGGCTGATGAACCGCGAGAAGGCCTGCGTGATCGACGTCAGCGAGCCGGGCGAATACGCGGCGGGTCACATCGTCGGCTCGCGCAACGTGCCGATGGGCCGCCTCGAGGTCGCGCCCGAGCTGCCCAGGAACAAGACGCTGCCGATCGTGCTGGTGTGCGCCTCGGGCAAGCGCGCCGCCGCCGCCGCGAAGGCGCTGCAGGCCAAGGGCTACGCCAAGGCCGTGGTGCTGGCCGGCGGCATGACGGCCTGGAAGGCCGCCAACATGCCGGTCGAGGTGGCCGCCACGGCGGCCTGAGTCGCGCGCGGACCGCGGTTTGCCACCTTGCCTGCAAGGTCGGCGGTACTGCGCGAAAATCGGGCACACCAGCATTGCCAGCGCCTCGCCGCCGAGGCGCACGTTCCCATGAATCCTGTTCGCATGTTCACCACGCAGGTCTGCCCGTACTGCATCCGCGCGAAGCAGTTGCTCAAGCAGCGCGGCGTCGAGTCCATCGACGAGGTCCGCGTCGACCTCGATCCGGCGCAGCGGGCGACGATGATCGCGCAGACCGGCCGCCGCACGGTGCCGCAGATCTTCATCGGCCAGACCTGGGTGGGCGGCTGCGACGACCTGATCGCGCTCGACCAGAAGGGCGGCCTCGTGCCGCTGCTGAACGGCTGAGGGTTCACCCGTCCGGACCGGGCCGGTTGGCCTGCGACATAATGCGCGATGCAGCCCGCACCGTCCCGGTTTGCGGGCTTCGTTTTTTTCGAGACACGCCATGGCTGAACAAGACCAATCCCCCGTTTTCCAGATCCAGCGCATCTACCTGAAGGATCTGTCGCTCGAGCAACCGAACTCGCCGCAGGTCCTGCTGGAACAGACGCAGCCGCAGGTCGACATCCAGCTGTCGATGGCGGCCGAATCGGTCGCGCAAGGTCTGTTCGAGGTCACGGTCACCGCCACCGTCACCACCAAGGTCGGCGACAAGACCCTGTTCCTGGTCGAGGCCAAGCAGGCCGGCATCTTCGAGATCCGCAACGTGCCCGCCGAGCAGCAGCAAGGCATCCTGGGCGTCGTCTGCCCGCAGATGCTGTACCCGTACCTGCGCGCCATCGTGTCCGACGTCTGCACCCGCGCAGGCTTCCCGCCGATCCTGCTGGCCGAAGTCAACTTCCAGGCCATGTTCGAGGCGCAGCAACAGGCCGCGCTGGCGCAGGCCAACGGCGCGCCCAACTGACGAAAAGCGGGTCGTGAACGCGACCCTTCGCCATGGCTGCTGATACCCGTTCGATGCGCATCTCGGTCATCGGGGCCGGTGCATGGGGCACCGCGCTCGCCATCGCCGCGGCGCGCCGCCATCGCGTGCTGCTGTGGGCGCGCGACGCCGCGCAGGCCCGGCAGATGGCGGCCCGGCGCCGCAATGAACGCTACCTGCCGCACGCGGCATGGCCCGACCAACTCGCGGTCACGTCCGACCACGCGGCCGCGCTGGCGCACGCCGAAGGCGGCCTGGTCGTGCTCGCCACGCCCATGGCCGCGCTGCGCGAGCGGCTCGCCGCGCTGGCGCCCGACAGCTGCGTGTTCTGGCTGTGCAAGGGCGTGGAGTCGGCCACCGGCTCGCTGGCGCACCAGGTCGCGGCCGGCGTGCTGCCGAACGCGTCGGTGGGCGTGCTCTCCGGCCCGAGCTTCGCGCAGGAAGTGGCCGGCGGCAGCCCGACGGCGCTCGTCGCGGCCAGCAGCGACCCGGCGCTGTGCGAGCTCGCGGTCAACGCGTTCCACGGCGATTCGCTGCGCATCTACCGCTCGTCCGACGTCGTCGGCGTCGAGGTCGGTGGGGCGGTCAAGAACGTGCTGGCGATCGCGACGGGCATCGCCGACGGCCTGAACCTGGGCCTGAACGCGCGCGCCGCGCTCATCACCCGCGGCCTGGCCGAGATGACGCGCCTGGGGCTGGCGCTCGGCGCCCAGCACGAGACGTTCATGGGGCTGTCCGGCCTGGGCGACCTCGTGCTCACCGCCACCGGCGACCTGTCGCGCAACCGCAAGGTCGGGCTGCTGCTCGCCCAGGGCCTGTCGCTGGACAGCATCCTCGAGAAGCTCGGTCACGTCGCCGAGGGCGTGTACTGCGCCGAGACCGTCACGCGGATCGCGCACGACCACGGCGTCGCGATGCCCATCGCCGACATGGTGTCGGCCGTGATCCACCGGCGCATCGCCGCGCGCGACGCGGTGGCGTCGCTGATGCGGCGGGATTCGCGCAGCGAAGGCGTCTGATCGGGCGCGTGTCCAGACCGGTGTCGGGTCCTGCGCGGCTGGCGCTTCGGGGTCAGGTCTTGAAAGTTGCGCGTTGTGCCGCCCGTCGCGTCGCCGACGCGCAGCCGCGCAACGTTCAAGACCTGACCCCACGCTGGTGCCCCGGTGGTCAGGCTGCTCCCGCGTACCCATTCACGCGCCACGCCTCGAACACCGCCACCGCCACCGCGTTGCTCAGGTTGAGGCTGCGCTGGCCCGGCAGCAGAGGCAGGCGAACCAGGCGTTCAGGCGGAAAGCCGTCGCGCAGCGCCGGCGGCAGGCCGGCCGATTCGCTGCCGAAGACCAGGCTGTCGCCGGCGCGCCAGTCGATGCTGGCGAGCGTGCCGGTGCCGCGCGTGGAGAACGCGAAGCAGCGCGAGGCGTCGACGGTGGCCGCGTAGTCCTCCCAGTGCGCGTGGCGGCGCACGTCGGCGAACTCGTGGTAGTCGAGGCCGGCGCGGCGCAGCAGCTTGTCTTCCATCGAGAAGCCCAGCGGCTCGACCAGGTGCAGCTCGCAGCCGGTGTTGGCGGCCAGGCGGATCACGTTGCCGGTGTTGGGCGGGATCTCGGGGTGGACGAGGACGATGCGGAACATGCGGCGATTGTCGCGCGCGCGGCGACCGGGCGCCCCGTGTGTCGCGTCACGCGGGCGTGCGCGCCACCGTCCACACCTGCACCTCGCGCGCCCCCGCGGCGCGCAGGGCGCGCGTGGCCGCGTGCGCCGTGGCACCCGTGGTGAGCACGTCGTCGACCAGCGCGATGCGCGCGCCGCGCACCCAGCTTGCGTGGCGCGGCGTGACGACGAACGCGCTGTGCAGGTTGGCCTGGCGCGCGCCGCGCTGCAGCCCGAGCTGGTGGCCCGTGTCGCGGACGCGGAACAGCGCGTCGGCACGGGCCTCGAGCGCGAGCGCGCGGGCGAGCCGGCGCGCGAGCTCCCAGGACTGGTTGTAGCCGCGCTCGCGCAGACGTTCGCGCGACAGCGGCACGGCCACGACGCGCAGCCCGCCGCCGCGCTGTGCCTGCAACCGAGCGAGCAGCGGCTGCAGGAGGGCGCCGACGGCGTCCAGCCGCTGGTGGAACTTGAAGTCGGCGAGCAGGCGATCCCAGGGGTAGCCGTAGTCGACGCCCGCGACGGCGCCCGACCATGGCGGCGGCGCCAGCCGGCAGCGCGTGCAGCGGGTGTCGCCGGCCGCTTCAGCGGGCGCGTCCAGCGCGAGCGCACACCCGGGACAGCGCGGGACGGCGAAAGCGAAGCGCGCACTGCAGCAGGCGCACAGGTCGCCCTCGCACCACGCGCGGCAGACGGCGCAGCGACCGCCGGCCCAGGCCCGGCCGCGCGCCAGCCAGCGCCCTGCGCGTGTCAAGCATGCGCCGCTTGGCCCGGCCTCGCCTGCGGCCATGGAAGGAGCGTCGGGCCGCGGATCCATCGCCTCAATATACTGCCGCATGGCTGCCGCACCCCCGACCGAATCCCGCCCGGAACGCCTCGATCCGCGCGCACTGGATCGCGCCTGGGCCCGGCTGGCCGGGCGGGCCGAACCGCCGTGGCTGCACGGCGAGGTGGCGCGCCGGCTGTCCGAGCGGCTGTCGATCGTCAGGCAGATACCCCACCACGTGTTCGACTGGTGGAGCGAGCTCGGGGCCAGCGCGGCGTTGCTGGCGCAGGCCTATCCCAAGGCCGCGGTCACGGGCGTGCTGCGTCCGGCGTCGACGGCGCTGCGCGCTCCCGTGGCCGCGAGCGTGCCGTCCGCCACGCCGGCGTGGCGTCGCTGGCTGGGCCTGGGGTCGTCCGGTCCGCGCGCGATCGCGCAGTCCGCGGTGCCCGCGGGGCAGGCCCAGCTCGTCTGGTCCAACATGAGCCTGCACTGGGCGCCCGACGTGCCCACGCTGATGCGCGAGTGGCAGCGAGCGCTGGTGGTCGACGGCTTCCTGATGTTCACGACGCTGGGGCCTGGCACGCTGCAGTCATTGCGCGAGGCTTACCGCGCCCACGGCTGGGGCACGCCGCACGCGCCGTGGACGGACATGCACGACCTCGGCGACATGCTGGTGGAGGCCGGCTTCGCCGACCCCGTGATGGACCAGGAGACGCTGCGGCTGACCTGGAGCAGCCCGCGGGCCGCTCTCGACGAGCTGCGCACGCTGGGCGCCAACGACGACGCGGCCCGTTTCGGCGGCCTGCGCACGCCGCGCTGGCGCGAGCGCCTGCTCGAGGCGCTCGGCGCGCGGCGCGATGCGCAGGGGCGCGTGCTGCTGGAGTTCGAGGTCGTCTACGGCCATGCGTTCAAGCCGGTTCCGCGCGCCAGGATGGCGGCACAGACCGAGGTGGGCCTCGACGACATGAAGGCCATGCTGAACCGAGGCCGTCCCTCGCACTGAAGGGGCCGCCGCGCGCCGTGCGGGGGCAGGGCTTACGCTAGGTGCGCGAGTGCAAATTTGGCATGAACAGGCCCTAGAATCGATTGGGTCTTGTGTTGAAGTGCACCTCCCCTGTGCGCACCGGTCCGAGGAGACCGTGCCGCAGGCGACCTCTGATCAAGCTATGCGGGCGTTGCGAACGGCCCGGGCCCGACAAGAAGGATCGAACTAGTGACGACAATGATGACGATTCGCCAGCTGGCGCAGGGCGCGACGCGCGTGACCCTGGCGCTCTCCGCGATGGCGGCCACGGGCGCCGCGATGGCCTCCGGTGACAACGCCGTGACGGATCTCCCCGGCGGCCCCAAGGTGATGGGCCTGGACTTCCAGCCCGCCGTCACCGAGATCGCCCGTCAGCAGAAGGAACTGCACTACGGCATGCTGATCGTGTGCACGGTGATCTTCGTCGCCGTGTTCGGCGTCATGTTCTATTCGATCTTCAAGCATCGCAAGAGCGTGGGCCACAAGGCGGCGAACTTCCACGAGAGCGTGGCCGTCGAGATCGCCTGGACGGTGGTGCCGTTCATCATCGTGGTGCTGATGGGCGCCGCCGCCACGCGCACCGTGGTCGCCATGAAGGACACCACGCAGTCCGAGCTCACGATCAAGGTCACCGGCTACCAGTGGAAGTGGGGCTACGACTACATCGACGGCGAGGGCAAGGGCCTGGGCTTCGTCTCCACGCTCGACACCGCGCAGCGCGACCTGTCCG
>JAEKKH010000017.1 GCA_019510465.1 Burkholderiales bacterium
CATCGGCGTCGTCGACACCAACCACTCGCCGATCGGCATCGACTACGTGATCCCGGGCAACGACGACTCGGCCAAGGCCGTGGCGCTGTACGCCAAGGCCGTGGCTGACGCCGTGCTCGAAGGCAAGGCCAACGCCACCTCCGACGTGGTGCAGCAGGTCTCGGCCGCTGGCGACGAATTCGTCGAAGTCGGCGCCGAAGGCTGATCACCCCCACCCGTCGCGTGACGGGTCTGTGTTCAAGGGGGGCTGCGAGGCCCCCCTTTGCACAAGGCGAGGCGAAAGCGCAACAGTCGCGCGCCACGCCGAGGACGGAAGCAATTTGTTCACTGTCGGCCAGTACGCTGGCCGGCGCAGATGATGGAGTTTGAAGATGCCCGCGATTACCGCAAGCATGGTGGCTGAACTGCGCGCCAAGACCGATGCGCCGATGATGCTCTGCAAGAAGGCCCTGACCGAGGCCGACGGCGACCTGGCCAAGGCATCGCCACGTACGTGGCCGGCAACGTCGGCGCGATGATCGAAGTCAACTGCGAGACCGACTTCGTCACCAAGAACGACGACTTCATCGCCTTCGCCAACAAGCTGGCCAGGCTGGTCGCCGAGAAGAACCCGGCCGACGTCGCCGCGCTGTCCGCGCTGGAGCTCGAAGGCTCGACCGTCGACGCCGTGCGCCTGGCGCTGGTGGGCAAGATCGGCGAGAACATGTCCATCCGCCGCTTCCAGCGCGTCGAGAACGCGGGCCTGGCGCACTACCTGCACGGCACGCGCATCGGCGTGGTCGTCCAGTTCGAGGGTGACGACACGGCCGCCAAGGACGTCGCCATGCACGTCGCCGCGATGAAGCCGAAGGCGCTGTCGGTCGCCGACGTCCCGGCCCACCTGGTCGAGACCGAGCGTTCGGTCGCCACCCAGAAGGCCGCGGAATCCGGCAAGCCGGCCGACATCGTCGCCAAGATGGTCGAAGGCTCGGTGCAGAAGTACCTGAAGGAAGTCTCGCTGCTGAACCAGTCCTTCGTGAAGAACGACAAGCAGACCGTCGAGCAGATGCTCAAGGCCGCCAGCACGACCATCAAGGGCTTCACGCTCTACGTGGTGGGCGAGGGCATCGAGAAGAAGGTCGACAACTTCGCCGACGAAGTGGCTGCCCAGGTGGCCGCCGCCCGCGGCCAGTAAGCAGCCCCGGCTGACTTACAGCGAAGCAGGATGAGTCGGGGCCTTCGGGCCCCGGCTTACACTGCGAGACGAATCCACATTCCAAATGCCCACGGGAGCCTTCCGTCCATGCCGGTGTACAAGCGCATCCTTCTGAAACTTTCCGGCGAAGCGCTGATGGGCGACGACGCCTACGGCATCAACCGGGCCACGATCGTCCGCATGGTGCAGGAGGTGCAGGAAGTCACGCGCCTGGGCACCGAGGTGGCGGTGGTCATCGGCGGCGGCAACATCTTCCGCGGCGTGGCCGGCGGCTCTGTCGGCATGGACCGCGCCACGGCCGACTACATGGGCATGCTCGCGACGGTGATGAACTCGCTCGCGCTGGCCGACACGATGCGCCAGGAGGGCATGGTCGCCCGCGTGATGTCGGCCATCTCCATCGAGCAGGTCGTCGAGCCCTACGTGCGCCCGAAGGCGCTGCAGTACCTCGAAGAGGGCAAGGTCGTCGTCTTCGCGGCCGGCACCGGCAACCCGTTCTTCACCACCGACACCGCCGCCGCGCTGCGCGGGGCCGAGATGGGCGCCGAGATCGTGCTCAAGGCCACCAAGGTCGACGGCGTCTACACGGCCGACCCGAAGAAGGTGCCCGACGCCACGCGCTACCAGTCGATCACGTTCGACGAGGCGATCGGCAAGAACCTGCAGGTGATGGACGCCACGGCGTTCGCGCTGTGCCGCGACCAGAACCTGCCCATCAAGGTGTTCAGCATCTTCAAGCCGGGCGCGCTCAAGCGCGTGGTGCTGGGCGAGGACGAAGGCACGCTGGTGCACGTCTGAGCCGACCCGGAGTTGCGTTCGACGCACGGCGCCGGTCGCGGCGCGCGTGCCAGTGAGGAGAGATCATGAGTACCGCCGACATCAAGAACACCGCCCAGACCAAGATGGGCCGATCCATCGAATCGTTCAAGGCCGAACTGCAGAAGATCCGCACCGGCCGCGCGCATCCGGGCATGCTGGACCAGATCCACGTCGAGTACTACGGCTCGCCGGTGCCGTTGAGCCAGGTGGCGCAGCTGTCGCTGCTCGACGCGCGCACCATCGGCGTGCAGCCGTGGGAAAAGCCGATGATCTCGAAGGTCGAGAAGGCCATCCGCGAATCGGATCTCGGCCTGAACCCGTCGACCACCGGCGACATCATCCGCGTGCCCATGCCTGCGCTGACCGAAGAGCGCCGCAAGGATCTCACCAAGGTCGTCAAGGGCCTGGGCGAGGACGCCAAGGTCGCCGTGCGCAACCTGCGCCGCGAAGCGAACGAGCACGGCAAGAAGCTGCTCAAGGACAAGGAGATCACCGAGGACGACGAGCGCCGGCTGATGGACGACATCCAGAAGCTGACCGACCGCACGATCGCCGAGGTCGACCACCTCGTGCAGTCCAAGGAACAAGAGATCCTCGCGGTTTGAAGCGCGCCGTGACTCCGCCCGCCACCCCCTTCGGGGCCTCGATGCGCGACCCCGACGTGCCGCGGCACGTGGCCATCGTCATGGATGGCAACGGCCGCTGGGCGCGCAAGCGCTTCATGCCGCGCATCTTCGGGCACAAGCATGGCGTCGACGCGCTGGTCAGCACCATCCAGGCCTGCGCCAACCGCGGGGTCGAGCACCTGACCGTGTTCGCGTTCTCGTCGGAGAACTGGAAGCGGCCGGAAGAGGAAGTCTCCGGACTGATGGGGCTGGTGCTCAGCGCGATGACGCGCTACCTCACCAAGATAGCCGGCGACGGCGTGCGCGTGAAGATCATCGGCGACCGTGCCGCGGTATCGCAGACGGTGCGCAACGCATGGGAGCGCGCCGAGAGCACGACCGCGCACAACACGCGCATCACGGTATGGGTGGCCTTCAACTACGGCGGACGCTGGGACATCGTGCAGGCCTGCCAGCGTGCCATCGCCGACGGCGTGCCGGCCGACCAGCTCACCGAGGAGCGGCTCTCGCGCTACATGGCGCAGCACGAGGCGCCCGATCCCGACCTGTTCATCCGCACCGGCGGCGAAGTGCGCATCAGCAACTTCCTGCTCTGGCAGGTCGCGTACTCCGAGCTGTATTTCAGCGACTGCCTGTGGCCTGACTTCGACGACACGGAACTCGACCGCGCCTTCAAGGTCTACGCCTCGCGCGACCGCCGCTTCGGCGGCGTCAAACCCGAAGCGGCCGCACTGGCCGGGAGCCCCGATGCTGCGTGAACGCGTGATCACCGCGCTGGTCCTGCTGGCGCTGCTGATTCCGGCGGTGATGGCCCGGTCGCCGTTGCCGTTCGCCCTGCTGACCATCGTCCTCATCGCCGCCGCCGGCTGGGAGTGGGGCCGCCTCTGCGCGCTGCCGAAGTGGGCCGCGATCGCCTCCGGCGTCGTGCTGGGCCTGGCCTGCCTGGGCATCGCGCCGCTGGGCGCGGGCATCGGCCAGGTCGCGATCCCGGCCGAGGTCTGGGGCGGCGTCACCGCGCTGTGGGTGCTGGGCGGTGCGCTGGCGCTGCGCGTCGGGCCGGAAGGGTTCAGGAAGGTCGATCGCGTCCTGCGCTTCGTCCTCGGCTGGATCCTGATCTACGCCGCCTGGGCCGCGCTGATGGCCTCGTGGGAGCGCGGCCTGGCCTACCTCGCCACCGTCTGCGCGCTCGTCTGGGCCGCGGACATCTTCGCCTACTTCGGCGGCCGTGCGCTCGGCAGGCGCAAGCTCGCGCCGACCATCAGCCCGGGCAAGAGCTGGGAGGGCGCGTTCAGCGGGCTCGTCTCGGTGATCGTGCTGGCGCTGGTCGTCGTCGCGGTCACCGTCCACCCGCACGGCAACCTGTTCTGGCTGCTGCGCGACCGGCTCGGCCTCGCCGGCCTGGTCGTCGCGCTTATCGCGCTCGTGGCACTGGCCGTCGTCGGCGACCTCGTGGAATCGCTGGCCAAGCGCGCGGCCGGCGTCAAGGACTCCAGCCAGCTGCTGCCCGGTCATGGCGGGGTCCTCGACCGCATCGACGCGCTGCTGCCCGTGTTCCCCGCCGCGCTCGCGCTGGTGACCCTCTGATTCCCGCGATGACCTCCACCCCCCGGCGCCAGCGCGTCTGCATCCTCGGCTCGACGGGTTCGATCGGCACCAGCACGCTCGACGTCATCGCGCTGCATCCCGACGCGTTCGAGGTGTTCGCCCTCACCGGCCAACGCCGCACGGACGACCTGTTCGCGCAGATCGTGCGCTGGCGCCCGCGCTACGCCGCGCTGCCCGATGCGCAGGCGGCCAACGAGCTGGGCGCGCGCGTCAAGGCCGCGGGGCTCGCCACCGAGGTGCTCGCCGGCGCGAAGGCGCTCGAGGAACTCGCGGCGCATCCGGACGTCGACCAGGTGATGGCCGCCATCGTCGGCGCCGCGGGCCTGCCGGCCTGCCTCGCCGCCGCGCGCGCGGGCAAGCGCCTGCTGCTGGCCAACAAGGAGGCGCTGGTCGTCGGCGGCCAGCTGTTCGTCGACGCCGTGAAGCAGGGTGGGGCGACGCTGATCCCCATCGACAGCGAGCACTCCGCGATCTTCCAGTGCCTGCCCACGAACCCGGCCGACTGGGACGCCGCGGTCGACCACATCGTCCTGACCGCATCCGGCGGCCCGTTCCGCACGCGCGATCCGGCCACGCTGGGAGCCGTCACGCCCGACCAGGCCTGCGCGCATCCGAACTGGGTGATGGGCCGCAAGATCTCGGTCGATTCGGCCACGATGATGAACAAGGCGCTCGAGGTGATCGAGGCCCGCTGGCTGTTCGACCTGCCGCCCGAGCGCATCAAGGTGGTGATCCATCCGCAAAGCATCATCCACTCGATGGTGGTCACGCGCGACCTCGCGGTGCTGGCGCAGCTCGGCACGCCGGACATGAAGGGCCCGATCGCGTTCGGCATGGCCTGGCCGTCGCGCATGACCTCCGGCTGCGACGCCCTCGACTTCACGAAGATGGCGTCGCTCACGTTCGAGGAGGCCGACGAGCGCCGCTTCCCCGGCCTGCACCTGTCGTGGGCCGCGCTGCGCGCCGCGCCGGGGTCCACCACCGTGCTCAACGCCGCCAACGAGATCGCCGTCGAGGCCTTCCTCGCGGGCCGGCTCGGCTTCCCGGGCATCCACCGGGTCAACGCGCAGGCGCTCGAGCGGGTGCTGCCGGCAGCGAGCGACGCGCAGGCGCTCGACGCGCTGCTCGCGCTCGACGCCCGTGCGCGTGACGCGGCGCGCGCGCACGTGGCCACGCTGGCCAAGGGGGCGTGATGGCCGTGCTGCAGACCCTGTTCTGGTTCCTCGTCACGCTGGCGATCCTGATCCCCATCCACGAGTACGGCCACTACCGCGTCGCCAGGGCCTGCGGCGTCAAGGTGCTGCGGTTCTCGATCGGCTTTGGCAACGTCGTCTGGAGCCGCCAGTTCGGTGCCGACCGGACCGAATTCGCGCTCAGCATGATCCCGCTGGGCGGCTACGTGAAGATGCTCGACGAGCGCGAGGGCGCGGTCGACCCGGCCGAGCTGCCGCGCTGCTTCAACCAGCGCCCGCTATACCAGCGCGCGCTGGTCGTCGCGGCCGGCCCCTTCGCCAACCTGGTGCTGGCGATCGCGCTCTACTCGTTCGTGCAGTGGTACGGCATCGACCAGCCCCTGCCGGTGGTCGGCGCGCCGCCCGCGGGCAGCGTGCTGGCGGACGCCGGCCTGCAGCGCGGCGACCGCATCGTCGCCACCGCGCAGGGTAGCGATGCCGGCGAAGACGACTTCCGCACCGTGCGCTCGATGGACGACGTCATGCGCGCGATCGACGGCGCGCTGGTCGAGCGCGAGCCGCTGCAGCTGCGCGTCACGCGGGCGGGCGGCACGGCCACGCGAACACTGACCGCGGCCCTCGACACGATCGATCCGTTCAACGCGCCCAAGCCCGGCTCGAAGACGCTGGGCCTCGCGCTCGAGGCGCAGGTCGGCGGCGTGGTGCCGGGCGGCGCGGCCGCGACTGCGGGCCTGCGCACGGGCGACGTCGTGCTGCGCATCGACGGCAAGCCCATCGACGACTGGACGGCCGAGCGCGCGGCGATCGAAGCCAGCGGGCAGGGCGGCACGCCCCGCACGATGACCTGGGAGGTGCTGCGCGCCGGACGGACGCTCTCGATCCCCCTGACCGCGCGCCTGGAGCCGGGCCCCGACGGCAAGCCGGTGGCGCGCGTGGGCGTGGAGTCGCTCCACGAGGTGGTGCGTGCAGCGCCGATCGACGCGGTCACGCTCGGCGCCGAGCAGACCTGGCTGCAGGCGACGTCCACCTGGCGCACGATCGGCCTGATCCTGGCCGGCAAGGTGCCCACCAAGGCCATCGGCGGCGCCGGCACGATCGCCGTCGCGGCGAACGCCGCGGCGCACCAGGGCTTCGCCTGGTTCATGAGCTTTCTTGCCCGGGTCAGCCTCGGTCTGGCGGTGCTGAACCTGCTGCCCATCCCGATGCTGGACGGCGGAACGCTGCTGTATTATCTGTTCGAGGGTGCGACCGGTCGCCCGGTCTCCGAACTGTGGCAACTCTGGCTGCAGCGCGGCGGGGCTCTGATACTCCTGCTGCTGATGACCCTCGCCCTTTCCAATGACGCGGTCCGCTTCCTG
>JAEKKH010000193.1 GCA_019510465.1 Burkholderiales bacterium
ATCAGCAGCACCGGCTCGTGCGCGGCGGCGGCGTCGCGCAGCGCGACGGCGATCTGCGCCTTGGCGTCGGCCGATTCGTCGTAGGGCCTGTCGGCGGCGGCGGCCAATCCGGCGGCCAGCGACAGGGCAAGGGGCAGGAGGAACTTTCTCATGACACCATGATGCCAGTGTCGCGGCGGACGCGCTGGAACGCGAAGCGAGCGTCCCCGGGCGCGTGTCGGGCGCGGGCCACGGGCCGGAGCGCGTCGCTCGACCGGCGTTGCGTGTCCTGACGGCCGGCGTCATCCGCGCGCAGCGAAGCGGAGTCGCAGGCCCGGGGCGGGCGCATCGGCTTGCGTGGATCCCGCGACTGCGCGCGGATGACAGGGCGTGGGCGCGACGCCGTTTCCAGCGGCGCAATGAAAAAGCCCCGCCGAAGCGGGGCTCGAAGGAGCGGCGGGGCGGGTTCAGGCGGCGCGGTGCGCGACGACGATCACACGCTGCAGCGCGGCGACCTGCGTCGCGTCGGCCCCGACCTGGGCCACGCGCTCGGCGGCCGCGTACTGCTTCGTGGCGATGCCGTTCATGCCGGCGACGACGCCGAAGCTCATGAGGGCGGACAGGACGAAGGCGGCGGCTTGGGCGGTGGTCTTGGTCATGGCGGGCTCCTGGGGGTTGTTCGTTCGGAACCGCGTTTCGTGTTCCGATGGGTGAACTATCGGAGCGGCGGACGCGCCCGCCAACCCGCTTGCGACGAGACGCCGCGCGCCTGCGGATAGACCAGCCACACCGGCAGCGGCGCCGCGCGCCATCGAGGCGCCAGGTGCACCAGCCGGCCTTGCGCCAGGTCCTCGGCCACCAGCCAGGCCGACACGATGGCCGCGCCCACGCCCATCAGCGCGGCCGTGCGCAACGCGTAAAGGCTGTCGGTGCTCATGCGCGGCGCGATCGGGAAGCGCGCGTCGCCGCCGCCTTCCAGCGATGTCAGCGCCACCTCGGTGCGGTAGTACGGCCGCATCGCCAGCCAGGGCAGCCGCGCGAGTTCCCCGGGCGACTGCTTCGCCGGCAGCCTGGCGGCCAGCGACGGCGCGCCCACGACGATGCGCGGCACCTCCGCGATGCGGATCGCGACGACGGCCTGGTCGTCGACGGGTCCGACCTGGATCGCGCAGTCGATGCCTTCGGTGATGAAGTCGGGCCGGCGGTCGTGCAGCAGCCATTCGACATTGACCTTCGGATACCGCGCCAGGTAGTCGGCCAGCGGCGTGACCAGCTGCTGCTGGCCGAACGCGTGCGGCGCGATGACGCGCAACGTGCCCTCCGGCTCGTCGCCGGCGCCGCGCAGGTCGGCCTCGAACGCATGCCAGCTCGCCAGCAGCTCGCGCGCGCGCTCGAGGCAGCGCTGCCCGTCCTCGGTGAGCGTCATCGAGTGCGTGGAGCGGCGCAGCAGCCGCACGCCGAGCGAGCGCTCGAGCGCCTGCAGCCGGCGGCTGACGGTGGGCTGGGTCGTGCCCAGCTGCGCCGCCGCGGCCGACAGGCTGCCGGCATCGACGATGCGCACGAAGGTTTCCATCAGCTCGAAGCGATCGGCGGGGGAGGCGGTGCTGGCCATGCACGGAGCGTATAACAATTGTTCGGATACGGCCACTACACACGTCTTTGATGCATGCCCAGAATGACCGTCATCAAGAAAAGGCCCGTGCCATGTCGAACGTCCCCTCCACCCCGCTGCCGCCCGCCGTGCCGGCGCATCCGCTGACCCTGTCGCTGGTCGGCCTGCTCGCCGCCGGCGCCGGCCTGGCGGTCGCCGCGCTGTACTACAGCCAGCCGATGCTCGGAGAGCTGCAGGCCGACATCGGCGCCGGCGCGCGCGAGATCGGCCTCGTGCCGATGCTCACGCAGCTGGGTTACGCCACCGGCATCTTCTTCCTGGCACCGCTGGGCGACCGCTTCGACCGCCGCCGCATCATCCTGGCCAAGGCCGCCGCGCTGGTCGTGGCGCTGCTGGTGGCGGGCGCGTCGTCGTCCATGCCCCTGCTGCTGCTCGCGAGCCTGGCCATCGGCCTGGCCGCGACCCTGGCGCAGGACATCGTGCCCGCCGCGGCCACGCTGGCGCCGGAGTCGCAGCGCGGCAGGATCGTCGGCACCGTCATGACGGGCCTGCTGATGGGCATCCTGCTGTCGCGGGTGGTCAGCGGCGTCGTCGCCGCGCACTTGGGCTGGCGCGCGATGTTCGTCGCCGCGGCGGTGAGCATCGCCGCCTTCGCGGCCGTGGCCGCGCGCGGGCTGCCGCGCTTCCGCCCGACGACGCACCTGCACTACGTGGCGCTGCTGGCGTCGGCGGCGCAATTGTGGAAGCGCCATCCGGCACTGCGCCGCGCCGCGCTGGCGCAAGGCCTGTTGGCGATCGGCTTCAGCGCGTTCTGGTCGACGCTGGCGGTGATGCTGCACGCGTCCCCGTGGCACCTGGGCAGCGCGGCGGCCGGCGCGTTCGGCCTCGCGGGCGCCGCGGGCGCGCTCGCCGCGCCGCTGGCCGGCAGGCTGGCCGACACCCGTGGCCCCGAGCTCGTCACGCGCCTGGGCACCGGCCTCGCGGCCGTCTCGTTCCTCGCGATGGCCGCCGGCGCGCTGCTGCCGGCGCCGCTGCAGCTGTGGGTGATCGGCGTCGGCGCCGTCGGCTTCGACCTCGGTGCGCAGGCGACGCTGGTGTCGCACCAGACCATCGTCTACGGCCTCGACGCGCACGCGCGCAGCCGCCTGAACGCGCTGCTGTTCACCGGCATGTTCATCGGCATGTCCAGTGGCGCCGCGCTCGGCAGCCTCGCGCTGGCGCAGTGGGGCTGGACGGGCGTGATGCTCGTGGCGGCCGCCAGCGCGCTGGCCGCGCTCGCCGTGCGCCTGTGGCCCGGGCGCGCGACCGCCTGAGCGCGCGTCACGCGCGCCGGCGCACGGGCACGCGCACCTGCATGGGCGAGGTGGGCTGGTCGGGGCAGAAGTCGGTGCCATAGCGCTCGAGCAGCAGCGGCCCGTCCTGCACATAGCCGGAGTTCGGCAGCCAGGCGTCGAAGATGAACGGGAAGGCCTGGCCGATCTTGCCGAACGGGAACTCGAAGACGGCGTAGTCGCCGGCAGGGACGTCGACGCGCGTCATGTCGGGCGGCGTGGGCGCAGCGGCGTCGACCTGCACGGCGGCCAGGTAGAGCAGGCCGTTGCCGGCGTCCTGCATGGCGCCGAAGGTGACGCCGGGTTCGACCGGCGACGCGATGTCGGGAATGCGCGAGACGAAGCGGGGCCACAGCGCCGCGATTTCCGGCGACATGGGCCGCGTGAGGATCTGCAGCCCGACGAGGCGGAGGGCGGGTTGCGCGACGATGGACGGGGTCATGGGGGCTCCTGCGAAAAGGTTCACACCTTCCACGACGAACCAGGGCGCCACGTTTCGACAAGGCAGGCAAGGCGCAGCTCTCCGGTCGAGTGCGTTTCGCCTTCAATGCGCCGGCGACGACCTCGACAGGTGCACATGCCGCAGCTTCCGCGCGACGCCGGCCAGATCGCCGGCGCTCATTCGAACCCGACCGCCTTCAGCGCGGCCTCGGCCGCCTGCCGGTCCTGCGCCGCGTTGCCGCCCGAGATCCCGATGCCGCCCACGACGCGCCCCACGCTGACGATGGGCAGCCCGCCGCCCACGGCGACCAGCCGCGGCTGGTGCGCGAGCTGCGCGACCTGCGGGTTGGCGATGACGTCGGCCCAGGTGTGCGTCGGCAGGCCGAACGACGCGGCCGTCCAGGCCTTGTCGATGGCGACGTTGACGCTGAGGAACGGCGCTCCGTCGTCGCGCGCGAGCGCCGTCAGGTGACCGCCGGCGTCGGTGATCGCGATGGTGACGGCGATGCCGAGCTCGCGCGACGCGGCAGTCGCGGCGGCCAGCAGCGCCTGGGCGGCCTCGCGGGAGACGGATGCGGTGGCGAAGGTCGTGTCCATGTCAGAAGCCCTCCAGCACGACCTTGCCCTGCGCCTTGCCGCTCTCGATGAAGGCATGCGCGCGCAGCAGGTTGGCGGCGTTGATCGTGCCGTAGTGCGCGCCGGCGGTGGTGCGCAGGCGCTTGGCGTCGACGAGCCGCGCCACCTCCGCGAGCAGCTTGCCCTGTTCGGCCATGTCCGGCGTGCCGAACATCGAGCGCGTGAACATCAGTTCCCAGTGCAGCGAGATCGCCTTGGTCTTGAGCTTCATCGCGTCGAGCACGGGCATGTCGTCGATGACGGCCAGCGCGCCCTGCGGCTTCAGGCTCTCGACGATCTGGTCGTAGTGCTGGCCGGTCTGCGTCAGCGCGGCCACGAAGTCGACCTGGCCATGGCCGCCGTCCGCGAGCGCCGTCGCCAGCGGCTGCGAATGGTCGATGACGGCGTGGGCGCCGAGCTCGCGGCACCAAGCCTGGGTCTGCGGCCGCGAGGCGGTGGCGATCACCTCCAGCTGCGTCAGCTGGCGCGCGAGCTGGATCAGGATCGAGCCGACGCCGCCGGCGCCGCCCACGACCAGCAGCGACTGCCCGGCGCCGCCGCCGTGCGGCACGCGCAGGCGGTCGAACAGCAGTTCCCAGGCCGTGATCGCGGTCAGCGGCAGCGCGGCGGCCTGGGCGTCCTCGAGCGACGCCGGCGCCCTCGCGGCGATGCGCTCGTCGACGACGTGCAGCTCGCTGTTCGCGCCGGGCCGGGTGATGGATCCCGCATAGAAGACGCGGTCGCCCGGGCGGAAGCCCTGCACGTCGGCGCCGATGCCCTCGACGATGCCCACGGCGTCCCAGCCCAGCACCTCCGGCTGGCCGGCCCGGGGCGCGCGGTTGCGGCGCACCTTCGTGTCGACCGGGTTGACGGAGACGGCCTTGACGCGCACGAGCAGGTCGCGCGGGCCCGGCTGCGGCGCGGGCAGGTCGAGGTCCTCGAGGGCGTGGGGTTGGTCCACGGGCAGGTTCTGGCGGTATCCGATGGCTTTCATGGCGAACTCCGGTTGTCGATGACCGGTATCTTAGGAACGCAAGCGGTGGTTGATAAGATGGCCTGGAAGCGGATCACTTTCAAATGAAGATTGAAAATATCGCCGATCTCCAGGTGCTGGTCCAGACGGCCCGGGGCGGCACGCTGACGGCCGCGGCGCGGGCGCTGGGCATCACGCCGGCGGCGGCCAGCGCGACGCTCAAGCGGCTCGAGGCGCAGCTGGGCACGCGGCTGTTCGAGCGTTCGACCCGCGCGATGCGCCTGACGCCGCAAGGCCAGATCCTCCTGGACTACGCGGCGCGCGCGTTCGAGCTGCTGGACGAGGGGCAGTCGCAGGTTCACGCCGATCGCGCCACGCTGGTGGGCCGGGTGCGCGTGGCGGCGCCGTCCGACCTCACGCGCAACGTGCTGCTGCCGCTGTTCGACGAGTTCATGCAGGCGCATCCCGGGCTGCAGCTGCAGCTGTCGGTGGCCGACCGCGTCCTGGACGTGATGCGCGACGAGGTCGACGTCGCCATCCGCTATGGCGCGCTGGCCGACTCGCGCCTGGTCGCGCGGACGCTGGCCGTGGCGCATCCCGTCTGCAGCGCCTCGCCCGACTACCTGCGCCGCCATGGCACGCCGCGCACCCCGCAGGAGCTGGCGCAGCACAACTGCATCACCTTCGATCGCGCCGGGCGCCGCCACCGCGGCTGGCGCTTCTGCCGTGACGGGCAGTGGACGGAGGTGCGCGTGGACGGCGACCGCAGCGTCGACGATGCGTCGCTGGCGCGCGAGTGGGCGATCGCCGGCCGCGGCGTCATCCTGAAGTCGGAGATCGACCAGCGCCGCGACCTGGCCAGCGGCGCCCTGGTGCCGCTGCTCACCGCGTGGCGCACCGAGCCCTATCCGCTGCACGCGCTGCTGCCCAGCGGCCGCTTCGTGCCGAACCGGGTCAGGGCGCTGGTGGACTTCCTCGGCGAGCGCTTCAGCGCAGGCCCAGGCGCGTCAGCTTCTTGATGAGCCCCACGCGCGACACGCCCAACCGTCGCGCGGCCTCGGACTGGTTGCCGCCCGCGGCCGCCATCGCGTCGCGCACCAGGCGCAGCTCGAGTTCGTTGAGCGCGGCCTCCAGCGGGCCGCTCGACGCGTCGACCGGGCCGGGCGAGGCGCCGGCGTCGGCCGGGTCGCCGCTGGCCAGGCGCAGCAGCTCGGCGTCGACCTCGTTGCACCCGGGCAGGATCAGCGCGCCGGCCGATTCGACCACCGCCTTGAGCTCGCGCACGTTGCCGGGCCACTCACGCGCGGTGAGCCACGCGAGTGCACCGGCCGTGAAGCCGGCGTGCGGCGCCACGCGGTGCAGGAAGCGCGTGGCCAGCGGCGGCACGTCGGCGGGGCGCTCGGCCAGCGGCGGCGTGCGCAGCACCACGCCCTTGAGGCGATAGAACAGGTCCTCGCGGAAGCTGCCGTCGCGCACCATCGCCTCGAGATCGCGGTGCGTGGCCGCGACCACGCGGGCCTCTGCGCGCTTCTGCACGCGCCCGCCCACCGGCACGAACGTGCCTTCCTGCAGGAAGCGCAGCAGCTTGACCTGCATGGGCGCGGGCATCTCGCCGACCTCGTCGAGGAACAGCGTGCCGCCGTGCGCGGCTTCGACCAGGCCGGGCTGGTCGCGGTAGGCGCCGGTGAAGCTGCCCTTCATGTGGCCGAACAGCTCGCTCTCCAGCAGCTCGGCCGACAGCGCGCCGCAATGGATCGCCACGAACGGCCCCGCGCTGCGCGCGCTGCACGCGTGCAGCGCGCGCGCGACCAGCTCCTTGCCCGTGCCCGTCGGCCCCAGCACCAGCACGCTGACCGAGGTCTGCGCCACGCGGCGCACCATCGCGCGCAGCTGCGCCATCGCGGGGGCCTGGCCGGCCAGGCCGAGGTCGTCGGCTGCCGTGGCCGCGCGCAGCGTGGCGACCTCCGCGTCGAGCCGGGCCTTGCGCAGCGCGCGTGCGACGACGAAGCGCAACATGTCGGGGTCGATCGGCTTGGTGATGAAGTCCCACGCCCCGAGTTCGGTGGCGCGCAGCGCGAGCTCGTGCTCGCCGTGGCCGGTCAGCACGATGACGGGCAAGCCGCCGAAGCGGGGGATCATCTCGAGGCCGATCTCGGGATCCCTGTGCGGCGGCATCGCCAGGTCGAGCAGCACCAGCTCGGGCCGCTGGTGCTCGAAGGCGGCCAGCGCCTGCTCGCCGTCCCCGGCCACCGTCACGGCGTGGCCGAGGTCGCGCAGGAACGAGCCGCCCAGGCGCTGGAAGGCCGGCTCGTCGTCGACGAGCAGCACGCGGCCGGTTTCGGGGGAGTCGCTCATGGGGCCGCCGGGAAGGAAAGGGTGAAGCAGGTGCGCCACGGCGGGCGCTCGGTCAGCGCCACCGAGCCGCCGTGCGCGCTCATGATGCGCGCCACGATCGCCAGGCCCAGCCCGGTGCCGCCGGGGCTGCGCGACGCGAAGGGTTCGAACAGCCGTGCGCGGATCTCGGCGGGCACGCCGGGGCCGTCGTCGCACACGTGCAGCAGCAGCGCGCCGGGCACGTGTTCGGCCGCGACGTGCACCTGGCCTTCTGGCGCATCCTCGGTGTTCGCCGCGACGCGCGCGTTCTCGAACAGGTTGGTCAGCGCCTGGTCGACGCGGCGCGCGTCGGCATCGACCAGCAGCTCGCCTTCGAGGCTGGCGTCCAGGCGCACCGTGGGCAGCCGCGACGCCGCGCGGCGCACCTGCGCGGCGAGGTCGATGCGCGCCGGCGCGAGCTTCCACGGCTTGGCGTAGTCCAGCAGGTCCTTCGTGAGGTTGGAGATGCGCGCGACCTGGTCGGCCACCTCGCGCCGCGTGTCGCCCGGCGCGCCCGCTACGGCCATCGCGATGATGTTGAGCGGGTTGCGGATGTCGTGCGCCACGCTGGCTGCCAGCGAGCCGAGCTCGGCCAGGCGTGCCTGCAGCTGGCGCTCGCGCTCGCGGGCGGCGATCTGCTGCGCCTGCTCGACCCGCGCCGCCGCCTCCGCCACCACGGAGCCGAACAGCTCCGCGACGTGGCGCGGCCCGGGCGGCGCCGCGTCCCAGCCGGTGAGCTCGGTCGTCCACGCGTCGGGGCCGCGCACGGCGGCCAGGCGCGGCGCGGTCGCGTCGGCGGGCGCGGCGGCGCCGAGGCCCACCTCGACGCGCGTGCCGATGCGACGGCTCAGCACGGCGCTGGCGTCGGCGGCGAGCGCCTCGGCGGTCTCCGCCGACTGCAGCGCCTGGCGCCACGCGAGCAGGTCGGCGGCCGTGACGCGGCCGCCGGGATAGACCAGCCGCTCCGCCACGCGCCGGATCGGCCCGTTCAGCGCGAGGCAGCTCGCCGCCACCGCGAGCCCGCCGAGCCAGCGCGACTCGAACGGCAGCAGGGGGGTGAGCGCCACGACGGCCGCGCCGAGCGCCAGCAGCAGCGTCCACGCCAGCGCCCGCCGCGCCCAGGCGTTGGCCACGAACACGCCGTAGCGCAGGATGCCGTACACGAGGATCACCGGGTACAGCGGCAGCCCCAGCAGCGGGAACGGATAGACGGGCAGGTCCAGCACCGCCATGCCGTAGCCGGTGAGACAGACGAAGCCCCACAGGCAGGACGCCGCCACGGCCGCGATCTGGTTGAACGCCGGCCGGCGCGCGCGTACCAGCGAGGCCAGCAGCACCGCGATGCCGCCCGCGCCGAGGATGACCCACGCGGTGCTCGCGATCCAGCCGGCCGCGTAGGGCAGCGCGATCCAGCCGATGTAGCGGTTGTGGACGAGGTAGGCCGGCAGCAGGAACTCCGAGGCCAGCGTGGACGCCGCGCCCAGCGCGTATCCCGCCGCGATGCCCGCCCGCGGAATGCGCACGCCGCAGAACACCACCACGAAATGGAAGAAGAAGGACGACGTGAACGGCGCCGTGGCCAGCAGCGCCATCGACGCGCGTTCCATGCCCTGCCCGAACCAGTTGGGCAGCTCGTTGCCGACGATCCACACCGCGATGCCGCCCAGGAAGGCCGCCAGCAGCCGCGCGCCGGCCACGCGGTCGGCCCAGGCGAGCAGCACGCCGGCCAGCGCCAGGGTCTCGAACAGGGCGAAGGCAAGGGTGAGGTGGATGAGCATGGGCCTGTCAACGCCGTTGACGATCGGCGGTGCGGCCACTGTATACGAAGTATGCAGGCTGCCGAAGAAATCTCAATCGAATCAACCACTTGCGATCGACAACGGGGCCGGCCCGGTTCTCGCAATGGAGGCTCATCCGCTCACCGACGAGAACCGCATGAACCGCTCGATTCCTTCCCCGGCCGTCCTGGGCGCGCCGCGTCCGCTGGATCTGTCCGCCCTGGTCGGCACCGCCGGCTGGCAGCGCCTGCCCGGCGCCGTGCGCCGGCGCTTCGGCGCCGGCCACGGCGCCGCGACCTATGTCGGGCGCATGACGCTGCGCTGCTCGCGCGCCGGCCGCGTATTCGCCGCGTTGGCCGGGGCCTTCGGCAGCCCGTTGTCGGCCGCGATGGACGACGCCGTGCCGACCTCCGTGCGCGTGTTCGACGACGGGCGCGGCGGCATGGTCTGGGAGCGCAGCTTCCACATGCACGATGGCGGCGCGCCGCGCGTGGTGCGCTCGACCAAGGAGCTGGACGCCGGCGGCCGGCTGGTCGAACGCACCGACGGCGGCCTGAGCATGGGCCTGCGCGTGTTCGAGGAGCGCGGCGCCCTCGTGTTCGAGAGCCACCGCTTCTTCCTCGTGCTGGGCCGCCTGCGCCTGCCGGTGCCGGCGTTGCTGACGCCCGGCACCTGCCGGGTCGTGCACACCGATCTCGGCGACGGCCTGTTCCGCTTCGATCTCGACATGGTGCACCCGCTGTGGGGCCGCACCTTCCACCAGTCGGGCGTGTTCGCCGACCCGGTGGCCGCCGCGGAAGGGAGCGCGCGATGAACGCCGTCTTCGCCATCCTGGCCGTGCAGGCGCTGCTCGGCGGCTTCGACAACCTCTGGCATCACGAACTGCACGCGAAGCTGCCGCAGCGTCGCTCGGCGCGCCGCGAGCTGGCGCTGCACGCGGCGCGCGAGGCGATCTACGGCGTGGTCTTCCTTGCGCTCGCCTGGACCGAGTGGCACGGCGCGCTGGCGCTGCTGCTGGGCGCCTTGCTGGCCGGGGAGGTGGCCGTCACGCTGGCCGACTTCCTGGAGGAGGACCGCAGCCGCCGGCTGCCGCCGTTCGAGCGCGTGCTGCACACGGTGCTCGCGCTGACCTACGGCGTGTTCCTGGCCGCGTTCGCGCCGCACCTCGTCGACTGGGGGTCCCGGCCGACCGGCCTCGCATGGACGCCGCACGGCCTCGTCTCGCTGGCGTTCAGCGCATGCGCGGCCGGCCTGGCCGCTTGGAGCGTGCGCAACGTGCTGGCCGTGCGCGCGCTGGGCCGCGGCGCCAGACCTCCCGCGGCGGCGCCGCGCCACGACGGCCGCATCCTGCCGGCCGTGCTGGTGACGGGCGCGACGGGCTTCGTCGGCTCGGCGCTGGTCGGGCAACTGCGGCGCGACGGGCGGCGCGTCATCGTGCTCGCCCGCGACCTGCTGCAGGCGCGCGCGCTGCTCGGCGACGACGCCTGGGTGGTCGATCGCCTCGACGACATCCCGTCCGAGGCCGTGATCGACGCCGTCGTCAACCTGGCCGGCGCGCGCGTGCTGGGCCTGCCGTGGACGCGTGCGCGCCGCGCCGAGCTGCTGCGCAGCCGCACCGCCACGACGGCGGCCGTGGTCGACCTGATGCGCCGGCTGCCGCAGCGGCCGCGCGTGCTGGTCAGCGCGTCGGCGGTGGGTTTCTATGGCGCGACGCCGCAGGGCGCGTTCGATCCCTGCGACGAGCACGGCCCCGCGCGGCCGGGCCAGTTCCAGTCCGACCTGTGCGCCGCGATCGAGCACGAGGCGCGGCGCGCCGAGGCGCTGGGCGTGCGCGTCGTGCGCCTGCGCCTGGGCGTGGTGCTGGGGCGCGGTGATGGCGCGTATCCGATGCTGGCGCTGCCGGCGCGGCTCGGTTTGGGCGCCGTGCTGGGTTCGGGCCGCCAGCCCGCGCCGTGGATCCACCTCGACGACGCGGTCGGCCTGATCCGCTTCGCGCTGGCCGACGGGGGCCTGGCGGGGCCGGTCAACGCGGTGGCGCCGGGCACCCCCAGCCAGGAAACGTTCGTCCGCGCGCTGGCGGCGTCGTTCGGCCGCGGCGTGCACCTGAGGATGCCGCATGCCGTCCTGCGGCGGGCGCTCGGCGAGATGGCCGAGCTGCTGCTGGAGGGCCAGAATGCAATCCCGGCGGCCGCGCTGGCGGCGGGCTACCGCTTCCGTCACCCGGTGCTCGACGAGGCGCTGGCCTCGCTCGCCGCGCCCGCGCGCCCGGGCACCGGCCAGCCCGATGCGGCGGCGCTTTAGAGCAATTCGCCCAACTTTTGTGCACCGCCGCACAACTCCTCGCGGACCTGTGCACAATGCGCTCGCGCCGCATCCGGCCCCCCGAATCCGGGGTGGCCGGAGTCCCGGCGGCGACCCGTCTTCCCACAGGACATCAGCATGAGCGCCCACTCCAGCCCCACCTCGTCGTCCGCCCAGGCGGCCCGCGCCGCCGTCACGCTGCCCAAGCTGCGCGAGATGCGTGCGCGCGGCGAGAAGGTGGCCATGCTCACCGCCTACGACGCCACCTTCGCGCAGTTGCTCGACGACGCCGGCGTCGACACCCTGCTGGTGGGCGATTCGCTGGGCAACGTCATGCAGGGCCGCAGCACCACGCTGCCCGTGACGCTGGAGCACATGGTCTACCACACCGAGTGCGTCGCGCGCGTGCAGCCCGCGGCCTGGCTGATCGCCGACATGCCGTTCGGCAGCTACGAGAACGGCAAGGGCGCGGCGCTCGATTCGGCGGTGGCGCTGATGCGTGCCGGCGCCCGCATGGTCAAGCTCGAGGGCGGCGGCTGGACGGCCGAGGTCGTGTCGCACCTGGTCGCGCGCGGCATCCCCGTGTGCGCCCACCTGGGCCTGACGCCGCAGCGCGTGCACGCGCTCGGCGGCTACCGCGTGCAGGGCCGCGAGGGCGACAGCGCCGCCGCGATGCACCGCGAAACACGCGAGCTGGCGGAGGCCGGCGCGGCGATGATGGTGTTCGAGATGGTGCCCGCCGCGCTCGCCACCGAGCTCACGAACGAGAACCCGGAGCTCATCACCATCGGCATCGGCGCCGGCGGCGGCACCTCGGGCCAGGTGCTGGTGCTGCACGACATGCTGGGCCTGGGCGCGGGCCGCAAGCCGCGCTTCGTGCGCAACTTCATGGCCGAGGGCGGCTCGATCGGCTCGGCCATCGGGCGCTACGTCGCCGCGGTCAAGGACGGCAGCTTCCCGCAGGCCGACGTCCACACCTACTGAACGCCGGGCCGAGTCCGCGCGCCACACCGGAACCACCATGCAAGTCATCCACACCCTCGCCGACCTGCGCGCCGTGCTCGCCGGCTCGACCAAGACGGCCCTCGTGCCGACGATGGGCAACCTGCACGAGGGCCACCTGGCGCTGCTGCGCGAGGCCGCGCTGCACGGCTTCCCGGTGGTCGCCACGATCTTCGTCAATCGCCTGCAGTTCCTGCCGCACGAGGACTTCGACCAGTACCCGCGCACCCTGGAGCGCGACTGCCAGCTGCTCGAAGGCGCGGGATGCGACATCGTGTTCGCGCCGGGCGAGTCCGAGCTCTACCCCGAGCCGCAGACCTTCAAGGTGACGCCGCCCGCAGCCCTTGGCGACCTGCTCGAGGGCGAGTTCCGGCCGGGCTTCTTCACGGGCGTGTGCACCGTCGTCATGAAGCTGTTCCAGTGCGTGCAGCCGGCCGTGGCCGTGTTCGGCCAGAAGGACTACCAGCAGTTGATGGTCATCAAGGCGATGGCGCGCCAGTTCGCGCTGCCCGTCGAGATCGTCGGCGCGTCCACCGTGCGCGCCGGCGACGGCCTGGCGCTGTCGTCGCGCAACGGCTATCTCAGCCAGGACGAGCGCGCCGAGGCCACGGCGCTCGCGCGCGCGCTGCGCGCGATCGCGGCCGCGCTGCGCGAGGGCGCGCGCGACGTCGCGGCGATCGAGGCCACGCAGAAGGCCGAACTCGACGCGCGCGGCTGGAAGACCGATTACCTGACGGTGCGCCGCCGCGTCGACCTGCTGCCGCCCACGCCGGACGACCTCGCGGCGAAGACCCCGCTGGTCGCGCTCGCCGCTTCGCGCCTGGGCAGGACGCGGCTGATCGACAACCTCGAGATCGAGCTCTAGGCAGCCGGCTTCGAAGGCGGGCCCGGCTCAGGCCGGGAAGGACGCTTCCAGCTCGTCGATCAGCGAGCCCACGTAGGCGACCGCGCCGTGGATCGGCGCCGGCGTGCTCATGTCGATGCCTGCCAGCTGCATCAACGCCAGCGGCTTGAGCGTGCCGCCGGCCTTGAGGACGCGCAGCCAGCGCTGCACCGCGGCGTCGCCTTCCTCGGCGATGCGCTGCGCCATCGCGGTGGCCACCACGAGCCCGACCGAATACGTGTACGGGTACAGGCCCATGTAGTAGTGCGGCTGGCGCATCCAGGTCATGCGCGCGCCTTCGTCGATCGTCACGGTGTCGCCCCAGAACTCCTGCAGCACGTCGCCCTTGGTGCGATCGAGCAGCGTCGCGGTGACCGCCTCGCCCGCCTCGGCCGCCGCGTACACGCGGTGCTGCAGCTCGGCCTCCAGCAGGTGGGTGACGAAGTTGTGGTGGTAGGTGCCCAGCAGCTGCATGATGACGCCGCGCCGCGTGCGCACGTCGCCGCCGCCGGCGAGGATGTGTCGCGCCAGCAGCATCTCGTTCATGATCGACGGCGCCTCGACGAATGGCATGGACGGGCGGGTGTTGACGTAGCGCTGCGCCTTCATCGCCAGCCCGAAATGGCCCGCGTGCCCGAGTTCGTGCGCCAGCGTGAACACGTTGCGCGTGGTATTGGCCCAGGTGATCGAGATGTAGGGGTGCACGCCGTAGGGCGACGAGCAGAACGCGCCGGAGGACTTGCCGACGTTGTCGGCGCGATCCACCCAGCGCCGCGACAGCGCCGCGCGCATCAGCTCGACGTAGTCGGGGCCCATGATCTCCAGCGACGCGAGGATCGTGCGACAGGCGTCCTCGTAGGGGATGTGCGGCTCGAACTCGGGGTCCAATGGCGCCTTGATGTCGCAGTGCAGCAGGTGGTCCAGGCCCAGCACGCGACGCCGCAGCATCGCGTAGCGGCGCATGTGCGGCGCCAGCCCGGTGCGGATCACGCGCAGGACGTCGGTGTAGAGCCGATGCGGCACCTGGTGCGGCTGCAGCAGGTAGTGCTCGGTGCTCTCGTGGCGGCGCAGGCGCGCCATCGCCACGTTCTTCCTGACCTCGGTGGCGAACGTCGCGGCCCAGGTGTTGCTGTACGCCTTCAGGCCCGCCGTGAACGACGCCCACGCGCCGCGCCGCACGCTCGCGTCGGCGTGCGACTCGTAGGCCGACTCGTACAGGTTGATCGAGTTCGGCCGCGTGACGCCCTGCGCGTCGACGAAGGGCGCGAACTGGATGTCGCTCATCTTCGAGCGGTTGTAGGTCATGTGCGGCGCGCCCAGCACCTCGCCGAGCGCGGCCAGCACCCCCTCGGCCTCCGCGCCGAGGCGGTGCGGCCGGGTCTCCAGCAGGCGCTCGAGCGGGACGCGGTGCGCGGCCAGCGCATCGTCCTCGGCCAGGAAGCGCTCCAGCGCCCCGGCGGGCAGGGCGGCCGTCTCGGCGTCGACGAACGCGGCGCTCGCGGCCAGGCGCGCGCCGAGGGCGCCGATCCGCGCGGCCGCGGCCTGGTGCGCGGGATTCGTGCCGTCCTGGGCGTTGCGCAGATACGCGAAGGTGTCCAGGCGCATGAACCGCACGCGCAGGCCTTCGAGGGTGTCCAGGCAGCGCGCCAGCGTCGCGGCCGACTCGCCGAGCCGGCCGCGGAACGGGTCGAGCGACGCGAGCGCGGCGCCCAGTGCCTCGAACTCGGCCTCCCACTGCGCCGGCGAGGCGAACAGGTCGGACAGGTCCCAGGTCAGGTCCACGGGCACGTCGGCCCGCGCGAGGCGGTTTTGCATGTCGGTTCGTCCTGTCGCGTCAGCTTGGAGGCCCCACTCTACCGGCGGCGGGCGGCGCGCGCGCGGCTTGACGTGACGGAACCCGAGCGCGGCGCCGGGGCAATCGGGTAGGGCAAAATCCGCGGATGAACGCACCTGTCCATCCGATCCACATCCAGCGCCGCGAAGCGACGCCCGTCGACGCGTCCTGCGGCCACGCCCACGTCGAGCGCTGGAGCGTGGAACAAATCGAAGCCCTGTTCGATCTTCCGTTCAACGACCTGATCCTGCGCGCGCAGGCCGTGCACCGCGAGCACTTCGCGCCGAACCAGGTCGAGCTGGCCACGCTGCTGTCGATCAAGACCGGCGGCTGCCCCGAGGACTGCGGCTACTGCCCGCAATCCGTGCACTACGACACCGGCGTCGACGCCACCAAGCTGATGGACGTCGAGGCCGTCGCGGCCGCGGCCCGCACGGCCAAGGAACACGGCGCCACGCGCTTCTGCATGGGCGCCGCGTGGCGCGCGCCGAAGGATCGCGACATCGAGGCCGTCTCGGCCATCGTGCGCGAGGTGAAGTCCCTCGGGCTGGAAGCCTGCTGCACGCTGGGCATGCTCAGCCAGACGCAGGCCGCGTCGCTCAAGGACGCGGGCCTGGACTACTACAACCACAACCTCGACACCGCCCCCGAGGCCTACGGCCGCATCATCTCCACGCGCGACTACCAGGATCGCCTGAACACGCTGGGCCACGTGCGCAACGCGGGCATCAACGTCTGCAGCGGCGGCATCGTCGGCATGGGCGAGACGCGCCAGGAACGCGCGGGCCTGGTCGCGCAGCTGGCCAACCTCGAGCCGTACCCGGAGTCGGTGCCCATCAACGAGCTGGTGCGCGTGGAAGGCACGCCGCTGGCCGACGAGAAGCCGCTCGACCCGCTGGAGTTCGTTCGCACGATCGCGGTCGCCCGCATCACGATGCCGCTGGCCCGCGTGCGCCTGTCGGCCGGCCGCCAGCAGATGAGCGAGGCCGTGCAGGCGCTGTGCTTCCTGGCCGGGGCGAACTCGGTGTTCTACGGCGAGAAGCTGCTGACCACCGGCAACCCGGACGTCGAGAAGGACCGTGCGCTGTTCGAGAAGCTGGGCGTCACGACGGCGGCGTCGCAGCACATCGGCTGAGTCGTCCTCCCTCTCGCTTTCCGGAGGCCGTTGCATCGCAGGTGCAGCGGCCTCTTGCCTTCATCGTTGCGTGAGACGTCGCGCCCGGGCCCGTCGATCGACCGCCGCGCGCCGCTGACCAGGCAGCGCGCCGAACCCTCGACCGGCCGCCCGGGCGTGGCCTTCAGCTGCCGATGTCCAGGCCGAACATCCTGGCGAACTCGCGGTACTGCTCGATCGTCATCCGGTCCTTCATCTTCGCGGGCGCGGCCTTCATGGCGTCGCCGCCGGCCGGCTTGGCCATGTCGGACATGTGCATGTCCCAGACGCGGGACATCGTGTCGACGAATTCCTTCTTGCTGACGAAGCCGTCCTTGTTGGTGTCGATCATGCTCATCTGGAAGTGGCGCAGCATGTCTTCGCTGCGCGACCCCTGGGCATGGGCGGGCAGCGCGAACGCGGCAACGACGGCAACGGCGGAGAGGACGGGCAGCAGCTTGCGCAGGGAGATCTTCATGATGGTTCCTTCTGGTTCAGGTTGAAAGTGGATCGGCCACGGAAAAGGCAAAGAGACGAGTCGAAGAGCCGAGGCCTTGCCTCTTCGCCGCCGGACGAACTGCAATGGCGGCCGCACTCAGGCCGCGCCCGCGCCGCTGCGCCATCGATGCCCGATGCGGGCCTGGATCCACAAGGCGAACCCGATCGAGAGGCACATGGTCAGGAACGCCGCCCAGGCATACGGCCACAGCATCGGGAGGCCCACGAGGATCAGGCCGTCGTTGCTGCCGGGGATGAGCAGGCTGCCCCAGCCCATCAAGGCACCGCCGGCCAGGCATCGCAGCGTCGAGAGCGCATCGACGCGCAGCGGCCGGAAGCGCCCCGCGGTCCAGCCACCGGCGATCGCGCCGGCGAGCAGGCAGGCGGCCAGCAACAAGCGGCCCGCCAGGCCCTGGGCCCTGCCGCGCGCCAGGTCGGCCAGCGCCTCGGTATAGGCCCAGGCGCCGACCAGGAGCAGCATGACGAGGAAGGCGACGCCGATGACGATGGTCGCCGTGTGCGGCGACCAGATCCTCGCCATGACCGATCCACGCAGCGCCGCGGGGCCGCGCAGGCCTGACGAGACGATGCGCCAGGCGAAGGCGGCAGCGACGATCCATGCCAGGGAGGGCACCGCGAAGAGGTCCGTTTCGCCGACGGTCGCGGGCGCCTCCGGGACTTCATGGCGCGCGCCCAGCAGGCTGCCGAGATAGAACCCCACTGGTGTCAACGCATAGACCCACTCGCCGGAACCGAAGCGGGCGATCGCGCCGAAGACGCAGGCCCGGTTGACGAAGGCGCCGAGTCCCAGCAGCACGGCGCCCGCCAGCGTCCGCGCGGTCAACGCATGCCCGGCCGGCCACCGCATCGCCAGATGCAGCGAGCGCGCGGCCAGCAGGCCGGCACAGACCCACAGCGACGCCTCCCCGAGCGCGACCAGGCGAGCGAGCTTGCGCTGGTGGACCACCTGCTCGACGGCGGCCACGGTGCAGGTGGCGCCGCGCTGGATGGCGAAACCCATCAGCACCGCGCACAAGGCGGCGGCGCCGAACGCGAGCCCGCGGATCATGATGTCCATGCCGCCCTCCCGCTCGTCCATCGATGGCGTGGCCATGCGTTCATTTCAGTGGTGCTCGATCACGCCTTCGATCGGATCGGTCGGCGCATTCCAGGGCGAGCGCTCGATCATCCGCAGGGTGTCGGCGTAGCCGGCCGCGCGCCTCGCGCGCACGCCCCCGGGCGAGAAGTCGATGTCCTTGGAACTGTCCTCGTCCTCCAGGCGGGGGGCCACCAGGTGCGCCACGTGCATCGTCGTGCTGCAGCCCCACGCCGCGAGATCCTTGCAATGCGCATCGCTGCGCTTGTTCGCGGGCAGTTGCTGCGCGAGCTCGCGGATCACGTGGCGCAGGCGATGGAGCTGCTTCTGCCGAAGGATGTGGCTGTCCGCGCGGCTGGCGAACTGGATGTCCTTGTGGCGCGCCATCACCTGCCAGATCGAATCCGGCTCGGGGCCTGACGGGTGCCAGACATTGACGGCGAAGATCAGCGAGTCGCGCCGCGGCATGTCGTCCAGCACCGCCTCGATCGGCGTATTGGAGTAGATGCCGCCGTCCCAGTACGGCTGGCCGTCGATGCGCACCGCCGGGAATGCGGGCGGCAGCGCGCCGGACGCCATCACGTGGTCGACGCCGAGCCGCTCCTGGCGACTGTCGAAGTAGCGCATGGCCCCGCTCGCGGCGTTGACCGCGCCCACGGTCAGGCGCATCGGCCCGTCGTCGAGCCGGTCGAAGTCGACGAGCCGGGCCAGCGTCTCGCGCAGCGGCGCGGTGCTGTAGTAGGCCGCCTGCTCGATGCCCACGCTGGCGCGCGCGCCGCGCAGCGACGGCAGGTTGGGCTCGAAGAAGGCCGGGATGCCGCGCATCACGGTCGTCATGTTGGCCACGAGATTGCCCATGCCCAGCCAGTCGAACGGCCCGGCGATGGCGCGCGGGCGCTGGACATGGCGCCAGAACGCATCGAGCCGCTCGAGCCTGTCGGCTGGCCGGTTTCCTGCGATCACCGCGGCGTTGATGGCGCCGATCGATGTCCCGATCACCCAGTCCGGCTCGATGCCCGCCTCGTGCAGGGCCTCGAAGACGCCGACCTGGTAGGCACCCAGGGCACCGCCGCCCTGCAGGACGAGCACGACCTGCCCGGGCAGTCTCGACGGCGCCCGAGTCGCTGGCGCGGAGGTGCTGGGGGTGATCTGGCGCTTGTTCATTCGAAGTCTCCTGGCGGGCCCGTGCGACCATCTGTCGGACAAGGGCCCGGTGTCCTTACATGACCTGCTTGGCCATCGTGGCCGGCTTGGCGTCGTTGACCAGGTCGGCGATCGTGAGCTCCACGGGGAACGCACTGCTGTTCTTCCACCAGTGCTTCGTGCCCAGGTGCTCTCGCGCGACGTCGCCGGACTTGTGCAGGATGGGCACCGCGCACTTGCTGTTGTTCTCGAAGATCTCCCCGCTCACGACCATGATCAGTGCCGGCCGGTCCTCGTGGCTGTGCAGCGGCACGATGCCGCCCGGGGCGATCGTCATGTGCCGCATGCGCAGGCGGCGCTGGTCCAGGTGCACGTTCTCCTCCGCGAGGTCGATGGCGGCGAGCTCGGTGTCGGTGATGCCGACCGGCGCCGTCGGGGCGCCCGCCAGCGCGTTGGTGGCGGCTTGGCCGGACGGGCATTCGCCGGCGTGCGCGATGGCGGCGCAAGCGAGTCCGCAGGCGACGGCGGCCTGGACATGGAGGGTGGTGATCGAGAGGTCTTTCATGGGGCAACTCCTGTGGAACGCGAAGGCGAGGGAAGGGGAGATCCAGGCAACCTGGAACTATTGCGCCGTCCAGCCGCCTTCGATGGGCAGCACGGCGCCGGTGATGGAGGCCGCGTCCTCCGAACAGAGGAACGACGTGAGCGCCGCGACCTGCTCGACCGTGACGAACTTCCTGGTCGGCTGCGCGGCCAGCAGCACGTCGCGCACGACCTGCTCCGCGGTGATTCCGCGTGCTCGCGCGGTCTCGGGAATCTGGCGCTCGACCAACGGGGTCAGCACGTAGCCCGGGCAGACGGCATTGACGGTGATGCCCGCTTCGGCGACCTCGAGCGCGACGGCCTTCGTGAAGCCGGCCACCCCATGCTTGGCCGTGACGTAGGCCGACTTGTAGGGACTCGCCACGAGCGCATGGGCCGAGGCGATGTTGACGATCCGCCCGAAGCCGCGGCGCTTCATGGCGGGCAATGCCAGGCGCGTCGTGTGGAAGTTGGCCGTCAGGTTGATCGCGAGGATCGCGTACCACTTGTCGAGCGGGAACTCGTCGACAGGGGCGACATGCTGGATACCCGCGTTGTTGACCAGCAGGTCGACGCCGCCGAATTCCGCCAGCGCCCGGGCCATCATCGATTCGATGTGGTCGACGCGGCTCATGTCGGCCCCGTCGTGGCGCACCTCGACGCCGTGCATCTCCGCCATGCCGGCGCGCAGGTGCTCGATCTCGCGTGCTTCTCCGAAGCCGTTGAGGATGACGCTGGCGCCTTGCGCCGCGAGCGTCTGGGCGA
Organism: Burkholderiales bacterium; assembly: GCA_019510465.1. GTDB lineage: Bacteria > Pseudomonadota > Gammaproteobacteria > Burkholderiales > Burkholderiaceae_C > Scleromatobacter. Next base: position 20,360 of record JAEKKH010000193.1, read on the forward strand.
TCCCCAGGCCGATGCCCGAAGTCGAGCCGGTGACCAGGGCTGTCTTTCCCATGAACATGCGGTGTTCTCCTTGTTTCGCGCCGTCGCCACGAAAACGTCGACGGCGTGGACGCAGGTTAGGGACGCCCGGGTCGGCAGGGAAATGGCATCAATTCATGGCCCGATCCGCGCCGGTTATCACGGCGCGTGTAAGGTTTCGGCGCGGCGCCCGACTGGCCTGCATGGAGCTCTACCAGATCCGCTATTTCCTGGCCGTCGCCGAGACGCTCAACTTCACGCGGGCGTCGGAGCGATCGTTCGTCTCGCAACCCGCGCTCACCAAGGCCATCCAGCGCCTGGAGGAGACGATCGGGGGCCGGCTGTTCGATCGGACGAAGAACTCGGTGCAGCTCACCAGCCTGGGCAATGCCATGCTGCCGAACTTCCGCCAGATCTACGAAAGCGCGAACCATGCGCGCGACCAGGCCCGCCTTCTGACCCGGGAACGCAAGGAGGCCGTGCGCGTGGGCGTGATGTGCACGATCGATTTCCACCAGGTCCTCCCGGGTTTCGTGCGCACCCAGGAAGGCAGGACCGAGATCGCGCTGAGCTTTCACGAAGGCAACCTGGAGGCGCTGACGGACGCGCTCGACCAGGGCGACGTCGACGTCGGGATCCTGTGTTCCCCTTATGAAATGCCCAGGCGCTTCCGCACGCTGCCTCTGTTTCGCGAAGACTACGTCGTCGCCGTCGGCGAGGACCACCGGTTCGGGGGGCGCAGCAACATCGCGATCGCCGAGCTCGACCGCGAGCGCTACTGCGAGCGCACGATGTGCGAGTTCTCGACCTACATCGAACGCCTGCTGCGCGCGCGCGGCATCGGCCTCGAGGTCGTGCAGAGCTCGGCGCGCGAGGACTGGATCCAGGCGTTGGTGCGCTCGAATTTCGGCGTCGCCTTCATGCCGATCTCGATCGCGCGCGCGGCGGGCCTGCGTTTCGTCCATACCGAGGACGTTCCGATCGTGCGGGAAGTCGTGGTGATCCTGCAGGCCGAGAGACCCGTCAGCGACGCCCAGCAGGCGGTCATCGATTCGCTCCTGGCGCACGACTGGTCCCCCATGGCGGGCTGAGTCGGCGGACCGCTGGCCACCACCGCATGGCCGCGGGCCGATGGCGATCCCACGAACGCTCGCACGCGCTGCGAAGAAGCCGGCACGGCGTCGATATACTCGTGCATCGGATTCCGGTCGAGGCGCCATGTCGGACTTTGCACACGAGGTCGAGACTCTCCGCCCGCAGTTGCTGCGCTTCGCCCGCACGCAGTTGCGCAATGAAGCCTGGGCCGAAGATGCCGTCTCCGAAAGCGTCGTCGCCGCCCTCGAGCGGCCCGCCGCGTTTGCCGGTCAGTCGCAGCTCAAGTCCTGGCTGATCGGCATCCTCAAGCACAAGCTGATCGACCAGCTGCGTCGCAACACGCGCGAGGCGACGATTCTGGTGGGCGAGGACGGAGAGGATCTCGACGACGACCTGTTCCTGCCGGACGGCCATTGGCGCGAGGCCCCGCAGGACTGGGGTGATCCCGATGCCGCCTGTTGCCAGAAGGAATTCTTCGAGATCCTGCAGATGTGCTGCGACCACCTGCCGCCCGTGCAGTCCCGGGTCTTCATGATGCGGGAGTGGCTGGAACTCGATTCCGGCGAGATCTGCACCCAGCTGGCGATCTCCTCGGGCAACCTGTGGGTGCTGCTCCATCGCGCCCGATTGCGCCTGCGCGACTGCCTACAGGCGCGCTGGTTCGACGGCCAATCCGCGAGCTGACCACCATGCAGAACACCCTGACCTGCCGCCAGGCGACCCAGCTCCTGCTCGAGGACGAGGACCACGAGATCCGGGTGGAAGACCGGGTCGCGCTCCAAGTGCACGTGCGTATCTGCTTCGCCTGCGCACGCTTCGTCGGCCAGCTCAATTTCATGCGGCGCGCGACGCGGGCCTGGCGCAAGCATTGCGAGACGTGAAGCCTGGCAGCGACCGC
>JAEKKH010000411.1 GCA_019510465.1 Burkholderiales bacterium
CGTAGATCGCCGTCAGACCGATTTCGGTGTGCTTGTGCGGCGGGATGTTGATGCCTGCAATACGTGCCATTTGCGTGTCCTTGTGATGCTTCTATGGTCCGCAGACTCAACCCTGGCGCTGCTTGTGGCGCGGGTCGGTGCAAATCACGCGGACGACGCCCTTGCGGCGGATCACCTTGCAATTGCGACACATTACTTTGACAGATGCCGAGACTTTCATGGTCTGCTCCTTGACTCTCTTCAAACACTCGCTTCGCTCGTCGACCGAGGCGAGCGCGAAACCCAACTTCTCCGGCGACCTGACCAGATGGTCACGCCCGCCTCGAATTCAACTTCAACCCTTGAACTTCGCCTTCGTCAGCAGCGATTCGTACTGCTGGCTCATCACGTAGCTCTGGACCTGCGCCCAGAAATCCATCGTGACGACGACGATGATCAGCAGCGACGTTCCACCGAAATAGAACGGCACGTTGTACTTCAACACCAGGAACTCGGGCAGCAGGCACACCAGCGTGATGTAGATGGCGCCCGCCAGCGTCAGCCTGGCCAGAATCTTGTCGATGTGCTTGGCGGTCTGCTGTCCCGGACGGATGCCCGGGATGAACGCGCCGCTCTTCTTGAGGTTGTCCGCCGTCTCGTGGCTGTTGAACACGAGGCCGGTGTAGAAGAAGCAGAAGAACACGATCATGGCCGCGTACAGCAGCACGTAGATCGGCTGGCCCGGCGACAGCGCCGAGGAGATGTTCTTCAGCCAGCGCATGCTGTCGCCCGTGGCCAGCGTGTTCACCAGCGTGGCGGGCAGCAGGATGATCGACGACGCGAAGATCGGCGGGATCACGCCCGACATGTTCAGCTTCAGCGGCAGGTGCGACGACTGGCCGCCGTAGACCTTGTTGCCGACCTGGCGCTTCGCGTAGTTGACCAGGATCTTGCGCTGGCCGCGTTCGACGAAGACCACCGCGAACGTCACCGCGGCGACGATCACGAGGATGAACAGCGCCACGATCGGGTGCATCGTGCCGACGTCGACCAGCTCGACCAGGCCGGCGATGGCGCGCGGCAGGCCGGCAGCGATGCCGCCGAAGATCAGGATCGAGATGCCGTTGCCCAGGCCACGCTCGGTGATCTGCTCGCCCAGCCACATCAGGAACATCGTGCCGGCCACCAGGCTGACGACGGCGCCCGTCATGAAGCCGAAGCCCGGATCGAGCACCAGGCCCGGGGACTTCGCCAGCCACACGGCGATGCCGTACGACTGGAACAGCGACAGCACCAGCGTGCCGTAGCGCGTGTACTGGGTGATCTTGCGACGACCCGATTCGCCTTCCTTCTTCAGCGCCTCCAGGCTAGGCACCACGTAGCCCATGATCTGCATGATGATGGACGACGAGATGTACGGCGTGATGCCGAGCGCGAACACGGAAGCACGCGACAGGGAGCCGCCCGAGAACATGTTGAACATGCCCAGGATGCCGCCCTGCTGGCCCTTGAGCATCTGCGCGAGCGCATCCGGGTTGACACCCGGGACGGGCACATGCCCGCCGATGCGATAGACCACCAGCGCCAGGAGCAGGAACATCACTCGGCGATACAGATCGCCGAACTTGCCCGACTTGGCGAGTTGATTCTGGGAGGTTGCCACGTGTGGAAGCG
>JAEKKH010000194.1 GCA_019510465.1 Burkholderiales bacterium
GACGTCGAGGTCGTGCTCGATGACGACCACGCTGTGGCCGCCGTCGGTGAGGCGGTGCAGCACCTTGATCAGGCGCGCGACGTCGGCCATGTGCAGGCCCACGGTCGGCTCATCGAGCACGTACAGCGTGTGCGGCGCCTTCTGCCCGCGGCGGCCGACCTCGTCGCGCACCTTGCTCAGCTCGGTGACGAGCTTGATGCGTTGCGCCTCGCCGCCCGACAGCGTCGGCGACGGCTGGCCCAGCGTGAGATAGCCGAGCCCGACGTCCTGCAGCAGCTGCAGCGGGTGCGCGATGGACGGCATGCTGGCAAAGAACTCCACCGCCTCGTCGACCTCCATCTGCAGCACGTCGCCGATCGACTTGCCGCGCCAGGTGACCGCCAGCGTCGCCGGATTGAAACGGGCGCCGTGGCACAGGTCGCAAGGCACCTTCACGTCGGGCAGGAAGCTCATCTCGATCGTGCGCACGCCCTGGCCTTCGCAGCCCGGGCAGCGGCCGCCGTTGACGCCGCCGGTGTTGAACGAGAAGCGCCCGGCCGTGTAGCCGCGCGCCTTGGCCTCCAGCGTCTCGGCGAACAGCTTGCGGATCGCGTCCCAGAAGCCGATGTAGGTGGCCGGGCAGGAGCGCGGCGTCTTGCCGATCGGCGTCTGGTCGACCTCCAGCACGCGGTCGACCGAGTGCCAGCCCTCGACCGATTCGCAGCCCACCGGCGCCGCCTTGCCGCGGCTGGACACCAGCGCCGCCACGCTGGCCAGCAGCACGTCGCGCGCGATCGTGCTCTTGCCCGAGCCGCTGACGCCCGTGACGGCCACGAGGCGCTGCAGCGGCACGCGCACCGGCATGCCCTGCAGGTTGTGCAGCTTCGCGCCGAAGATCGTGATGTGCGTATCCTTGACGGCCCCACTCGCTGCGCTCGCCGCCCCCGCGGGGCTCGGCGACTCGCTCCGGAGCGGCCGAGCGCTCGTGGGCGTGGCGCCCGCGTCGTCGGCCGCGAAGGCCACCTCGCGGCGCGGCTGCATCGGATGCGTCTGCGGATGCGCGAGCGCGCGGCCCGTCACTGACTCGGGATTGGCGGACAGGTCGGCGGCCGTGCCCACGGCCACCAGCCGCCCGCCGCGCTTGCCGGCGCCGGGGCCGATGTCGATCAGGTGGTCGGCGCGGCGGATGGTGTCCTCGTCATGCTCCACCACCACCAGCGTGTTGCCCTGCGAACCGAGGCGCGCGAGCGCGTCCAGCAGGATCTTGTTGTCGCGCGGATGCAGGCCGATGGTGGGCTCGTCCAGCACGTAGCACACGCCCTGCAGGTTCGAGCCCAGCTGCGCCGCCAGGCGGATGCGCTGCGCCTCGCCGCCCGAGAGCGTGGGGGCGGCGCGGTCCAGCGTGAGGTAGTTCAGCCCCACGTCCTCCAGGAAGACGAGGCGGCTGCGGATCTCGCTGATGACGTCGCGCGCGATGTCGGCGTCGCGGCCCGACAGGCGCAGCGACTCGACCCACTGGCGTACGTCGCTCACGGCCCATTGCGCGACGTCGGTGATCGCGCGGTCCTCGAACTTGATCGCGCGCGGCGCCGGTGCCAGGCGGGCGCCGTGGCATTCGGGGCAGGCGGCGTCCTCCAGCTCCTCGGCATCGGGCTCCTTGGTGACGAAGGCCTGCTCGCGGCCGCGCTCGTTGTCGTCCTGCACGGAGTCGTCGAACCGCGCGCGCTGCTCGCGCGTCAGCGCCAGCCCGGTGCCCACGCAGTGCGGGCACCAGCCGTGCTTGCTGTTGTACGAGAACATGCGCGGGTCCGGCTCGCCGTAGCTGGTGCCGCAGGTCGGGCACGCGCGCTTGGTGGAGAACACCTTCACCGTGCCGATGGCCAGCGTCGAATGGCCCAGCTCCATCGCCTCGTCCAGGCCGTCCAGCGGCCCGAGCAGGTGCATCACGCCCTTGCCGATGTCGAGCGCCTTGGCCAGCATCGCGCGCAGCTCCGCCTCGCGCTCGGGCACGATGACCAGGTCCCCCACCGGGAGCTCCAGCGTGTGCTCCTTGAAGCGGTCCAGGCGCGGCCACGGATCGACCTTCAGGAACTCGCCGTCCACGCGCAGATGCGAGTGGCCGCGCGCCTTGGCCCACTTGGCCAGGTCGGTGTAGACGCCCTTGCGCGCCACCACCAGCGGCGCGAGCAGGCCCACGTGCTGGCCGCGGTAGTCGCGCAGCAGCTGCGCGGCGATGCTCTCGACGCTCTGCGGCCGCACCGGGCTGCCGTCGTTGACGCAGTGCTGGATGCCCAGCTTGACCCACAGCAGGCGCAGGAAGTGCCACACCTCGGTCGTGGTCGCCACCGTGCTCTTGCGGCCGCCGCGCGACAGCCGCTGCTCGATGGCCACCGTCGGCGGGATGCCGTACACCGCGTCCACCTCGGGCCGGCCGGCGGGCTGCACGATGCTGCGCGCATAGGCGTTCAGCGACTCGAGGTAGCGCCGCTGGCCCTCGTTGAACAGGATGTCGAACGCCAGCGTCGACTTGCCCGAGCCCGACACGCCCGTCACGACCGTGAACTTGCCGCGCGGGATGTCGACGTCCAGCGACTTCAGGTTGTGCTCGCGCGCGTTGACGATGCGGATCGCCTCCTCGTTGGCGACGCCCGAGGCGCGCCGCCGCTTGCTGACCAGCGACTGCAGGCTCGGGCCATCGTGCGACGCATCGCGATGCCCATCCGCCGCCGCGTAGCGGGCGTGCTTCTCGCGGGCCTCGGCCGGCGCATAGCGCTCCAGGCCCAGCGTCTGCTCGTAGTCGCGCAGCGCGCGGCCGGTGTGCGAGCGCGGGTTGGCCTTCAGGTCCTCCGGCGTGCCCACGCCCACCAGCTCGCCGCCGGCTTCGCCGCCTTCGGGCCCGAGGTCGACCAGCCAGTCGGCCGAGCGGATCACGTCGAGGTTGTGCTCGATGATGATCAGCGAGTGCCCGGCGTCCAGCAGCCGGCGCAACGAGCGCATCAGCTTGGCGATGTCGTCGAAGTGCAGGCCCGTGGTGGGCTCGTCGAACAGGAACAGCGTGCCCTTCCTGGCGGCGGGCTGCTGCGGCCCCTGTGCCGCCTCGGCGAGGAAGCCGGCCAGCTTCAGGCGCTGCGCCTCGCCGCCCGACAGCGTGGGCACGGGCTGGCCCAGCTTCACGTAGTCGAGGCCGACGTCGACGATGGGCTGCAGCCGGCGGATGACCTCGCGGTCGTCGGCGAACAGCTGCACCGCTTCGCTGACGGTGAGCTCCAGCACGTCGGCGATCGACAGCTGGCGGTCGCGGCGCACGAGGCGCGCGTCCAGCATCTCGGCGCGAAAGCGCTTGCCGTCGCAATCGGGGCAGCGCAGGTAGACGTCGGACAGGAACTGCATCTCGACATGCTCGAAGCCCGAGCCGCCGCAGGTGGGGCAGCGACCGTCGCCGGCATTGAACGAGAACATGCCGGCGCCGTAGTTGCGCTCGATGGCCACCGGCGTCGTCGCGAACAGCTTGCGGATCTCGTCGAACGCGCCGACATAGCTGGCCGGGTTCGAGCGCGCCGTCTTGCCGATCGGGCTCTGGTCGACGAACACGGCTTCGGCCAGCCAGTCGGTGCCCAGCAGTGCCTCGTGCTTGCCGGGCGTCTCGGTGGGCTTGCCGAAGTGGCGCTCGAGCGCGGGGAACAGCACGTCCTGCATCAGCGTGCTCTTGCCCGAGCCGCTGACGCCGGTGACGACCACCAGGCGCTGCAGCGGGAATTCGACCGTCACGCCGCGCAGGTTGTGCTCGCTGGCGCCCTGCAGGATCAGCCGCGGCGTCGCCTCGTTGACCGCGCGGCGGATGCCCATGCCCACCTGCTTGCGCGCGCCGAGGTAGGCGCCGGTGAGCGTGTCGGCCAGCCGCGCGCCGTCGGGGTCGCCGTCGAACACGATCTGGCCGCCGCGCTCGCCCGGGCCCGGGCCCATGTCGATCAGGCGGTCGGCCGCCAGCATCACGGCGGGGTCGTGCTCCACCACGACCAGCGTGTTGCCGGCGTCGCGCAGGCGCTGCATCGCCTCGACGATGCGGTGCATGTCGCGCGGGTGCAGGCCGATGGACGGCTCGTCCAGGACGAACAGCGTGTTGACCAGCGAGGTGCCGAGGGCGGTGGTGAGGTTGATGCGCTGCACCTCGCCGCCGGAAAGCGTGCGGCTCTGGCGATCGAGCGTGAGGTAGCCGATGCCGACGTCGTTGAGGTATTTCAGCCGCGTGCGGATCTCGTCGAGCAGCAGTTTCAACGCTTCATCCGGCAGGTCCGCGGGCGTGTCCTGCATGTCGAAGAACCTGCGCAGGCGCTCGATCGACAGCAGCATCATGTCGTGCAGCCCCAGCCCGGGCAGCGCCTCGAGCTGCGCGCGCGTCCAGTCGGTGCCGCGCGGCAGGTTGCGCTGCGACGGCGGCAGCACCGCGTCGGCCTGTTCCTTCGTGCCGATGCGCCACAGCTGCGCCTCCAGCTTCAGCCGCGCGCCGTCGCAGACCGGGCACGTCGTGTAGCTGCGGTACTTGGACAGCAGCACGCGGATATGCATCTTGTACGCCTTCGACTCGAGGTACTCGAAGAAGCGCTTGATGCCGTACCACTGCTTGTTCCAGTTGCCGTTCCAGTTCGGCGAGCCGTCCACCACCCAGTGTCGTTGCGACTCGCTCAGCTGGCTCCACGCGGTGTCGCGCGGGATGCCGGCGTCGCCGGCGTACTTCATCAGGTCTTCCTGGATCTCTTTCCAGGCCGGCGTCTGGATCGCCTTGATCGCGCCGTTGCGCAGCGTCTTCTTCTCGTCGGGGATGACGAGCCCCCAGTCGACGCCGATCACGCGCCCGAAGCCGCGGCAGGTCTCGCAGGCGCCGAACGCGGAGTTGAACGAGAACAGCGCCGGCTGCGGATCACCGTAGCGCAGGTCGCTCTCGGGGCAGTGCAGGCCGGTCGACCAGCGCCAGCGGATGCCCGGGTCCTCGGCGTCCGCGTTCTCGGGCAGCACGTCGACGTTGAGCCGCCCCTGGCCGCGCTTGAGCGCCAGCTCGATGGCCTCGACCACGCGCACCTTCTCGACGTTGCCGACGCGAAAGCGGTCGGCCACGACGTCGAGCAGCTTGCGCTCGCCGCCCTTGTCGTCCTTGATCGTGCGCTCGCCCTGGATGCGCGTGAAGCCGCTGGATGACAGCCACTGCGCGACCTCCTCGGCCGTCGTGTTGGCCGGCAGCTCGACCGGGAACGTGACGGCCACGCGCGGGTCGCCCTGCGCCGCCGCGCGCCGCACCAGGTCGGCGTAGATCGTCTCGGGCGTGTCGTGGCGCACCGGCAGCGCGGTGACGCGATCGAACAGCGCCGCGGCGCGTCCGAACAACAGCTTGAGGTGGTCGTTCAGCTCCGTCATCGTGCCGACCGTGGAGCGCGAGCTGCGCACCGGGTTGGTCTGGTCGATGGCGATCGCGGGCGGCACGCCTTCCACGTGGTCCACCGCGGGGCGATCCATGCGGTCGAGGAACTGGCGCGCGTAGGCCGAGAACGTCTCCACATAGCGCCGCTGGCCTTCGGCGTACAGCGTGTCGAACACCAGGCTGGACTTGCCCGACCCGCTGGGCCCCGTGACGACGGTCAGCTCGCCGGTGCGGATGTCCAGGTCGAGGTTCTTCAGGTTGTGCTGCCGCGCGCCGCGGATGCGGATGAGCCCGCTCATGGGTGTCCTTACGGAGGGTAGGCGGAAGATTCTAGGGGCGCCTACTGCCAGCGCTTGTCAGGAGTCAATGGCCTTGCGCGGCGTCGGATGTTGTTGAAATCGGGGCTGGCGGCCTCACTGTGGGGGCCAGCTGTTCACTCCGGGGCCAGTCCCCTGGGGGTCAGGTCTCGTATCCCGGGGTCAGGTCTTGAATGTTGCGCGTCGCGTGGGGCGGGGTCAGGTCTTGAATGTTGCGCGTCGAGGCTGACCACCATCCGGGCGACCTCCAACGCGCAACATTCAAGACCTGACCCCAGGGTATGCGCCAGGGTACGGACCCCAGGGTACGCGGCGCGCAACATTCAAGACCTGACCCCACCCCGGCGGGCCCCGGCCCAGCGCGCGTCCAGCGCGTGTGCCACCTGCGCCCCCGCTTCGTAGAACAGCTCGCGCGCCGCGCGCAGGGGCGCCGGAACGATCGTCCGCTCGGGCAAGGCCAGGTCGGCCACGCCGATCTCGCCCAGCACCAGGCGCGCCAGTTCGCGGCCGAACACCGTCCCGGTGCCGATGCCGCGTCCGTTGTAGCCACTGAAGCTGACCACGTTGCGCGCCAGCGCATGGAAGCGCGGCAGCGCGTCGGCGGTCGTGCCGATCCAGCCGTACCACTCGTGCTCGAAGGCGACGTCCTCGAGCGCCGGGAACAGCCGCAGCAGCGCGCGCCGGCCCCAGCGCAGGTGGATGCCGTGGCCGGGCGGGCGCAGGGCGCCGATGCTGCCGAACACCAGGCGGCCGGCCCCGTCCAGGCGCAGCGAGCTGAGGACGGTGCGGGTGTCCCAGGCGCCTTCGCCGCCGGGCAGGATCGTGCGGCGCAGGTCGGCGGGCAGCGGCCGCGTCGCGAGGTTGAAGTACGGCATGCGCACCAGCTCGGAGGCCAGCGACGACCACGGCCCGCCCGGGCGCGTGTACGTGTTGGTCGCGACCACCACCCAGCGGGCATCGACCTGGCCGCCGCCCTCGATCGCCAGCCGCCATGCGCCGCCGCGATCCTCGGCGCCGACGACGGGACTGCCCCCATGCAGCGTCGCGCCGGCCGCGAGCGCGGCGCGCGCCAGCCCGCGCGCGTACGCGAGCGGCTGGATCGTGCCGGCGCGGCGATCGAGCAGCGCGCCGGCATAGGCGCTCGTGCCGACCCGGCCGGCGGTCTCGTCGCGGGACAACAGCGCCACCGGCGCGCCCAGACGCTGCCACTGCGCGGCGCGCGTGCGCAGGCCCGCGAGCCCCGACGCGCCCACCGCGCAATGCAGCGTGCCCTGGCGCGACGCCTCGCACGCCATGCCATGCCGCGCGACGAGCTCGAACACCAGCGCGGGCGCGTCGCCCAGCAGCCGCAGCAGGCGCGCGCCGTGGACGTCGCCGAGACGCTGCGGCAGCGCCTCGGGCAGCACCCACATGCCGGCGTTGACCAGTCCGACGTTGCGCCCCGACGCCCCGAAGCCGACCTCCGCGGCCTCCAGCACGGCCACCGAGCGGCCGGCCTCGGCCAGGTGCAGCGCCGCCGACAGCCCGGTGTAGCCGGCGCCGATCACGGCGACGTCGACCTCGACGCGGCCGCGCAGCGGCGGCGCCGGCGGCGCGGGCGGCGCGGTGGCCTCCCACAGGCCGTGGCTCAGGTGGTCTCCTTGCATGCGGCGGCTTTCCTGCGATCGGATGCCTGCATTCTGCGCGGTCGGCTGCATCCACCGCACGGCACGCCCTGCCCGGCGGGCGGCGCCGCCCGGGCGTCGACGGGCCATGCCGCCGGGGCTGCCCGAGCCTGCTCCTAGACCCCGAACAGGCCGCGCAGGTACGGCGTCAGGAAGCGCCCTTGCGGATCCATCCGCTCCCGCAGCGCGAGGAAGTCGTCCCAGCGCGGGTACAGCCGCGACAGCTGCGCCGCCTTCAGCGAATGCACCTTGCCCCAGTGCGGCCGCCCGCCGTGGTTCAGGCAGATGGCCTGCACCGCGTCGAAGTAGCGCTCGAAGGGCATGCCCACGAACTGGTGCACGGAGATGTGCACGCTGTCGCGGCCGAAGTTCGGGCTCAGCCAGAGGTCGTCGCCCTTGACCCAGCGGTATTCGAGCGGGAACATCAGCGGGAACTCGCGGCGCGCGATCAAGGCCTTGATCTCGCGCAGCGCGTCGGCCCCGCGGTCGGCGGGCAGCGACCACTCCATCTCGTTGAAGCGCACCTGGCGCACCGTCGACAGCATCGACCAGCTGGCGTCCACCTGCTCGCTGCGCGAGATCATCGCTGCGCAGAAGCGGCTCAGGGCCGGGCACCGAGACGGCATCGCCCGGCCCAGCTTGCACAGCGCGCCGAAGGCGATGTTCTCCAGCAGCACGTCGCTGACCCAGCGCCCGAGGCCCGTCTCGTCGACGGGCGCGTCGGTGACGTTCCACGTCTTCGTCAGCACCGACTCGGTGTGCGGCAGCCAGTAGAACTCGAACGAGCGGTTCGCCGCCACGAGGGCGTCGGCCTGCGCCAGGCAGTCCTCGAGATCCATCCCGCCGCGCTCCAGCTTGAGCCGGAACGCCGGCACCAGGCGCAGGCTGAGCTCGCTGAGCACGCCCAGCATGCCGAGCGCGATGCGCCCGCCGGCGAACAGCTCCGGGTTCTCGCCGGGCGACGCCACGATCTCGCGGCCGTCCGCCGTCACGAACTTCAGCGCCGCGATCTGCGTGGCGAGGTTGCCGAACCCCAGCCCCGTGCCATGCGTGCCGGTGCTGGTGGCGCCGGCGATGGACTGCACGTTGATGTCGCCGAGGTTCTCCATCGCCAGCCCGCTTTGGGCGAGCGCGGCGCCGAGCGCGTACAGGCGCGTGCCCGCCTGCACGCGTGCGACGCGGGTGGCGGCATCGACGTCGACGATGCCTTGCATCCGGTCGAGCGAGACGATGACGCCATCGCTGGCCACCAACGGGCTGAACGAGTGGCCCGCGCCGGCCACGCGCACCGACTGCCCGTCCCGCGCGGCTTCGGCCAGCAGCTGCGAGAGCCCCCTCGCATCGTCCGGCGTGCGCACCGGCGTCTGCGGACACGCGACATACCCCGACCAGTTCTTCCACATCCCGTCGACCCTCGTTGTCAGAAGAAGCACCGGCCGTCGCCACGATACGTGGGCGCCGTATCGACCACGCGACCGCCCGCGATCAGCAGCAGTTCATTGAAGCGCTCGCACAGCTCGCCCGCCTTCGCATGGCGGAACAGCAGCGGATCGCCCGGCGCCAGCGATACGCCCGCCGGCACGCGCACCGGCGTCTGCACCTCGCCGGCGCCCTCGGTGCCGACCAGCCTGCAGCCCTCCGGCAGCCAGGGCCGCGGCATGCGGTCGGCGCCGCCCGGGCCCGAGGCCGGATAGCCGCCGCCCGCGCAGGTGACGATGCCCGGCCTGGGCACCCGCGTGACCGCCACCGCGAAGCCCGCCGCGGGCCGCGCCTCGAACGCGCGGTAGTGGTCGAACAGCGCTGGCACGTACAGCCCGGAACCGGCCGCGAGTTCGGTGACGCTCGCGTCGGCGCGCGTGCTCTCGAGGCTGCCGCTGCCCCCGCCGTTGACGAAGCGCAGCGCGTGGCCGGCCGCCTTCAATGCGGCGACGGTGGCGCGGCGGCGCTCGTTGACTTCGGGGATCGAGCGGTGCTTGAGCCAGCGGATCACGGCGCTCCTGAGCGCCTGCCCGGGCACGTCGTCCATCAGGCCGGCGATCTGGCTCTCGTAGCCCATCAGGCCGTCGAGCCGCAACGAAGGATGCCGCACGATCTCCGCGGCGAGCGCCAGCGCGGCGTCGACGCCGCCCACCGGCGAGCGCAGCACGCCGAAGTGCAGGCCGGGGAAGTCGGACGACATGTCGAGGTCGATCGCCAGGGGCTGCACGATGCCCTCGTCGCGGGCGTTCGCGGCGATGCGCCGCACCTGCGCCGCCGAGTCCACCATCAACGTGATCGAGCGGCCCGCGCGGACCTGCGCCGCGACGGCGCGCAGGTCGTCCGGCTCGACCGAGGGATAGGCCACCAGCAGGTCGTCGAAGCCGAGCGACGCGAGCCACGCGGCCTCGGCCGGCGAATAGCACATCAGCCCCTGGAAGCGGGGCGAGGACGCGAGCGCGCGGCGCAGGATGGCGACGCAGCGCACCGACTTCGTCACGAGCCGGATCGGCAGCTCGCCCGCGCGCCGGCGCAGGTCGGCGAGGTTCGCGTCCAGCGCGTCGAGATCGACGAACGCGGCGGGCAGGCGGCGGCCGGCGAGCGCGCGTCGATAGGTGTCGTAGTCCGCGCTCATGAGGCAACCTCCGCCCTTCGGGCTGCGGCGCGAGCGCCCTTCGGAGCGGCCGGGCGGGCGCTCATGTGGAAGCCTCCGCCCTGCGGGCTGCGGCGCGAGCGCCCTTCGGAGCGGCCGGGCGGGCGCTCATGAGGCAACCTCCGCCCTGCGGGCTGCGGCGCGAGCGCCCTTCGGAGCGGCCGGGCGGGCGCTCATGAGGCAACCTCCGCCCCGCGGGCTGCGGCGCGAGCGCCCTTCGGAGCGGCCGGGCGGGCGCTCATGAGGCCGGGTGCGCGCTGCGCGCCTTGTGCGACTCGAGCGCGGCCACCAGCATCGCCTTGTGCTGCGCGATCAGCTGCTCGCGCAGCGGCGACTCGAGCGACAGCGCGAGCCGCGCCGCGGCGCCGGTCATCTCCGAGATCAGCAGCGACAGCGCATGCACGCCGTCCCACTTCGGGCGCCCGAGCAGGCGCAGCAGCGGCGCCACGAGGAATTCGGCGGTGCTGCGCGTGTCGTCCTGGTCGAGCTCGCGCAGGCTCGGGTCGCTCTGTGCGCCCGCCCACACGGCCAGCGCCTCCGGCTGGTCGCGGTAGTGCGCGAAGTAGGCGTCGACGAGGTGGTCGACCGCCGCCACGATGGGGGGCGCCTTCGGGGCGGCGAGCAGCGTGTCGACGGCATCGCGCAGCAGCTGCCGAACGCGCGCGAGGTCGCGCTGCGCCAGCTCGCGGATGATGGCCGACTTCGACGGGAAGTACTGGTAGATCGAGCTGATCTGCACCTCGGCGCGGCGTGCGATCTCGCGCATCGCCAGCGCCTCCGCGCCGTGCTCCACCATCAGCCGCAGCGCGATGGCCAGGATGTTCTCCACCCGCTGGCGGCTGCGCTCCTGGCGCGGCCGCCGGCCGGGGAGGGTCCCGGCGGCGGGGGCGGGGGCGGGCGCGCTATCACGGATCGGGTTGTTCATCATTGACATATGATCAATGATCACATCATATTATGAACATTGATCACTTTCAAGCCGGTGCCATGACGGACAAACCCGAGGCCACGGCCGCCGCCGACCGGCCCGACCTGGGATGGGCCGCGCTGCTGCGCCTGTCCTGCGCCTACGCGATCGCCACCAATGGCACGTTGCTGATGCCGCTGTTCGTGGGCGTGCTGATGCGCCGTTTCGGCATCGGCGACGACGCGGCCACCGGCGTGGCGGCGCTCGAGATCGGCGGCATCGCCATCAGCTGCGCCGTGTTCCCGCGCTGGATCGCGCGCGTGCCGCGCCGGCTGGCCTGGATCGCGACGCTGGGCAGCTTGCTCGCGCAGGCCGCCAGCGCGTCGATGCCCGGCCTCGCTGCGGTGGGCGCGGCACGGCTCGTCACCGGCCTGTTCGAGGGCGTGCTGTTCGTCGTCGTCGCGGCCAGCCTGTCGAACCGGCCCGCGGCCGAACGCGCGTGGGGCGTCATCGTGCTGGCGTCGGGCGTGTTCGACTGCGCGCTGCTGGTGGGCGCGTACGCGCTGCCGCAGGAGGTCGTCCTGCGATGGGTGTTCGTGATCGTGGCCTTCGCGTTCGCGCTGATCGCCTGGCCCGCGGCCGTGGCGGGCAACGACGCGCTGGCGCCGCCGTCGTCGACCCGGCCCCCGCCGCGCGCGATCCGCTGGCACGTGCTGCTGCCGATCTGGGCCGTGATGGCGCTCGTCTACAGCGTGCTGTCCGCGCAATGGGCGCTGGCCGACGTCGTGGGCCACCGGATCGGCCTGCCGCCCGAGCGCATCGGCCCGCTGCTGGCGCTGGTGTCCTTGCTGGGCACGGTGGGCGCGCTCGCCGCCTCGCACCGCCGCAGCCACGCGCTTCGCGTGCCCATCCTCTGGATCGCGCAGGGCGTGATGGCCGGCGGCGTGCTGTGGTTCTTCGTCGTGCGCGGCGCGGCCGGCTTCTTCGCCGCGCAGCTGCTGGTATCGGCCGCGTTCTACGCCGTCACGCCGTTCCTGACCTCGCGCCTGTCCGGCCTCGATGCCGACGGCTCGCTCCTGTCACGCAGCATCGTCATCACCTTCGTCGCGGCGTTCGCGGGCACCGCGCTGGCCGGCACGGCGCTGACGCGGCTCGGCGGGCTGGGGTGCGGCATCGCGCTCGGGCTGTGCGCGCTGGTCGCGATGCCGTTCACGTGGAAGGCGTTCGGGGACGCGGCTCCCCGGTTCGCACGACCAGGCAGGCGAGCAGCGGAATGAAGATCGCGTAGAGGATCTGCGTCCGCGAGACGCCGATGCCGAAGGGAAACCAGATGCCCGGCACGTTGAGCGGATCCAGCAGTTCACCGCCAAAGAACGCGAGCACCGTGAGCGCCAGCGTCGTCAGCGCCAACGCCCGCGGCGCCGCGCCGTGCGCGATGCGTGCCGCAAGAACGATGAACAGGGCGATCGCCGCGAGACGGCTGGCGCTGGCCGCGCCGGCCGAATGAACCAGGGCCGCCGCGATCTGGGCGCCCATGATCGCGAGCGCCGCCGCGTCGAGGGTGCGCCATGGACGCCGTCCCCAGCGGTTCCAGGCCAGCGCCCAGGCGGCCACCGTCGGCATCCACATGAACCTCGCCAGCACGGAGTACGTGGGCAGGTCCATCAGGTCGGTCCAGGAGACGAGCGCGTTGTCGAGGCGACGCGCCCCCGTCAGCACCAGTGCGACGCCGGCGAACGCGAGGAAACCCCGGTCGCTGCTTCGACGCCGGCCCCAGAACGCCAGGCCGGCGAGCGCGAACATCGCGAGCGGCTCGATCGCATCGACGATGTAGCCCGCGATGGTCCGCTCCCATTGCACGCGGTGGAGCGCATCGGCGACGGGCCGCGGCGCCAGCAGGGGCGCGCTGTGCATGCCGCCGCCTTCCGCGCCGGGTCCGGGGCGTGGCAGCATGTAGACGCGCAGCGCCAGGACGCCGCGCGTGCCCGCGGCATCGGCGGGAAGGCCGAATCGCAGCGGACGCGTGCCGACCACGCGCGGATGCGGCCCGAGCCTGCCCGAGCCCCCCAGCAGCTGTCCGTTCCAATACAGCTCGTAGCCGTCCTCCACGAGCGTCGGCCCGAGGATGTCCCATGACGCCGGCCCGGCCGGCACGTCCACCACGCGCCGGTACCAGGCGTAGCCGGTGTAGCCGGGGTGCCCGTGCGCCATCCACCCGCTGACGTAGTCCGGCAGCCCGACGTCGCCGTCATGGCTGCCCGGCTTCGCGGTCAGGTCGATCGTCTCCCAGCGGCTGTCGTCGACGCGAGGGTCGGCCCGGTGCGGGTCGTCGCCGACATGGAATCGCCACCCGCCGTCGAGCAGGATCGCCGCGGCGCGCAACGGCCCCGGGTCGCTGCGCCCCCCGCGCGCGAGGACGCCGATGACGACGGCCCATGCCAGCAGGCTGGCCACGAGAATCGTGGCAACGAGGTTGCGCCGCGTGGCATCGATCCATCCGGTCATCGATGCCCCGCCAGGAAGCGCTCCGCCGACGCGAAGCGCTGCGCCGTGTTCAGCGCCGGCGCGTGTCTGCAGCCCGGCACCGTGATCGGCGTGGCATGGCGGCGGCGTTCGATCACCCAGCGTGCGACCTGCCGCTCACTGCGTCCGGCAGGGGTGCCCTGCTCGGCCAGGCGGCGGGCAAGATGCAGGACGGCCACGCGATCGCTGGCGTCGGCGGGACGGATTTTCATGGATCGGGCATGTCTCCTGACGGGCCGACGATGAATGAGGCTTCCTCGTTCGCGGCAAGCCGCGCGGCGGCATGCGGCAAGCCGGGTGCCGCGATGCCCACCGGGAGCCGCGGCGCACGAGGATGCGATCGACGGGCGACAGGGCACGTCGATCCTGCCATGCGAGTCTAGGGGAGGCGAGCGACTGCGGGAGTGCGCGGCCGATGGCGTCGACCCATCATGGTCGTACCAACAACGTTTCGACGAGAGGATACGACCATGAAGTCACGCCACGCCTGGATCGCGGCCACGCTGCCACTGACCCTCGCCCTCGCTTGCGGCCATGCGGCCGCCCAGGACCCTGCGCCCACGCTGGCCAGTCTCGCCCTGCAGGTGAAGGCCCTGGCCGCGGACCTCAAGCAGGCCGGCGCGCTGGCCGCCCGCCAGCAGCAGACCATCGACACGCTGAATTCGAGGCTGGCCTGCGTGCTGCGCTTCAGCGGACCGCGCGACTTCATCGTCGACGGCTGCAACCTCCACGTGCAGAACGGCATGGGCCAGACCGGCACGCTGAACCGCTACGGCAACGTGATCATCGGCTACAACAAGAACGAGGTCTCGACGCGCACCGGCTCGCACAACCTGATCCTGGGCGACCTGCACGAGTACACGAGCTACGGCGGCATCGTCGCCGGCATCGAGAGCACGCTCTCCGCCCCGAACGCCGCGATCCTGGGAGGCGGGCAGAACACCGCCAACTTCAACGGCGCCGTCATCCTCGGTGCCGATCGCGGCGTGGCGGACGGCAATGTGGTGCTGATCGGCGGACAGCGCAACTACGGATCGGCGGATGCGCACTTCGGTGCCGTCGTCGGCGGCATCGAGAACCAGGTGACGGGGCCGAGCTCGGTCGTCGTGGCCGGGACGCTGAACGTCGCCGCGGGCGGCAGCTCCCTGGTGTGCGGGGGCAGCGAGAACACCGCCGGCGGCGGCAGCGATGTCGCCTGCGGCGGCTCGCGCAACACGAGCACCGGCCACGGCAGCGTGCTGGTCGGAGGCAACCAGAACGCGGTGTCCGGCCCGAACGGCGTCGTCACGGGCGGCCAGCATTGCGACATCGGGGCTGTCGTCGACAAGTGGGCTGTCGGCCTGCTGACCTTTCCTGGCGGCTGCAGCACCATCGCCAACTGAGCCCGCGATGTCGTGCAGCCCGGTGCCGGGCACGCGGACGTCGTTCGCGGGCGGCGTCATGGCTTGCTTCCTCCGAAGCGGAAGATGGCGCAGGCGGCGCGCGGTTTCATCGAGGTACGCCGTTAGGATGCGCTGTCGTCCGCGCTGCCGCCTCAGGTGCCCCATGTCCACGCTCGAGTTCACCCCGCTGCCCGTGCCGCCCTCCACCGCCGGCGAGTCGCCTTTCTGGCATCCGCGCGAGCGGGCGCTGTACTGGGTCGACATCCCCGGCCACCAGCTCAACCGCTTCGAGGTCGCCCGCTCGTCGCACACGGCGTGGTCGTTCCCGACCGACGTGTGCAGCATCGCGCCGCGGCCCGACGGCGGCGTGCTGATGGCGCGCCGCGACGGCATCTTCCACTTCGACACCGCCAGCGGCGAGAGCCAGCGCGTGCTCGCGCCGCCGTACGACCCGCGCAAGCTGCGCTTCAACGACGGCAAGGCCGACCCGCAGGGCCGCTTCTGGGTCGGCACGATCCACGACGAGCGCCTGCCGCGCGGCTCGCTGTACTGCCTCAGCCCGCACAGCCTCGACCGCATCGTCGACGACGTGGCCAACAGCAACGGCCTGGCCTGGAGCCCGGACGGCCGCACCATGTACTGGACGGACACCAAGCTCAGCACCGTCTTCGCGTTCGACTTCGATCCGCACGACGGCAACCTGTCGCGCCGCCGCGTGTTCGCCAGCTTCCCGCCAAAGCAGGACGGCCAGCCGCTGGAGACCTACGGCGGCCGCCCCGACGGCGGCGCCGTCGACAGCCAGGGCTGCTACTGGGTGGCCTGCTTCGAGGGCCAGCGCCTCGCGCGCTTCGCGCCCGACGGCGCGCTTCTGCAGTCCGTGCCGCTGCCGGTGCGCTGCCCGACGATGCCGTGCTTCGGCGGCGACGACCTGCGCACGCTGTACGTGACCACCTCGCGCGAGAAGCGGCCCGAGGCCGAACTCGCCGCCCAGCCCTGGGCCGGCCAGGTGCTGCAGTGCCGCGTCGACGTGCCGGGCCTGCCGACGAACTTCGCCGACGTCTGACTCAGCGTCAGCGCCGGCGCCCCGCGTCCAGCCACGGTGCGAGCGACACGCGCCACACGTTCTGGTTGCCGTTGTCCCACGCGGCGCTGCGCGCGAGGTCGGCCTCGGCCTGGGCCGACGAGCGCGGCCAATGCGCCGGCGTCTGGCGGTCGCTCGTGAAGTACAGCGTGCGGCCGTCGGGCGCCAGCCGCGACTCGTTGCTGTCGCTGCCCGGCAGGTTGACCGGCTCGCCCAGGTCGATCGCCGGCCCCCATCCCGCGCCGTCGCGCCACGCGATGTAGACGCGCTCGTGTTCGTCGGTGTCCGGGTGCTTCGCGCTGAAGACGATGAAGGATTCGTCGGGCGCCACGGCCGGATCGACCTGCTGCATGGCCGGATCGCCCAGCGCCTGCAGCACCGGCTCGGCCCATGCGCCGTCGCGCCGCTGCGCGCGCCACAGCTTGAACGGCCCCTTGCCCGCGACGCGATCCATGAACCAGACGCTGCCGTCGGCGGCGACGCTGGGGCCCCAGATGCTCGGTCCGCGATTGACGGCGGCCGGCAGGTGCACCGGCTCGCCCCAGGCGGCGCCATGCCGCTCGACGCGCCACAGGTTGCCCGCCGGATGCTTCGCATCGCCCTCGGCCAGCGGCCGGTTCGACACGAACACGAGCGCGGAGCCGTCCGGCGCGAGCGTGGGTTGGGCGTCCATCCAGCGGCCCGAGAACGGCGCGATGCGCGGCGTCGACCAGCCGGCGGGCGAGCGCTCCGCGACCAGGATGGCGCCGTCGCGCGCGAACACCAGCGCCGCGCCATCGGGCGTGACGCTGGCGTCGGCGTCGTTCGACGGCCCCGAGATCACGCCCGGCGCGACGATCTCGGGCAAGGGCGACGCGGCCATGGCGGCCGCGCTGCACGCGGACAGGACGACGACGGCGACGAACGACAGGGGCTGCATGCGGTTCTCCTCGCGAAGCGCCCATCCTCCCCGAACGCACGGCGACGGCGCAGCGCCAAAGCGACGAAGCACGGTTTGCGCGGGACGAACGACGGCGCGGCGTTCAGAAGTCGGCCGGCAACGGCACCGACTGCAGGTCGAACGGGACGCCGGCAGGTATCGGCGCGTCGCCCGGCTTGCGATGCGTCAGCAGGCCGTACTTGGACTCGATGAACCAGACGCGCCCACCGCTGACGACGCCCGACGACGGATCGTTGAGTCCTGCCACCAGCGTGCGCAGCGCGAGCCGCCCGCCCTCGACGCGCGCCAGCGTGATGCGCCCGCCGTACGGCCCGCTGCCGAACGCGTTGCTCTCGAACAGCAGCAGGCGGCCGTCGGGCAGCGCGCGCAGCGCATCGACGTTGTCCAGCCTGCGCGGGGCGACGAGGCGCGACACGCGGCCGGCGCGTCCGGCCTCCGCGCGTTCGATGCGCAGCAGCGCCGTCGACGCATCGACCAGGCTGACGACCACGTCGCCGGACGGCGTCACCGCGATGCCGTTCAGGCCGACGTAGGCGCCGTGGCTGTCGCTGAACACCGGCGCGCCGGCCAGCAGCGGGTCCTCCTTCCACACGGCGAGCGAATCGCCGCCGGCGGCCAGCCGCAGCACGCGTGGGTGGCGCGAGTCGGTGACATAGAGGTTGCCCTGCGCGTCCTGCGCGAGGTCGTTGCAGTAGCCGTCGTCGGGCAGCGGGAAGCGGCCGCGCGGCGCGCCGGTGGCGAGGTCGAAGCGCAGGAGCGCACTCGGCGTGGCCGGCACGACGGTGAAGCCGATGTCGCCGGAACACACCCACAAGGCGCCGCGGGCCGCATCCGCCAGCACGCCCTGCGCGTTGGCCAGGCCCTGCGAACCGGGCGGCACCAGCACCTCCGGCGCGCCGCCGCCGGGTCGCACGTGCGCGACCGCGCCCTGGCGCCAGCTGCCGACCAGGAAGCTGCCGTCCGCCGTGACGGCCAGGCTCTCGGGATACCAGTCGGCCGGTAGCGGCAGCACGGCGGCCGGTTGCGCCAGGGCGGCGGCGCAGGCCATGGCCAGCGCGAACGCGGCGACCCATCTGGACAGGGGGGACAGCGGCGACATCTCGAATACTCCTTGAATGCGGACGGCCCATTCTTCGAACAAAGTCCCGCTCGATAAAGCCGGCGAGAATTCGGTCTGTCGAAAGCGGGAGTTTGGAATGGATCGCCTCACCAGCATGGCCGTGTTCGTCCGCGTCGCCGAGAAAGGCAGCTTCGCGGCGGCAGCGGCGGAATTCGGCTTGTCCGCCACGATGGTGGCCAACCACGTGCGCGCCCTGGAGGACGGGCTCGGCGCGCGCCTGCTCGATCGCACCACGCGGCGCCACGCGCTCACCGAGATCGGCGCGGCCTACCTCGAGCGCTGCCGCGACGTGCTGGCCAGCGTGCAGGCGGCGGACCAGGTGGCCGATGCCCTGCGCGCGATCCCCCAGGGCACGCTGCGCGTCTCGGCGCCGGTCTCCTGGGGCACTCACCGACTGGTGCCCGTGCTGGGCGAGTACCTGGCGCGGCATCCCCGCGTGCGCGTCGAGCTGAGCCTGAACGACCGCGTCGTCGACCTGGCCGAGGAAGGCTTCGACTGCGCGTTCCGCTCGGGCGAGCTGGCCGACACCCGCCTGGTCGCGCGCCCCCTGCGCCGGGCCGGCATGCGGGTGGCCGCCAGTCCTGCCTACCTCGCACGCCACGGCACGCCGCGCACGCCGCAGGAACTCGCCGGCCATGCGCTGCTGGGCTTCGCGCCCTGGGGCGCCGATCCCGTGCTGCGCTTCGAGCGTGCGCACGAACGCGCCCGCGTGCCCGTGCGCGGGCCGCTCGTGATCAACAACGGCCAGGCGCTGCTGGCGGCCGCGCTCGCGGGCATCGGCGTGGCGGTGCAGGCCGACGCGCTGCTCGACCCCGCGATCGAGCGTGGCGAGCTCGTGCCGTTGCTGGCGGACTGGAGCCTGCCGTCCCGCGCGCTGCACGTGCTGCGCCTGCCCGAGGCGCGCCCCAGCGCGAAGCTGCGCAGCTTCGTGGACTTCGTCGTCGAGCGCCTGGGCTAGGCGCGGCACTACACTGCGTCACCGCCCCGTTGCGCCGCGCGTCCGGCCGCGTCCGGTTCGCCACGATCAAGCAACAAACCGGCACGGTCGCGCAGGCACACTGCGCCGCGCGACGCCGACGGGCCGCACAACGACATTCACGGAGTAGACGATGCGCTTGAAGACCTGGGCCGCCCTCGCGGCGACCTCCCTGACCCTGTCCCTGCTGGGCGGCTGCGGCAACGACGACGCCAACAGCGGCCTGGTGCGCGTCGTCAATGCGACCACCGACTACAGCTCGATCGACCTGTACACGCAGGACAGCGACGGCAACGACAGCGTCGTCGTCAGCGGGACCGCCGCCGGCACCGTCAGCGGCTACACCGGCATCAAGCGCGGCGCCAAGACCTTCGAGATCAAGAGCGGGGCATCCGCCGGCAACGCGTCGTCGGCCACGGGCACCGTCACCACCGGCGACCATTTCACCCTGGTCAGCTACATCACGGGCAACACGCTGGACACGGTGTTCGTGAGCGAGGAAGAGAAGAGCCCCGGCTCCGGCAACGCCAAGCTGCGCGTGCTCAACGGCGCCGCGACGGAGGCGGGCAACGTCGACGTCTACCTGTCCCAGCACGGGTGCAGCGCCTTGTCCACCACGGACACGGCCTTCCTCTCCGCGGTCGCGGCGCCCAGCGCCGGCGCGGCGTTCGCGACGGCCTACAGCCAGGTCACGGCAGCGGCCGCCGGCACGACCTGGAACCTGTGCGTCACCGCCAACGGCGACAAGAGCAACGTGCTCCTCGACATTCCCAAGTTCACGCTGAAGGACCAGGAGATCGCCACGCTGATCCTGACGCGCACCGCGGGCGGCGTGCTGCTGAACGCGGCGGTGCTGGACCAGCAGGGCGCGCTGACGCCGTTCGCGAACTCGATCGCGCGCGTGCGCGTCGTCGCCGACGCCGCCTCGTCGGGCACCGTGTCCGCGACCGTCAACGGCGTCTCCCTGTCGGGCGATGCCGTGTCGCCGTCCATCAACAACTATGTCGCCGTGCCGTCGGGCGCGGTGACCGGCACGTTCCAGATCAACGACACGTCGATCAACGGCGCATCGCTGGGGACGCTCGCCGCAGGCTCGGACTACACGCTGTTCATCGGCGGCACGATCTCGGCGCCCACCATCACCCTGATCCAGGACAACAACACGCCGTCGACCAGCACGTCGCTGCCGGTCGAGGCCCGGGTGCTCAATGGCGTCAACGGCGTCAACGGCACGGTGACGGCCAATGCCGGTGGCAAGCAGGTCGGAAGCAACGTCGCCTTCGGCGCCGCGTCGGCCTACACCGCCATCACGGCCTTCACCGGCACCGCCACGCTCAACGTGTCGATCGGCGGCGTGGCCCAGCCGGCCCAGGCCAACCAGACCTTCACGAGCGGCGGCGTCTACACGATCCTCGTCTACGGCGACGCCACGGCGCCGCAGATCGTGATCAACCAGGACAACTGACCCGTCCCTTCGCCAGCGCAGGAGCCCGCCATGCCCGACGCCCACATCCGACTCGAGCCGGCCGACGCGGCCGGCGTCGCCACGCTGCGCATCGCCAACCCCGGCAAGATGAACGCGCTGACCCTGTCGATGTGGCGCGAGCTGCGCGCCGTGTTCGACGCGCTGCGCGACGACCCGTCGCCGCCGCGCGTGATCGTGGTGCGCGGCGCGGACCGCGAGTTCGTCGCGGGCGCGGACATCGAGGAGTTCCCGCAGTTCCGCTTCGAGCCCGAGTCGCTCGCGGCCTACCACGAGGACATCGTCGGCCCGGCGCTGCGCGCCATGCTCGACTGCGACGTGCCGCTCGTCGCGCACATCGAGGGCGCGTGCATCGGCGGCGGGCTGGAGATCGCGGCCTGCTGCGACCTGCGGCTGTGCGAGCCCTCGAGCCGCTTCGGCGTGCCGATCGCGCGCCTGGGCCTTCCGATGGCGCCGGCCGAAGTCGAGATCGTCTCGCACATCGTCGGCCAGACGCTGCTGCGCGAGCTGCTGATCGAATCGCGCCTGATGGGCGCCGTCGAGGCGCACGAGCGCGGCGTCGTCACCCGCGTCATCGACGCCGAGCAGCTCGAGGCCGAGGTGCGCCGCGTCGCGCTGCACATCGCCGGCCTGTCGCCGCAGGCCATGCGCCTGAACAAGCGCGTCCTGCGCGCCTTCGCGCGACCCACCTTCAGCGAGCCCGAGGATCGGGCCACGCACTACGCCTGCGCCGAGAAGGACTGAGGGCCCCACGCTCGTTGGAGTGTGGAGCCCCCACGCTCGCTGGCGCTCGCTGCCCCCCGAGGGGGCCGTCCGCGACGCGCCCGGCAAAGCCGGCTCGGGTACGGAGCCCCCACGCTCGCTGGCGCTCGCTGCCCCCCGAGGGGGCCGTCCGCGACGCGCCCGGCGAAGCCGGCTCGGGTGCGGAGCCCCCACGCTCGCTGGCGCTCGCTGCCCCCCGAGGGGGCCGTCCGCGACGCGCCCGGCAAAGCCGGTTCGCGCGCTCCCTTGAACCCTACGGGCGCCGAACGAGCGGCAGCGCCGGGACGGTCCGAGGGCCCTGGGGTGCGAGGCCGCTTTGCGCGCAGGGCGCAAAATCGCCCTTCCGTGAACTGCGACCCGACCTGTTGACCATGGCCAACGCCAACCTCTATGCCCGTCTGCGCCCGCACTTTCCCGCGCGGCTGGACGACGTCGCCATCGAGACCGCCGACGCGCCCGCCCGCCCGCCGGGCACGACGGCCATGCGTTCACGCCGCTGCACTACACGTGGCGCGACCTCGAGCGCGGCAGCGCGCGCATCGCCAACCTGCTTGTCGACCTCGCGCTGCCCGCGGGCGCGCGGGTGCTCGCGCACGTGGACAAGTCGGTCGAGGCGATGATGCTGTACCTGGCCACGCTGCGCGCGGGGCTGGTGTTCGTGCCGCTGAACACGGCCTACCAGGCCAGCGAGATCGAGTATTTCGTCGAGAACGCGTCGCCCGCCGTGGTGGTGTGCGCGCCGCGAAACTTCCCCTGGATCAGCCGCATCGCCTTCGCGCGCGGCACGCGCATGGTGCTCACGCTGGGCGACGACCGCTCCGGCAGCCTGCTGGAACGCGCGGCGCAGATGGGCGACGAATTCGAGACCGTGCCGCGCGCGGCCGGCGACGTCGCCGCCATCCTCTACACCAGCGGCACCACCGGCCGCAGCAAGGGTGCCCAGCTCACGCACGACAACCTGTTCGCCAACGCCGACACGCTGCACCGGTTCTGGCACTGGAAGGAGGGCGAGCAGCGCGACGTGCTGGTCCACGCGCTGCCGATCTTCCACATCCACGGCCTGTTCGTGGCGCTGCACGGCATGCTGCGCGCCGGCGCCAGGCTCATCTGGTTCCACAAGTTCGACCCGCTGGGCGTGATCGCGCGCCTGCCCGACGCCACGATGTTCATGGGCGTGCCCACGCTGTACGTGCGCATGCTGGCGCAGCCCGCGCTCACGCCCGAGGTCTGCAGGGGCATGCGCCTGTTCATCAGCGGCTCCGCGCCGCTGCTGGCCGACACCTTCGACGCCTGGCGCGAACGCACGGGCCACGTCATCCTCGAACGCTACGGCATGAGCGAGACGGTGATGATCACGTCCAACCCCTACCGGCCGGAGAGCGCGCGGCAGGCGGGCACGGTCGGCGTCGCGCTGCCCGGCGTGGGCGTGCGGGTGCAGGACGACCAGGGCCGCGACTGCCCCGCCGGCGAGATCGGCGCCATCCAGGTCAAGGGCCCCAGCGTGTTCGCGGGCTACTGGCAGATGCCCGAGAAGACCCGCGAGGAGTTCACCGCCGACGGCTGGTTCCGCACCGGCGACGTCGGCCGGCTCGACGCCCACGGCGTGCTGACGCTGATCGGCCGCAGCAAGGATCTCGTCATCAGCGGCGGCTTCAACGTCTACCCGGCGGAGATCGAGGGCGTCATCAACGACATGGCCGGCGTGGCCGAGTCGGCCGTCGTGGGCGTGCCGCATCCCGACTTCGGCGAGGCTGTCGTCGCCGTGGTGGTGCCGCGCCCCGGCGCGGCGCTGGTGCCGGCGCAGATCGTCGCGGCGCTGAAGTCGTCCATCGCCAACTTCAAGGTGCCCAAGCACGTGCGGGTGGTCGAGGCCCTGCCCCGCAACACGATGGGCAAGGTGCAGAAGAAGCTCCTGCGCGAGGAGCTGGCGGCGCTGTTCGCATGACGTCGCCAGCATCGCCCGAGGGCTGGCGCGCGACCACCTGCCCGCGCTGCGGCGGCGCGTTCGCCTGCGGCGTCGACGCGGATCGCGCGACGCCGTGCTTCTGCGTGTCGTACCCGCTGGGCGCCGAGCGCCTGGCGCAATTGCGGGCGAAGTGGTCGGACTGCCTGTGCGCCGCCTGCCTGGCCACGCTCGCGGCCGACCCGGAGCGGCCGGCATGAGTCCGCACGGCCGCCCGAAGGGCGAATCGACCGCGGCGCGCGATGTGGAGGCCTGCTGATGTCCAGCGACCTGCGCCGCGTCACCGCCCTGACGCTGGATCTCGACGACACCCTGTGGCCCGTGCGTCCCACGCTCGCCGCCGCGGAACAGGTGCTCGCCCGCTGGCTGCGCGAGCACGCGCCAGCCACCGCGGGCGGCATGCCGCCCGCGGCGATGCTGGCGCTGCGCGCCGAGGTCGCCGCGGAGCATCCGCACTGGGGCCACGACCTCAGCGCGATCCGGCTGGAGACGATCCGCCGCGCGCTGCGCCGCCACGGCGACGACCCGGCGCTCGCGGAGCTCGCGTTCGAGGCCTTCTTCGAAGCCCGTCACGCGGTCACGCTGTACGACGACGTGCTGCCCGGCCTCGAACGACTGGCGTCGCGCTACCGGCTCGTCGCCGTGAGCAACGGCAACGCCGAACTGCACCGCGTGGGACTGGCCCGCTTCTTTGCCGGCTCGGTGTCGGCGCGGCTGCATGGCGTGGCCAAGCCGGATCCGTCGATCTTCCGCGCGGCCTGCGCGGTGGCCGGCGCGACGCCGGCGCAGGTGCTGCACCTGGGCGACGACCTGGATGCCGACGTCGCCGGTGCCCTGGCCGCGGGCCTGCACGCGGGCTGGATCTGCCGGCCCGACGGCGCCCATGCGAGCGCCGATCCGCTGGCCGGGGCGCACCGCTTCGCCGATCTCGTCGCGGTGGCGCTGGCGCTGGGCGCCTAGCGCCGCCGTCGCGGCCGACGAAAAAGCCGGCGGGTCGCGCCGGCTTCGTTCGTGGGCTGCGCCGCCTTACTGCTGCACGGCGCCGCTGTCGTTCTGGGTCTGCTGGTCGGGCGGCACGCCCACCCTCGGCGGCATCGCCCCGCTGGTGCCCGGCTGCCCTCCCTGGAAGCCGCGGCGGCCCGTCAACGAGGCCGAGCGGCCGAAGCCGCCCCGCACGGGCGGCTGGCCGTTCGGCTGCTGCATCTGGGGTTGCATCTGCGGCTGCATCTGCGGCTGCATCTGCGGCACCTGGGCCTGCTGCATCTGCTGCTGGAGCTGTGCCGGATCGGGCTGCGAGACGGCGGGCTGCAGCGTGCCGGTCTCGGCGGCCGCGGGCTCGGGCAACTGCAGCGAGAACGCCGTGGGGCCGCCGGGGGGGCCGAACTCGGCGCCACGCTTGCTCACCGAAAGCAACGAAGTGTTGCCATCGATGGTGGCCCCGACACGCCAGGTGCGCGCGGGCTGGTTGTCGAGCGAGACGACGGCATAGCCGCCCGGGGCCGCGCCGGCCGGCGGCGCGATGACGCCCACGAGCTGGAAGCGCGAGCTTTCCGGCGGCGGCTTGTTGTCGGCCTGCGTGGGCACGGCGACCGCACCGAACAGGCGCACCATGGGCCCATTGGCGGCGGCCACCTGCGGGGCCTGCGCCGTCGAGGGCACCGGCCGCGTGGCGGCGAAGATCTTCATGGCCCAGAACGCGGTGCAGGCCGCCACCAGGGCCCAGACGAAAAAGCCAGTCCAGCGGGAACTCATGCGCGGATTATGATTCAAGACTTCCTGGAACCGGCCCATCGGGATCTTTCATGAATCAAGCCTCCCTCGCACGACGCCATTCGCGCGGCTTCACGCTGCTCGAACTGATGGTCGTGATCGTCATCATCGGCGTGCTCGCGGCGCTCATCGCGCCCAACGTGCTGTCGCGCGTGGCGCAGGCCAAGATCACGGCGGCGCACTCGGACATCAACTCGCTGATGAATGCGCTGAAGATCTACAAGCTCGACAACGGCCGCTACCCGAGCACCGACCAGGGCCTGCAGGCGCTGGTCGCCAAGCCCACGACGGGCTCGGTCCCGGGCAACTGGAAGAGCTACCTCGACAAGCTGCCGGAAGATCCCTGGCACCACCCCTACCAGTACGCCAACCCGGGCACTCACGGAGAAATCGATGTGTTCAGCTTCGGCGCCGACGGGCAGCCCGGTGGTGAAGGCGACGACGCGGACATCGGCTCCTGGGAATAGCGCGCGTCGCGCCGCGGCCGGCTTCACGCTGCTGGAGCTGATGGTCGTGGTGCTGATCGTGGCCGTGGCCAGCGGGATGATCTCGCTGTCGCTGCGCGACCGCTCCCAGAGCAGGCTCGAGACCGAGGGCGCGCGCCTGGCTGCCCTGCTCGAGACCGCGCGCACGCAGTCGCGCATCATCGGCACCGACGTGCGCTGGGCGCCCATGACCTCCGGCGGATTCGAGTTCACGGGGCTGCCGCCCAAGGCCGCCCAGGAGCTGCCGCACGGCTGGCTGGAGCCCGACACCACGGCCACCGTCGTCGGCGCGCCCCAGCTCAAGCTCGGCCCCGAGCCGCTGCTGCCGGCGCAGCGCGTGCTGCTGCACCTGGGCGACCGCGAGCTGGCCGTTGGCAGCGACGGCCTGGCGCCGTTCCAGATCATCGACAGCGCCACCGGGGCGCCCGCGCAATGACGTCACGCCCGCGCCCGCGCGCCGCCGGCTTCACCCTGATCGAGGTAATGGTCGCGCTCGCGATCGTCGCCATCGCGCTGGCGGCCGGCTCGCGCGCGGCCAGCTCGGTCGTCGACACCTCGCAGCGCCTGAGCGACGTCGTCCTCGGCCAGTGGTGCGCGGACAACCAGCTCACCGACATGCGCCTGCTCGACCAGATGCCCGCCATCGGCAAGACGCCGTTCGCCTGTTCGCAGCTGGGCCGCGACTTCAAGGGCACGCTCGTCGTGAAGACCACGCCCAACCCGAGCTTCCGCCGCGTCGACGCCACCGTGGCCGATGCCGACGGGCGCCAGCTGGTCACGATCTCCACGGTGATGGGGCACTGATGGTCCGCCGCGCACGTCCGTCCGGGTTCACGCTGGTCGAGGTCATGGTGGCCCTGGTCATCATGGCGGTGCTGTCGGCGCTGGCGATGCGCGGCATGGACGCCCTCATGCGCGCCAAGGACGCGGCGCTCGCCTCCACCGACCGCACGCTCAAGCTCAACACGGGCATGTCGCAGTTCGAGTACGACATGGCCATGGTGGTGGACAGCAAGGTGCTGCCCAAGGCCATCATGTTCGACGGCGCGACGCTGCGCATCGCGCGCCGCACGCCGCAGGGCATCGAGCTGGTGCTGTGGACGCTGCAGGACCACCGCTGGCAGCGCTGGGCCAGCGCGCCGGTCGTCCACCTGTCCGAGCTCACCGACGCCTGGATGCGCAGCCAGCAGTGGGGCGCGATCAGCGGCGGCGCCATCACGGTGCTCGACAACGTCGACGACTTCCAGGTCTACGTGTGCAACCCGGCCGCCGTCAACACGCCCGGCTGCAGCTGGAACAACGTGCAGTCGACGCAGGGCGCCGGGGGCGGCAACAACCCGCAGCAGTGCCCGCAGGGCCAGCAACCGCCCTGTCCGCAAGTGGCCGCCCCTCAACCCGATGGCATCAGGATCGTGCTGAAGGTGCCCGAGGGCGAGATCATGCGCGAGCGCCAGCTGCCGCGCTTCGGAACCTGACATGACGCCGCCTCCGACCGTCCGCCGCCAGCGGGGCGCCGCGCTGCTGCTGGCGCTGCTGATCATGACGCTGGTGGCCACGCTGGCTGCCGGCATGGTCTGGCTGCAGTGGCGCGGCATCGAGGTCGAGACCGCCGAACGCGCGCGCGCCCAGGCCCAGTGGCTGCTCAACGCGTCGCTCGACTGGGGCAACCTGATCCTGAAGTCGTCGATCCGCCAGAACCACAACGACGACGACCTGGGCCAGCCGTGGGCCACGCCGCTGGCCGAGACCAAGCTGTCGAGCTTCCTGTCGGCCGATGGAAGCCACTCGGACGACACCGGCCCCGAGGCCTACCTGTCGGGCCAGATCACGGACGCGCAGTCCAAGTACAACCTGTACAACCTCGTGGTTCCCACCAATGAGCAGACCGTCGGCAAGACCACCGAGGTCGAACGGCTGCAGGTGCTGTTCCAGGCCATCGGCGTGTCGCAGGACGTCGCCATCACGATCGCCGCCGGCATGCGCGCGAGCGACAGCGCGCAGCACACCGCCCAGGACGCGTCCGCGCGGGTCGATCCCACGAGCGTGCTCATGCCCATGGAGCTGGGCGACCTCGCCTGGTACGGCGTCGACCCGAAGGTCATCAAGCAGATCGAACCGTTCGTGCAGATCATCCCGTTCACGGGGCCGCAGCAGGGCGGCACGGGCACGCCGCAGATGTCGATCAACGTCAACACGGCCCCCGCCGAGGTGCTGATGGCGGGCTGCCCGGGCCTGCAGCGCGCGCAGGCCGAGCAGCTGATCCTGCAGCGCCGCCAGCAGCCGTTCAACGACCTCGGCCGGCTCAAGGCGGCGCTCCAGGGCGGCTCCGGCACGGCGCCCCTGCCTTGCCCCGGGGAGCACGGCCATCCCGGCCTCATCCTGGACGTCAAGTCGTACTACTTCGAGATCTACGGGCAGCTGCGCTACGAGCAGCACGTGATCCGCGAGCGCTCCATCGTCTACCGCAAGGACCCGTTCACGCCGGTGCAGGTGCTGCGCCGCGAACGCCTGCCGCCCGACGCCACATGAACGGCGGCGCCCCGATACCAGGAACCAGGGATTGCCCGGCGCGCCCCGGTCTGCGGGCTGGCGTTTTCCCGCAGCGCCATGTGACAGAAAGTCGCCGGCGCCGTCACCGCCACAGGTCACAATACGCCGTTTTGCTCCCTGGCAGCCCCGCTGCACGGGGCGGCGCCCCGCGTTCACGCGCAGGCGGTAAATTCGCCACAAATCCATGTCCACGCTGATCATCCTGCTCGCAGCCCAGCCCCGGCTCGCCGACCCGTCGGCCGCCGGGCATGGCGCGCCCGCCGAGTTCGACTACGTGCTGAGCATCGACGGCCAGCGCGTGACCGACCGCGGCCGCGCGCCGGCGTCGGCGCTGCCGCGCGCCGCGCTGGTGGTGGTGGTGCTGCGTCCCGGCGATGTCGCGTTCCAGCGCGTGGCCGTTCCCAAGGCGCCCGCCGCCCGCATGCGCGCCGCGCTGGTGGGCGTGATGGAGGAGGCGCTGCTCGAGGACGAGGACGAGGTGCACCTGGCGCTGGCGCCCGATGCCAAGCCCGGCGGCGAGCACTGGGTCGCGGTCGTCAACAAGCCGTGGCTGCGCGCGCAGCTCGACGCCCTCGAGGCCGGCGACGTGCCGCTCGACCGCGCGGTGCCGTCGTGGTGGCCGGACGAGGGCGTGGCCGGCCACACCTATCGCGAGGGCGGCCCGGACGACCCGGCGCGGCTCGCCTGGCGCGATGACGCCGGCGTGCTGTGCGTGCCGCTGCAGAGTCCGGTGGCGCGCGCGCTGCTCACCGGCCTGGCCGAGGACACCGTCGTGCGTTGGACCGCCACGCCCGACACCGCGCTCGACGCGAGCGAGTTCGTCGGCATGCCGGTGGCCACGGTCACCGACGAGGAACAGGCGCTGCGTGCCGCGCGCGCCGGCTGGAACCTGCTGCAGTTCGACCTCGCGCCGCAGCGCCGCGGCGTCAAGCTCGCGCGCGACCTCGCCATGCGTTTCGCCTTCGATCCGGCCTGGCGCGTCACCCGCCGCGGCCTGCTGGCGCTGGTCGTCGTGAGCCTGCTGGGCCTGAACGTGCGCGCGCTGCAGGAGAGCCACCGCGTCGCGCAGAAGAAGGCCGCCCTCACCGCCGCGGTCAAGGAGGCCTTCCCCGCCGTGAGGACGATCTACGACCCGGCCGGCCAGGCCCAGCAGCAGATCGACGTGCTGCGCGCGGCTGCCGGCCGGCCCGGCGACGGCGACATCGAGACGCTGCTGCAGGCCGCCGAGTCGGCCTGGCCGGAAGGCAAGTCGCCGATCGAGAACCTGAAGTTCGAGCCCGGCCGCCTGACGCTCCCGGCCACCGGCTGGACGCCGCAGGAGATCGAACGCTTCACCACCCAGCTGCGCGCCGCCAATGTCGAGGTGCGCTCCGATACCGGCAAGCTGCAGCTGAGCCACCGCCAGCCGTCGGCCGGAGCGAGCAGGAAATGAGCGACGCACGGCCGCCCGAAGGCGCTCGCTCCGAAGTGCGCAGCACGGAGGTTCCACGATGAGCGCCCTCACCAATACCCGCAACCAGCTGCTGGCGCGCTACGCCAGGCTCGACGCGCGCGAGCGCCAGATGGTGGTGATCATCGCCGCCGCCGTCACGTTCCTGGTCGTCTGGCTCGCGCTCGTGCGGCCCGCCCTGAACACGCTCGCGACCGCGCCCGTACAGCGCGACCAGGCCGACGCACAGCTGCTCCAGATGCAGGCCATCGCCAACGAGGCCAGGCAGCTGCGCGCCCTGCCGCCGGTCCCGCCCTCGGTGGCGGGGCAGGTGTTGAAGGCGGCCACCGACGAACTCGGCGGCAAGGCCAAGATCGTCGTGCAGGGCGACCGCGCGACGTTGTCGGTCACGGGCATCAACGGCGAGGAGCTGCGCAAGTGGCTGATCCAGGCCCGCGGCGGCGCGCGCGCGCGTCCGGTCGAGGCCAACCTGGTGCGTGCCGGCGACGGCTACAACGGCACGCTGGTCGTGTCGATCGGCTCGCAGCAGTGATGGCCACCTCCGCATTCCACCCCGCAGGAGGAGGCCGCGCATGAGCCTCATCCGGCTGCGCTCCGACCGGGCCCCGCGGGGCTTCGCGCCCTCGCGATTCTCCAGGCCGCCCGAGGAGGGCCAGGTGCGGCTGCTGCGACGCCAGCGCTCGCTCGCGTTCGTCGGCGCGCTCGTCGGCCTGGTGGCCGGCAGCATCGCCTTCCTGCCCGCGAGCCTGCTGGCCGGCGCGGTGGCCGGCGCCACCAGCGACCAGTTCCTGCTGGCCGAGGCCGAGGGCACGATCTGGCATGGCAGCGCCATCACGGTGCTGACCGGCGGCGCCGGCAGCCACGACGCGTCGGTGCTGCCCACGCGCCTGGAGTGGACGCTGCGCCCGCGCCTGAACGGCCTGTCGCTGCACCTGACCCAGGACTGCTGCCTCGCGCACGGACTCGACCTGAGCGTGCGCCGCACGCTCGACGCCTGGCGGGTCGACGTCGTCGGCCCCGACGAACGCGACAGCCCGCGCGATGCGCCGGCGGCCAAGTCCGTGCCCGGCGAGCACGGTGACGATGCGGGCAAGCTGGCGGCGCTCACGCCGGTGGGCCAGTGGCCGATGGGCTGGCTCGAGGGCCGTGGCTTCCCGTGGAACACCATCCATCCCGGCGGCGTGCTGACGCTGTCGACGCGAAACCTGCAGTTCATCCTGCAGGGCGGCCACTGGCGCACCCTCGGCAGCGCGCAGGTGGAGATCCGCCAGGCCTCGTCGCGCCTGACCACGCTCGACTCGCTCGGCACCTACCGCGTGCTGATCCAGCCGGATCCGAGCACGCAGGTCAGGCCGGGGGAGGGTGCGTCGCGGTCGCTGGTCTGGATCTCGACCATCGACGGCGCGCTGATGATCGACGGCCGCGGGCTGATCGGCGCCACCGGCTTTCGCCTGCGGGCGGAGGCGCATGCGGCCCCGGGCAACGAGGCCGCTCTCGACAACTTGCTGAATCTCATCGGACGCCGCAACGGTGCGTCGTCCGCCATCTCGATCGGGTGATCATGGAACGAACCGTCATCTCTGCCTACCGCCTGCACGCGACCTCGATCGCGATCGCCCTGCTCGCCGCCTCGGCCACGACGCTCGTCCAGGCCGCTCCGCGCAAGGGCACGCCCGCGCAGGCGCCCGCCGACGGCGCCGCCGCCCCCGACGACGCCGCGGTGCCGACCTCGCGCTCGCGCGGCACGCCGGTGACGCTGAACTTCGTCAACGCCGACATCGAGGCCGTCTCGCGCGCCATCGGCGCCATGCTCAACCGCGACATCCTGGTCGACCCGCGCGTCAAGGGCAACATCACCGTCTACAACGACAAGCCGGTGGAGTCGGGCGGCTTCCTGAAGGTGGTGCCCGAGGCCGACGCCAAGCTGCAGACCAGCACCGTCTCGGTGGGCGCGCCGCAGCAGCGCGGCGACGTGGTGCTAACGCAGATCTTCCGGCTCAACTACGAGAACCCGAACAACCTCGTGGCCGTGCTGCGCCCGCTGATCACCGCCAACAACACGATCAACGCGAGCCCGGGCAACAACTCGCTGGTCATCACCGACTACGCGGACAACCTGCAACGCCTGGGCAAGATCATCTCGGCGCTGGACCAGCCCGCCGGCGGCGAGATGCAGGTCGTGCAGCTGAAGAACGCGGTCGCCTCCGACATCGTGCAGACGGTGCAGAAGCTGCTCGACAGCTCGAACTCCACCGTGCCGGGCGTGCCGGGCCAGAGCACCGCGGCGTCGGTGATCGTGGAGCCGCGCAGCAACTCGCTGATCGTGCGCGCCAGCAACCAGTCGCGCATGGCCTCGGCGCTGGCCATCATCGACAAGCTCGACCAGCCGGTGGCCGGCGGCGGGCCCGCCGGCAACATCTGGGTCGTCTACCTGAAGAACGCCGACGCGGTGAAGGTGGCCGAGCTGCTGCGCGCCGCGGTGTCGGCCGGCGGCGGCAACGGCGGCAGCGGCGGCAGCCCGACCGGCGGCACCGGCGGGTCGTCGACGTCCGACGGCCGCACGTCCCTCACGCAGAACCCGAACGCGCCGTCGGGCACTTCGGGCACGGCCGGCGGCGCGTCGGCGCAGTCGACGACGCCGGTCGCGGCATCGGCGCGCCCGTCCACCGGCGGCCAGGTGCAGGCCGATCCGGCCACCAACTCGCTGATCATCACGGCGTCCGAGCCGGTGTACCGCCAGATGCGCTCGGTCATCGACCAGCTGGACGTGCGTCGCGCGCAGGTCTACGTCGAGTCGATGATGGTCAGCGTCGACGCCACCAAGGCGGCGCAGGCCGGCATCCAGTGGCAGGGCCTGTTCGGCGCCGGCAACTCCTACATCGGGGGCGGCACCAACTACACCAGCTCCAACGGCGCCGGCAACATCATCAACCTCGCGGTCGCGGGCGGCCAGCTGTCCTCGGGCACCACCGGCAGCACCTCCTCCTCGTCGACGAGCGTGCCGTCGGCCAACGTCAGCGGCGGCCTGAACATCGGCTTCGTGCCCAAGATCAACGGCATCTACACGCTCGCCGCGCTGGCCAACTTCCTCGAGACGAACGCCGGCGGCAACGTGCTGGCCACGCCCAACATCGTGGCGCTCGACAACGAGGAAGCCAAGATCGTCATCGGCCAGAACATCCCGCTGACGACCGGCAGCTACACCAACACCGGCGGCAGTTCCAGCACGGTCAACCCGTTCCAGACGGTGGAGCGCCAGGACATCGGCATCACGCTGCGCATCCGCAGCCAGATCGGCGAGAACGGCACGATCCGCATGACGGTGTACGAGGAGAACTCGGCGCGCGACGCGAACTTCGCCACCAACCAGATCACCACCAAGACCTCGGTCGAGACCTTCATCACCGTGGACGACGGCGCCATGGTGGTGCTGGGCGGCCTGACGCGCGACGAGTACGGCGACACCAGCGACGGCGTGCCGCTGCTCTCCTCGATCCCCGTCATCGGCAACCTGTTCAAGAGCTCCACGCGTACCCGCCACAAGCAGACGCTGATGCTGTTCCTGCGCCCGATCGTGATGCGCGACCAGAGCGACGTGAACAAGCTCACCGTCGACCGCTACAACGCCATCCGCGCGCAGCAGCAGAGCTTCCAGCCGGACACCAGCTGGGTGATGCGCATCAACGACACGCCGGTCGTGCCGCCGGTCAAGCCCGACACGCAGATCGATCCCAGCGTGCCGCACAACCCCGAGACGGAATCGGTCAAGCTGCCCACCATCACGCCGGTGCCCGACATGCGCCGCGTGCCGGCCGCGCCGGTCGCGCCGCTGATCCCGGTCAAGCCGGCGACCAATCCCGCGCCGGGCGAGACGCGCCCCGCCGCACCGCCGGCGCCGGCCTCCGCGCCGTCGCAAGGCCAGTAACGCAACGGAGGTCCGATCATGGGCGCACGCCATCCCCTGCCCTACGCCTGGGCCAAGACGTATTCGGTGCTGATCGAGGACGACGGCCGCGAGCGCGTGCTCCACGTCAGCGACGGCACGTCGCGCCAGGCGCTCGCCGAGGTGCTGCGCCTGCACGCCGTCGACCGCATCGAGAGCGAGGCGCCCGCGGCGCTGCAGACGCGCATCGCGCAGGCCTACTCCGGCGGCCAGGGCAGCGCGGCGTCGGTCGTCGGCGAAGTGGAGAGCGCGGTCGACCTCTCCCGCATGATGCAGGAGCTGCCGGCGGTCGAAGACCTGCTGGAAGCCTCGAACGACGCGCCGATCATCCGCATGCTCAACGCGCTGCTGACGCAGGCGGCCAAGGACGGCGCGAGCGACATCCACATCGAGCCCTACGAGCGCAGCTCCAGCGTGCGCTTCCGCGTCGACGGCACGCTGCGCGAGGTGGTGCAGCCCAACAAGGCGCTGCACGCGGCGCTGATCTCGCGCCTGAAGATCATGGCCGAGCTCGACATCTCCGAGAAGCGCCTGCCGCAGGACGGCCGCATCTCGCTGCGCATCGGCGGCCGCGCGATCGACGTGCGCGTCTCGACGCTGCCGTCCGCGCACGGCGAGCGCGCGGTGCTGCGCCTGCTCGACAAGGGCGAGCAGAAGTTCAGCCTCGAGGGACTGGGCATGAACGGCGACACGCTCGACAAGTTCAACCGGCTCGTGCAGCAGCCGCACGGCATCGTGCTCGTCACCGGCCCCACCGGCTCCGGCAAGACGACCACCCTGTACGCCTCGCTGACGCGCCTGGACACCCGAACCTCCAACGTGCTGACCGTGGAGGATCCGGTCGAATACGAGCTGCCGGGCATCGGGCAGACGCAGGTCAACCCGAAGATCGACCTCACCTTCGCCAAGGCGCTGCGCGCGATCCTGCGCCAGGATCCGGACGTGGTGATGATCGGCGAGATCCGCGACTTCGAGACCGCGCAGATCGCCATCCAGGCTTCGCTGACGGGCCACCTGGTGCTGGCCACCGTCCACACCAACGATGCCCCGTCCACCGTCGCGCGCCTGATCGACATGGGCGTCGAACCCTTCCTGCTCAGCTCCTCGCTGCTGGGCGTGCTGGCGCAGCGCCTCGTGCGCAAGCTGTGCGAGTACTGCAAGCGCGAGGACGA
This sequence comes from Burkholderiales bacterium, assembly GCA_019510465.1. Classification (GTDB taxonomy): domain Bacteria; phylum Pseudomonadota; class Gammaproteobacteria; order Burkholderiales; family Burkholderiaceae_C; genus Scleromatobacter. The sequence goes on from JAEKKH010000194.1 coordinate 34,510, forward strand.
GCACCACCGCTGGCACCCCGTGGGCTGCGAGCACTGCGCCAACTCCGGCTACAAGG
>JAEKKH010000409.1 GCA_019510465.1 Burkholderiales bacterium
TGTAGGGGCGTACGAGTCGCGAAGGTTGGGAAATGAACAAACAAAAAAGCCGCGCAGTCACCTGGGCGGCTTTTGTCGTTTGGAAGTGCGCGTTCGTGTTCCACGGGCATGCGAACCATCATACACATTTCGCGAGTCGCCAAAAGTGACGGTGCGCGGCCGCAACGGCGCGCAGGACGTCCGCCGTGCAGGGGTGTTCACCGGCCGCCCTGCATCCACGCGCGTCATTCGCCGGCCGCCATGCACCCACGCGCGTCATCCATCGGCCGCCGTGCATCCATGCGCGTCATCCATCGGCCGACATGCATCCACGCGCGCCATCCACCGGCCGCCATGCACCCATGCGCGTCATCCTGCGCGGAGCGAAGCGGAGTCGCCTTGAGCTCAACTCGTCGTTGCAACGGTCTGCCAGAGTACCTCAGCGGGATTGGCAAAGCCAAGCGTCTCACGTGGTCGGCCGTTCAACTCGTCGGCGATTCGATTGAATTGAGCCTGGGTGAGCGTTGAGAAGTCCTTACCCTTGGGAAGGTACTGACGAAGCAGGCGATTGGTGTTCTCGTTGGATCCTCTTTGCCAGGGGCTGCGCGGATCACAAAAGAAGACTTCGACGTCGGTGGCTATCGTGAACTTCGCGTGATCCGCCATCTCGCCGCCGCGGTCCCAGGTCAGCGTTCGCATCATCCCGTCGGGCAGCTTCTTGACGTATCGGGTCAACGCGCCCACGACGCTTTGAGTGTCCTTTGCCGGCACCTTGACCAACATGAGATAGCGTGATCGTCGCTCCACGAGCGTAGCAACCTGGCAGTCGAATGTGCCAAACAGCAGGTCCCCCTCCCAGTGCCCCGGCACCGCACGATCCTCAGCTTCAGCTGGCCGCTCACTGATCGAGACCGCGTTCTTGATGTAGTAGCGCGGCGCCTGCCCTGGGTGCGTCTTGGGATGCCGCATCCTCGGGTGTTCGCGAAGGAATGCCGTCAGCTCCTTCTTGAGGGCGCCTCTGGCCTGGACAAACAGCGTCCGATAAATCGTTTCATGCGAGACGTTCATCCGAGCATCATGCGGGAACTCGCGCTTGAGCCATCCCGCGATCTGTTGAGGAGACCACCTCAGCTTTAGTTTGCCTGCCACCTTTCGCGCGAGCGCCGGGCGCCCTTCAAGCACGGTGGGTTGCGGCCTCTTGGCACGGTTCCAGGCCTGCTCGTCGGCCGCAGTCGCCCTATAGCGGCGGACTCCGCCGTTGCGCTCGATCTCACGACAAATCGTGCTTGGACTTCGAGACAGGCGCTTGGCGATTCTTCTCATCGACTCCCCTGCAGAGAGTCCTCGCGAGATCTCCTCGCGTTCCCTCAGTGACAACGCTCGAGCCGATCGATGGCATTGCCTGGGCGCAATCCCCCCCGCCTTGCTGAGCCACGTCTGCACCGAAGGCAAGGAGCGCTTCATCGCCAGCGCGATCTCGCCGATGCGCTCTCCTCGCTTCCATCGATCCCACAACTCGCGCCGCTCTGCAGCTGACGGATGAATCCTCTGGCCTGTGCTTTTCAATGAACACCTCGATTCGTGATCCAAGTGTTGCATTGACGGTTTGAGCGCGCCGCGACTCCGCTTCGCTCCGCGCAGAATGACAGCCCTC
>JAEKKH010000195.1 GCA_019510465.1 Burkholderiales bacterium
AAGGCAAGCGCTGCGCCGAGACGCTGTTCTTCGACTACTGGCGCCAGCACCAGCTGCAGATCAAGGTCATCCGCATCTTCAACACCTACGGCCCGCGCATGCAGCCCGACGACGGCCGCGTGGTGAGCAACTTCATCGTCCAGGCGCTCAAGGGCGAGCCGATCACGCTGTACGGCGACGGGCTGCAGACGCGCAGCTTCTGCTACGTCGACGACCTGATCGAGGGAATGATGCGGCTGATGGACTCCGACAAGTCCATCACCGGCCCGATCAATGTCGGCAACCCGGTCGAGTTCACGATGCGCGAGCTGGCCGAGCTGGTGGTGCAGTTCACCGGTTCGAAGTCGCCGATCACGTTTCGCCCGCTGCCCACCGACGACCCGAAGCAGCGCCGCCCGGACATCTCGCAGGCCCAGGACAAGCTCGGCTGGGAGCCGAAGGTGGCGCTCGCCGACGGCCTGAAGGAGACCATCGCCTACTTCCGCCGCACGCTGGACTTCGCGGCCGGCCTCGCGCCCACCACCGTGCTGCCGGCGATGCCGCCGATCCCCAACATCGCCGCCGCGCTGGCGCGCTGAACCTCGAACGCGTCCGCCGGGGCGCCGTCCGTCCCGGCCGATCCCGACCCGCCATGCGAACCCCACAGAGCAAACCGACCTGGCCGGCGGCATTGACGCTGGCCTTCGCGTTGGGCGCCGCCCTGCTGTCACCCGCGGCCCCGGCCGCGACGGCGCGCCGGGCGACCCCCGCCGCGCCATCCGCCGCGCCGGCGCCGTCGTCCAACAGCCGCTGCATCAGCGACGAGAGCGCCGACCCGCAGGCCGCGCCGGCCTTCCGCACCGTGCCGTCCGCGGCGGGCGGGGCATCAACGCCGGGCGCCGGCAGCGCGCCGCGCATGAACCTGCTGGCCATGGTGCGCGGCGCGATCCACCGCAGCAACGCGGTCGGCGCGGCCAAGCTGCTGTCCGAGGCCGCCGCGATCGACATCGACGAGGCGCACGCGGCGTACTGGCCGCAGGTGGGCATCTCGGGCCAGGTCGGCGGCATCGACGCCGGCGCGCCCAATTCCCCGTCCGTGCACGGCAAGCAGTTCCAGGGCGGCGTCAACGTGTCCGCGCCGTTGTACGACGGCGGCCACACGCGCGACATGACCGACTACCGCACCCACCTGGCCGAGGTGGCCCGGTACGGCGAGGTCAGCGCCCAGGAGCAGGTCGCGCTGCAGACCGTGTCGCTCGCGCTGGACCGCAGCCGCTACACCGTCGAGGCGCAGGTCTACGACCAGTACGCTCGCAAGATGAGCTGCCTGGTCGAGGCGCTCGAGATGATCGTCTCCGCCGACCGCGGCCGCACCAGCGAGCTGGTGCAGGCGCGCAAGACGCAGCAGCAGGCCGAGCTGCAGCGCGACCAGGTGCTGTCGCAGAAGCGGCTGACGGAGATCCGCCTGCGCCGCTTCGTCGGCGACGACCTGCCGCCCACCGAAGGCATCGCATCGGTCATGCTGGACACCCCGGCGCTGCCCGACCTGCTGACCATGGCCTCGCGCGCGGCCGAGATCCAGTCGCTGGACTCGCAGGCGGCGGCGCTCGACTCGTACGTCCGGGCCGTGCTCGACGGCCAGAAGCCGCAGCTGGGCCTGCTGGTGGCCGCGACCAAGTCCGCCGGCGCCGGCGACTCGCGCTCCGTCTCGGGCGGGATCACGTTCAACTGGCAGCTCTTCAACGCCGCCAGCAAGTACACCACGCAGGCCGCCCGCAAGCGCGCCGCCGCGGCCCGCATGAACCGCGAGGACGCGCTCGAGGCCCGCAAGTACCGCATGGCCGAGGTGCACGAGCAGGCCGAGCACGCGATGGACCGGGCGCGCAGCGTCATCGAGATCCTCCACAACAGCGAGCTGGTGCGCAATTTCACGCTGCAGCAGTGGCAGCAGCTCGGCCGTCGCTCGCTGTTCGACGTGATGGCGGCCGAGGGCGACCACTACAACATGCGCGTCCAGTATGTCGACGCGCTGTACGACACCCAGCAGTCGAACGCGCTGCTGTGGTCGCTGGGCCTGGGCCTGGCGAACCACCTGGAATAGCGGCCGCCGGGAAGGGCGCAGGGAGCCGGGTGGCGCCCCGGCAGCGCCGTGGGCGCCGCGCTCGTCGTCAGGGCGCCGATTTGCGGCCCCCGATCCGGCTTTTTCGCCCGATCGGACGACCCGTTCCGGCGCGACCATGCAGGCCATTCCCATCAAGCTTTCCCCGGAGTCGCGCAATGCAGCAGTCCAGCCAGGTCGTCCCGTCCGCAGCGCCGCACCGGGCTCCCGGGATGGGCGCCGGCACGATCCCCGCCGACCCGGCCAGCGCGGCGCTGGCCGCGGTCGCCTCTCCGGGCGCCGCCAGCATCGTCATCGACCGCAACCTGCTGCTGCAGGGCATCGCGCTGCAGAACGAGGGCAGGCTGGAACAGGCCCAGGCCGTGTTCGAGCTCTACCTGACCCACATCCCCGACGAGGGCGTCGCGCTGTACTCGCTGGCCGTCGTGCTGATGGAGCGCTTCGGCGCCGAGCGCGCGCTGCCGGTCGTCGAGCGCGGGGTACAGGTGGCTTCGACCTTCGCCCCGATCTGGTACGCCGCCGGCGCCGTCCAGCAGCGCCTGGGCCTGCGCGATGCGGCCATCAAGAGCTACGACAAGGCGCTCGAGCTCAAGCCCGACTACGTCGAGGCGCTGATCAACAGCGGCACGCTGCTGCGCGAGCAGCTGGACCACCATGCCGCGATCGACCGCTTCAACCGCGCGCTGGCGCTCAAGCCGGATCACCTGAACGCGATGTCCAACCTCGCGATCATGCTGACCGAGTTCAAGCGCTCGGAGGAAGCGGTGGCGATGTTCGAGCGCCTGCTCGCCATCAAGCCCGACTTCGAATACGGCGTCGGTTCGATCTGCTACGAGCGCATGCATGCCTGCGACTGGTCGCACTTCGAGTCGGACGTCGCCAGGATCCTGGACGGCATCGCCGCCGGCAAGCCGGTCGCCAAGTCGCTGGGCGTGATGTCGATCACCGACGACGCCGCCGTGCACCACCGCTGCGCCGAGATCTTCGCCGCGCACCGCTACACGCCGCGCCACGCGCCGCTGTGGACGGGCCAGCGCTATCGCCACGATCGCATCCGCGTCGCCTACATGTCGCCCGACCTGCGCGAGCATCCGGTGGGCCACCTGATGGCCGGCATCTTCGAGCGCCATGACCGCAGGCGCTTCGAGACGATCGCCATCTCCATCGGCGCCAACGACGGCAGCCGCCTGCGCCAGCGCATGGTCGACTGCTTCGACCACTTCATCGACGCGAAGATGATGGAGAGCCGCAAGATCGCCGAGCTGATGCGGTCGATGGAGGTGGACATCGCCATCGACCTGGCGGGCTTCACGGCCGACTCGCGCAGCGAGGTGTTCGGCATGCGCCCCGCGCCGGTGCAGGTCAACTACCTCGGCTACCCGGGCACGATGGGCACCCCGTACATGGACTACCTGGTGGCCGACCGCCACGTGATCCCGCCCGAGCACGCGCGGCACTACAACGAGAAGGTCGTGTACCTGCCCGACGCCTACCTGCCGGCCGCGTCCGGCCTGCAGGTCGCCGAGCGCACGCCCACCCGCGCCGAATGCGGCCTGCCGGACGAGGGCGTCGTCTTCTGCTCGTTCAACCACGACTACAAGATCGCCCCGCACGTGTTCGCCGTGTGGATGAACCTGCTGCGCGAGGTGCCCGGGTCGGTGCTGTGGCTGATGTCGCGCAGCCCGCTGTCGCAGGGCAACCTGCGCAAGGAAGCGGCCGCGCGCGGCGTCGATCCCGATCGGCTCGTGTTCGCGCAACGCGTTCCGCGCGTGGAGGACCACCTGGCGCGCTATCGACAGGCCGACCTGTTCCTCGACACCCATCCGTACAACGCCCATACCACCTGCGCCGACGCGCTGATGGTGGGCCTGCCGGTGGTCACCTGCATGGGCGGCGCCTTCCCGTCGCGCGTCGCGGGCAGCCTGCTGCACGCGGCCGGCATCCCGGAGCTGGTGACGTCGTCGCTGGCCGACTACGAGGCGCTCGCGCTGCAGCTGGCGCGCGACCCGGCGCGCCTGGCCGCGACCAAGGCCAGGCTGGTCGCCAACCGCAGCAGCAGCGCGCTGTGCGACGCCGACGGCTTCACGCGCAGCCTCGAGGCGATCTACACGGCCATGTGGCGACAGTCGCAGCTGGGCGGTGCGCGCGACGCGCTGAGCGGAGTGGCTGCATGAGCGCCCGCCCGGCCGCTCCGAAGGGCGCTCGCGCGGCAGCCCGCAGGGCGGAGGTTGCCTCATGAGCGGGGTCGCCGCTGCGTCCGCGGTCTCGCCCGCCATCGCCGCCAACGACGCGCTCGCCCGCGGCAACCTGCAACTGGCCGACTACCTGTGCCGCGAGGCGTTGCAGGTCGACGCGAACGACGCGCTCGCGATGAGCCTGCTGGGCCACATGGCCTCGGGCCTGCGTCGCTTCCAGCTGGCCGACGCCTGGTTCACGCGCGCGGCCGCGCTGCGCCCCGACTCCGGCGACATCGCCGGCTGGCGCGACCGCGCCCGCGAGATGGCCCAGGCCTCGCGCGCTCACGCCACGTCGAACGCGTCCAGGGCGCTCGCTCGCCCGAGGTACCTGCTGATCAAGGCCTGGGGCTATGGCTTCTGGTCGGACATGGACCACGTGCTGGGCCAGCTGCTGCTGGCCGAGCTGACGGGCCGCACGCCGGTCGTGCACTGGGGCTCGAACACGCTGTTCGGCGCCAGCGGCGTCGCCAACGCGTTCGAGCTGTATTTCCGCCCGGTCTCCGGCGCCACGCAGGACGGGCTGGCCGCCTGGGGCGAGTCGTTCTTCCCGGGCAAGTGGGGCGCGTCCAACCTGCGCGACGAGAACGTCAACAAGTTCCAGGGCCCCGGTTCGCGCACATCGTCGCTGCACCTGCTGGCGCGCGACGAGGACGTCGTCGTCAGCGACTTCCACGGCAAGGTCGTCGACCTGATGGGCTGGATCGAGCCTGACAGCCCCTGGCACGGCCTGGACTACCAGGCGGTGTACCGCCGTCTGTTCACCAGGTACATCCGGCTGCAGCCCGCGCTGCAGGCGCGCGTGGACGCGTTCGCGCGCGAGCGCATGGCCGGCCGCCGCTGGGTGGCGGTCCACGTGCGCGGCAGCGACAAGATCACCGAGCTGCGCGACCTCGAGCGGGTCAACCAGCAATACCGGCACCGCATCGACGCGATGCTGCAGGCCGATCCGGCGATGGGCATCTTCCTGCTGACCGACAGCGAGCGCTTCGCGCGCGAGTACCGCGAGACCTACGGCGAGCGCGTGCTGGCCGCCGACGTCGCGCGCAGCGGCGACGCCATCGGCGTGCACTACGCCGGTCACGAGGGCCGCAAGCTCGGCGAGGAGGTCGTGATGGACGCCTTCCTGGCCGCGCGCTGCGACGCCTTCCTGGGCAACGGCGCGTCCAACGTCTCGACGGCCATCCGGCACCTGAAGGACTGGGCGCCGGGCGCGTTCGAGCTGATCGGCCCCGACTTCCTGGCGCTGCCCAACCAGATGCTGCACCGCTGGTGAGGGGGACTTCATGATTTCTCCGATCGTCGTCGACGGCGTCTTCTTCCAGATCGGCCGCTCGGGCATCGCCCGCGTGTGGCAGTCGCTGCTGGGCCTGTGGGCCGGCACGCCGTTCGGCGACCGGCTCGTCGTGATGGATCGCAAGCGCACGATGCCGCGCATCGACGGCATCCGCTACGTCGACGCGGCCGGCCTGAACTACGCCGACCTCGAGGGCGACCGCCGCATCGTGCAGGACGTCTGCGACGACGTCGGTGCCGCGCTGTTCATCTCCACCTACTATTCGCATCCGATCACGACGCCGTCGGTGGCGATGGTGCACGACATGATCCCCGAGGCCATGGGCTTCGACATGGCGCAGCCGATGTGGCGCCAGAAGACGATGGCGCTGGCCCATGCGGAGCGCTTCATCGCGATCTCGCGCAGCACGGCGCGCGACCTGCAGCGCTTCCTGGCGCGGCCGCTGGATGTCACCGTGCACTACAACGGCAACGACCTGGCCCCGGTGACGGCCGGCGAGATCGCCGACTTCCGCCGCCGCCACGGCATCGCGCGCCCGTACTTCATGACCTCGGGCAGCCGCGCCGACTACAAGAACGCCTCCCTGTTCTTCAACGCCTTCGCGCGCTTCGGCGACGCCCGCAAGGACTACGCGATCGTCTGCACCGGTGGCGGCACGCTGGACGACGCCAGCCGCGCCGCCGCGGGCGAGGCCGGCGTGCACGTGGCGATCTTCGACGAGCACGACCTGCGCTGCGCCTACGCCGGTGCGCTGGCGCTGGTATACCCATCACGGTATGAAGGATTCGGGCTGCCGGTGCTCGAGGCCATGGCCTGCGAGTGCCCGGCCATCACGTCGACGGCCTCGTCGCTGCCGGAAGTGGGCGGCGATGCGGTGCTCTACATCGAGCTCGGCGACACCGAGGAAGACCAGACCTTCGAGCTGCTGCGACGCGTTCAGCGTCCCGAGGTGCGCGCCGACCTGATCGCGCGCGGCCGCGCGCAGGCGCTCAAGTTCAGCTGGAAGACGATGGCCGACGGCGTCGCGGCGACGCTGCAGTCCGCCGCCGACGCGCACCCCGCGCCCGCGCCGCGCGTGACGCCCGCGCCCGTGCGCGCGGACGACCAGCTGCTGCCGATCGGCGCGCTGCGCTGCCGCCTGCCGGCCGCCAGCGCGCTGGCCGGCCTGAAGCGCGAACATCGGATGTACGACCGCTTCGCGTCCTCGCTGGGCGCGGTGCTGGATGCGGGCGACGGCGCGGTGATCGCGGGGGCGGGCTTCGGCGCCGCGCTGGTCGCGCTGGCCGACGCCCAGCCGGCCTTGAGCCTGCTGGCCGTCGAGCGCGACGCCGCGCGCGTCGCCTACCTGCGCAGCAACGCCACGGGCCTGCCGTCGGCCAGCGTGCAGTTGCTGCAAGGCGACCTGGGCTCGCCGCAATTGGCCGGCGTGGACGCGGTGCTGCGCGAGGCGGGGCTCGACGGCATCCGGCTGCTGGTGTCGACGATCGGCGCGGCGGGCGCGGACATCCTGGCCGGCGCGTCCGACCTGTGCCGGCACGTCTCTCCGATGCTGTTCTTCACCTGCCAGATCGGCGGCGATGCGAACGCGGCCGACTCATGGCGCGAGCGGCTGCGTGCACTGTGGGCGTGCGGATACACCGGCTTCTGGGTGTTCGACAACTTCGGCAACCCGTTGTGCGAAGTCACCCAGCCGCGGGCGCTCGACCAGATGCTGGACTACCTGTCGCGCCAGAACCAGCGGCAGGCCTCGCGGACGCTGTACTACTACGATGTCCTTGCGTTCACCGATCGGGACGCGGCGCGGGCGGCGCGGGCCGTGGATCTGCACACGCGTTGACGGGTCGTCGGCCGGTGCTTGTTGCGCGCAAGGCCCGGGACGTCACTTCCCGGGCGCATGGGGGCGTTCGAACGCCATCGGTGCGGCGCATCTACTTCGACGGTTGCCGGAGTTCCCGTGTCACCTTGATCACATTGACGACGGCGGCTGCCAATGCGGCAGTCTGAAGGCCCGCGATGCCGACGGCAAGGGGGGTGGCGGTGCCTGCGCTCGCCGCTTCGGCGCCGAGGACCTCGACACCCGCCACGAACGTCGCGGCGGTCTGGCCCGCCAGATCGCACACCGCGGCGATCATCTTCGCCTTACGGTCATCCCCACCTGCCAAGTCGAACGCGAGCGCGACCTTCTTGAGGAACGTCGCGCCGATCGTGGCGATGATGACGTTCGGCCGGGTCACGCCTGCCAGGTTGATCAGACCGAGACTCGACAGGATCGCCTTCGACGCGAAGACACCCGCCTTGGCGTTCTTCGACTCCGTGCCTTCCGCGGCCAGTCCGGCGAGGGTGGCCATCTTGTTTCCGAGGCTGACGGCGGCGGATGCCGTCTCGCCCTTGGCCAGCGCCTTGCCTGCCTCCAGCGTCGCATTCAGGAGATCGGTGATATCGGCCACCATCTTCGGATCCGTGGCGGCCTCCTGGCTCGAGGCGCCGCCCTTCTGCAACTTCTGTTGCACCTCCTGCTTGCTCGGCATCGTGATCTCCTGTCGTGGGAGCGGAATGGGGCCCTGTCTCCGCGACCGCGCGTCTCTGGCGCGTCGCGATGTTGCTCATTCGAACTTGTGGCGTATGCCGACCGCGGCGGATCGGCCGCGCGTCTGGCCGCGTACGCGATCGTCCATGGCGGCGACGTACAGGTCGGTCAGGCTGTCATACGCGTAGAGGTAGGCCGCGGCGGCGGACGAATGCTTGCGGTCGATGGCCAGGCCGTTTGCCCGCGTGAAGGCACCCTGCACGGCCAGCGACCCGGGGCCGAGCGGTGCCGACAGGCCCAGGCTGACGACGTGGCTGCGCAGTGCCAGGCCGACGTCGTTCGTCCAGGTGCCCTCCGCGAACGCGCGGGCGATGCCCAGGTCGTAGGTGGCGCCGACCTGCAAGGTGTTCTCGATCGTCGGAACGTTGATGCCGTCGTTCAGGTGGACTCGCTGCACCGAGAGCGCCCCGGCGAACAAACCGCGGGCCCAGACGACGCTGGCCGCGCCGTAGTCTCCGCGATGCGCGGCTGCGCCTTTCGCGTACATCGTGTTGACCGTCAGGCCGTCGACGTTTGGCGTGCTGTACGACACCGCTCGATCCCAGTAGAAGTCTCCCTGCACGCCTTCGATGTTGCCGCTCTGGAACATGTGCCGCACGGCGGGCGAGAAGGCGATCGAGTTGCCGAGCGCATTGAAGCGGACCGTCGTGTCGAATAGATAGGTCTGCAGTCGGCCCGCCCGCACGCTGCCGTACGGGCTGGACAGCGAAGCGAACGCGTTCCGTGACAGCAGCGGGTCGCTCGGCTTGCGTCCGGTGGCGAAGTCCTGGAAGCGGAAGAAGGTTTCCAGCGTGAGTCCGGGCGTCCACCCATCAGTCAGGCTGTCCTTGACATTGAGACCGATGAAAGTCGCCGACAGCGAGTTGCTGTTGAACCTGTCGTCCTTGACGCTTCCACTCGGTTCGAACCGGCCCCAGGACAGATCCGCGACGCCGTAGATGCCGTAGTCGAGCTGCGCCTGGGCCAGCAGCGGGCAACCCAACAATGCGGCTGCCACGAGGGCCTGGAGCCAGCGCCTTGGCGCGGCTGCGAATCGGTCCATCGTCTTCATGTCCCCGTTCCTCCCGAAATCGTTCGCCAAAGCAACCACGCGCCGTTCATCGCGGCGTGACACAGCACGCACCAGCGCAGCAGACGCCGGCGTCCGTACAGCTCGCCGATCAGCAGGGCAGGCAAAGCTACCGCGAACGCGGCCCACTGCAGTCGCGCAATGGCGTGCAGCACGCCGAACGCCACGGCCGTCGTCAGATTGGCGCCGCGCTGCGCAATTCCGTGTCGCAGCAGCCATTCCTGCAGGCCGGCCCGGAACACGCATTCTTCGATGACGGGCGAGAGCACGACGAGCACCGCGACGCCTTGCCAAGCTGGCCAGGCCGGCGTCAGCATGGTTGTCTCCGCGCGGGCGTCGAGCCGGACGGCGCGGTCGAATGCGATCGCCAAGGCATCACGCGGCCTCCGACCGCTGGCGCGCGTCGAACCGGCGCTGGCGCCCGCGCCAAGCCAGAGCCGCCAGCGCCAGCACCGCGAGGAACCCCAGCAACGGATCGAACCGGCCGTCGCCACGGCTGACCGAACATCCGCCGCTGGACAGGTCGGGGGCAGCATCGCCTTGTCCGGCCAAGGCGACGGTCGTCGGTTGTGGCTGGGCGGCCGACTGTACCTGCAGCGTGCCCGTCGTCGCCGTCGAGTCCGTGGGCGCGAACGTCACGGACACCGTGCACTCCGCTCCAGGAGGCAGGGTGAACGGCGTCGGCGGGCAAGTCGCGCTCTGCGCAGTGAACGGGCCCGTGGTGCTGATCGCGCTCACCTGGAGCGGCGCGGGACCCGAGTTGGACAGGTGCAGCACATGCGGCTGCGAGCGGGTCCCCGCCTGGATCGCGCCGAAGTCGAGTGCGGAGGCCGACAGCGACAGCGAGAGATTGGCCCCGCCGAGCCCGGTGCCGGCCAAGGTCACGGCGGCGCCAATGCTGCCTGTCGTCGCGATCTGTACCGCCGCCTTGCGCGCGCCGGCCATGCCCGGCGCGAAGCTGACGTTGAAGGAGCACGTCTGTCCCTGGTAGACGGTCTGGCCGACCTGGCAGTCCACCACCGTGATCGAGAACGCGGCGGCGTCGCTGCCGACCGTGTTGACGAGTTGCAGGATCGCGCCACCCGGCCCCTGGTTCACGAGCGTGATGGACTGCGGTGTCGACGCGGTGCCTGCCATCACGGAGCCGAAATCGAGTGTCTGGACGGCGGGCGCCCATGCAAGCACCGGCACTGCGGTCGCCGTGCCCGTACCTTGGAGGGTGACATGGTCCGGCGTCGTCGAGGCGTTGCTCGCGACGGTCAGCGCGCCGGCGTAGCTTGCGCCGGCGGTGGTCGGCATGAACGTCACGCCGATCGTGCAGGCACTGCCGGCGGCCAGGCTCGCCGGGCAGGCATTGGCATCGACGATCGTGTATCCATCGCCCGAGACGTGCAGCGAGGCGATGTCCAGCGGCGCATTTCCGGTGTTGGACAGCACGATGGAGCGGGCGGGATAGAGCCCGCCCACCGTCTGTGCACCGAAGTCCAGCTGCGAGGTCGACAGGGAGGCGACGGGTGCGGGCACGGCGAGGCCCTTTCCGCCGAGCGGAATGGAGAGCGCAGGATCGTCCGCGTCGGATTGCAGCGTCAACCACGCGGCACGCGGCCCCAGGCCGGACGGTGCGAAGGTCAAGGTGATCTGGCAGCCCTGGTTGATCGCGAGCGCGGTCAGCGCGCCGCAGGTGCCCGCCAGCGAGAAATCGCCTGCATTGGCGCCAGACAAAGGAAGACCCGCGAGGGTCGCAACCGCACTTCCGGTGTTGATCACGTTGATCGTGATCGTCGAGGTGTGGCCCAGGACGGTGTCAGGCATCGTGACGGACGGTGTGTCGACGACCAGGTGTCCGACAGGGACGGGCGTGCCCGTGCCCTGCAGCGAGATGGTGGACGGACTGCCGGTGCCGTCGCTGGTGATCGCCAGGACGGCGTTGCGCTGGCCCGTGGCCGACGGCGTGAACTGCAGCTTGATCGTGCAGCCGCTGCCAGGTGCCAATACACCGGCAACGCAGTTGTTGCCGGACGCGAACGCGTAGTCCGACGCACCAGAGACTCCGGAAGGTGGCGCCTGGATGACGGGCTGCTGGAGCGTGAGCGGGGAATTGCCGGTGTTGGTGAGCGTGGCGGTGGCGATCTGGCTGGGCACGCCCACGATCGACGAGAAGGTCAGCAGCGTGGTGGACAGCATCGCGACGCGCGTTGCCGGGACGATGTGGGCCTTCAGGTTGAGGACCAGGGGATTTGCGCCGGCTGGGTCACTGGACGTGCCGCTTCCGGCGATTTGCCCGACGGTCAGTGTGGCGTTGACGTTGCCTGAGCCGTCGGCGCCCGTTCCGTTGGCGACGTAGGCGACGTTGAAGGTGCACGCATGCTGTGGGGACAGCAGCGTACAGAGGCCCGAGCCGCCCGAGAAATCGCCGTTCGAATAGCTCTTGGCGCCGAACGTCGCATTGATCAGCCGATAGTTCGTGATCGTCACGGTCTGCGAGGGGGCCGTTGCGCCGGCGATGACGTCGCCGAAGTCCACGGTGCCCGACGTCGGCCCCGCGATCGACCCGTCGCGGACGTCGACGAGGTACTGCCAGATGTGTGCGTGGGGGACCGACGTCGCGCTCGAGCTTGAGTAGAAGCTCGACATGGTGCCGTTCTGGGCCGGCAGATTGTTGTCGTGGAACCAGGTCAGGAAGTCGGACAGGGAGCTCGCAGGCAGCGTCCCGATCGACGACATCGAGGACAGATTCAGGCCGCTCGGTCCATGACAACTGCTGCACGTGCTATCCGGGGTCGCCCAGCCGGCGGAGGTGCTGCTCCATTCCGAGGGCGGCAACTGCGCGCATACCGACAGCGACAGGGTCGCGCCGATCACCAGGGCGAGCAGTGCGCGCAGCCAGGTCGGCAGGAGTGGTTTCTCGGTCGGCATGTTCCCTCCGGTGGCACTCTTGTGCGGACGGGCGCGTCAGATGCAGTCGATGACGCGGAACTCGACACGCCTGTCCAGCGCGTCGCGCAGATCGTCCGTGCCCAGTCCGATCAACGCTTCCTTCGAACCCACGCCGGTGGCGGTCATGCGGCCCATGAGGACGCGCTTGTCCTGCGCCAGCAGGCGCATGACGACATCGGCGCGCTGGCGCGACAGCGCTTCGTTGAGGCGCGCGCTGCCTGTGCGGCTGGTGTGGCCGACCACCTTGATGCAGACGTTGCTCTGCGCGCCCTCCTGGGCCAGCGAGGACAGCCAGACGCGGTACTGCTCCGGCAGGTCGCCGACCTGGTTGAAGGCGGTCTTGCCCGGCTGGAACAGCAGCTTCAACGGCAGGCGCTTCTGCTCGAGGCCGGAGTCGACCAGCTTGTCGAACGCCTTGCGCGCCGCGTCGCGATGCCCGAGTTGCCAATTGGTCAGGTACAGGCCGTTGAGCACGCGCAGGTCGCCTTCGTCGGCCAACAGGCGAGCCTGCTCGTACAGTTTGTGCGCCTCTTCGACTTTGCCGTCGGTGTAGGCCGCGTTGGCCTCGTTGACGGCGGCCTCGGCCGGCAGCCGCGACAGGTAGTCCGGATCGGCCGGGTCGCCGACGTTGGTCTTGACCTGGCAGGAGTTGATGTAGCCGAGTACCGTCCTGTCCTTGTGCCAGGTGGGACTGTCGCTGTAGTATTTCAACGGCTCGGGGTTGACCGAGTCGACGGTCGCGCGATCGATCTGCTTGGCGACCACCCGCCCCGTGCGCAGGTCGATCAGCGTCAGCCAGATCCGGAACGCGTCCGGAGGGGTATCGATCGCGCGCTCGACGTTGACGGGTGTCAGCGTCCCGATCAACAGCAGGGGCGCGTCTTCGAGGCTGCGGCGGGTGAAGGGCTCGACCGTCCAGTTCGCGTAGCGCGCGTGCACCATCGCACCCAGTTGCGCGCCCATGCGAGCCGTGCCGACCGTCTGGGCGCCGGTGTTGGCATCGATCAGCGGGTCGATGATGACGGGGCGATGCGCGGCCGCAAGCTGCGTGGCGACTTGGCCCAGCAGGCCGTCGCCTGCGCGACCGACGGCATCTTCGAAGCGCAGCGGCGCCGGCGGCACCAGGTCGCTGGCCAGCGCCGGCCGGCCCGCTGGCGCCGGAGGAGTCGCGGATCGGACGGGTGTAGCCGGGCCGGTCACTGCGAGCGTGACGGCAGCAGGTGCGTCGGAGGGCGTCGCGACAAGCGTCGTCGTCGCCTGGGGTGGGCTGGACGAAGCACAGGCGGCGACCGCGAGGCAGGCCATCACCGCAAGACCGGGACGGCGACGGGACGAAGGGGTCTGCATTCGATTCCTCACTGGCTCGTGTCGCGCTCAGCGACGAGGGAAGACCGGATCGGGCAGTGGCGTGGAGCACCCGAGGAAGTCGTTCAACAGGCCCTGCAGCTCCGTGTCGGCCTGGGCTCGCTGCATGAGCCGGTCACGCGAGATCAGCGCGTTCGGCATCGACGCGTTCGAGGCGAGATCCGCAGTTCCGCCACAGAATTGCGCCATGCCCTTGGACAGCAGGGTGCTGTCCCAGTCGTACCTCGGCGAGACGAGCGACGCGTGGCAGGTGCGGCATGACGTCGCCACCACTTCTCGATAGAACTTGGCGGCCTGAGGCTGGTTGGCTGCCGCGTTCTGCCAGGCGGGCGGCAGATAGGTCTTGTCCAGGGTATGCGAGCCGTTGGGATAGAAGCCCTGGATCAACCTGCTGGTGGGACTGGTCAGGGACGCCTGCGTCGCCAGCACCAGTTGGTTGAGCTGGTACAGCGATTCCCCTTGGGCGTTCTCCGTCAATCGGCTGTCTGATCCGAAGAGATAGTTGCCCGTGTCGAAAGCCAAGAAATTGGAGCCCAGGTAGGGCGACGGCGAGCCCTGCTCGGGGAAGCGTCCGTTGTATCCCGTGCCACCGTGGCAGGCCACGCAGGCGCCCGGCACGTATTTCTCGCCGCGGCCGTCGAGGTTGACCGAAGTCAGCAGGCCGCCGTCCGGCCCGAACACGAAGAACTTGGTGATCGGCGCACCGCCATTGACGCCGCCGCTCGGCGTCGATTCCATCGCCACGCAGGCGACTTGCTTCTGATTGGCGAGCGCGACGCCGAGCGCGGCGTCGACATCGGCCTGGTCCTGCGTGATCGGGCCGGGATGGTTGCAGACATAGAACGCGATGTGGGTCGAGTCGACCTTCGTGGCGACCATCTTGCGCACGAGGTTGAGGTCCATCTTGTTGACGTAGGTGGCGCTGAACTCGGTGTTGCCTTGCGTGTAGGGCGCGAAATTCATGGCGCGCTTCCAGTCGTCGAAGGAGATGGCGCCGCTCGCATTGCCCTGTGCGTCGCAGTCGGACACGGCGCCGAGCGCGCGGTAGTACATGCAGCCGCTCTGGCGGGTGTCAATGGCCTTGTAGCTGAGGAACTGCAGGGCGCCGGGCAGGCTGTTCGACAGTGCTCCCGTCTCGGGCAGCACCATCGAACCACGAATGTTGCCGTCCAGGCCGTTGGCGACCATGCGGGCGATCGAGGGGCGGTGGTTCGCCAGCGTCACCGACAGTTCGACCAGCTGATCCTTCGTATAACCCGTCGCCGCCGGCGGTGGCACGTCGGCGGTGGTCTGCAGGCCTTCGCAGGCGACGGCCAGCTTCAGGCTGGCGTCGACGGGAACGGCCGCATCGAGCGCGTAGTCGCCGAAGCGATTGACGCGCACGGCCGCGCCGAGGGGCAGGCCGTCGGACTGCTGCAACTGCACCGTGGCCGCGCTGTGGACGCCGAAGTATTCGTCCTGGATCCCGCAGACGGCGCCATCCGTATCCGCGACGTGTCCATGCAGGCGCAGATTGCGATCGTCGGTGGCGGCCGCGGTCCGGACAGTCACGGTGGAGACGTCGTTGGCAGCGAACTGGCCGCAATTGGTCATCCGGGCCGACTGGGACGTCGCGCACGTCACGTCGTAGCTTCTATTGGCCGGGAGCTTGGGCAGACTCAGTTCGCCACTGACGTCGGTCGTTCCCGAGAAGACCATCGCGGACGTCGTGTGGTCGTAGACCTGCACCAGCACATCCGGCAGGTAGACGGACCGCGCGCCCGGGACGCCGCCGGCGGCCGGCGTGAACATCAGCGTGCCGCCAGAGATGAAGCGCAGGCGCATCGTGGCGCCGTCGAAATCGGCCACGCTCGACGCCGCGTAGTTGCGCGGCGCGGGCACGGTAGCGGCGGTGCCAAGTGGGTCGCTCGAGACGGCGTACTGCTGTTGGACATAGCCGCCCCGGCGGTCCGACACGAGCACGTACGCGAAATGCAGCCCCGGGCCGTCGGGCAGGGTCCACGTGGTGGTGCGCGCGTTGGCGTCGAGAACCGTACCGCCGTTGACGCGCCATCGATACTGCAGTCCATCGCCGTCGACGTCCGACGCCTCGACGGTCAGCGTCGTCTGTGCAGGACCCGCGTCGAGCGATGTGCCCGAAGTGCCGCCGCCGCAACTCCCAAGCACGATGCCGGCCATGAACACAGTCGCGGCGCCGGCCGCGCGACGCGATCTCCCGAACTGCTCCCTCTCGCACATGGCGACTCCTTGCAGTCAGCGCCTGCCCCCCTCGGAGCCGCGTTCTGTAAGTTCGTGTGGACGGTTCACCGTCGCATCATCGAAAACTGTGGAAGGCGCACCGTCATGGATGCTCCATCGCTGGCGAATTCAACGCGTGCAACCGCTTCGCCGTCAATGCCGCACTCGGCCTGGAAGGCCCTTGAATCAGGGGATTGCCTACCTGCAGTGAAGCGCATTGAAGCGCTCGAGAAGATCCGGCGACGACTCGCCCAGCGACAACCGCTGCACTATCCGCGCGCACTCGAGGGCATTCTGGGATGCAGCGACGGACGCGCGCGCGGAGGGCGCGACGGGAGGGCGCTCGCGGGCGGCTGCGTGCGGAGCACGTTCGCCGTTCGGCCGGGAAAGGGCCTCGTCCGAAGGCGAGGGGATGGCGGTCATGGCGGCCGGAGGCGGCGCGACGACCTGCGGCATTTCCACGGACGCGGCCGTCATGGGTACGGGCGCGGGTACCGGCGCGCGTACGTTCGTGGCCGGCCGAATGTCCGTGGCACCGGTCGCTTCACTGGCTCGCTCGGGCGTGAGGGACGCGATCGGCGGCGAGGGATGCCACCACAGCCATCCGCCGATGGTGGCGCTGGCTGCGGCAGCCACTAGTCCTGCGATCGCCCATGGCATCGCCGAGCGCGCCCGCGAAGGATGGACGATGGCGTCGACCGGCGAGGGCTCGGGCGACGCCGCGCTTTCCGCGGCCGGCTTTGGCGGACTGGACTGAACGCGCGCCTCAACGTCGACGGGATCGGCCTCAGGTTCGGAAGTCCTCGTCTGCGCGGACGCACTTGAGTGCGAGCCTTGCATGAGCGCGGACATGGGCGTCCGTCCGGGCGCAAGGGCTGTCGCTGGCGAAGGCGCCGGCGCGTGCAAGTACCCGCCTGTCGGATTCACGAGCGTCACATCGTCGTCGGCCGCGGGCGTCTCTTCGAGAGACCTCGTCCCGGGCCTGGGCTCCGCCTCGGTCACGGGGTGGGCGGTGGTCGGCGCGACCTGCATCGACGCGTCGACACTTCCGCTGGTCGCGGCCTGCGTGGGGGCGCTGCCGACGATCCTCGGTCTGAACGAGGTGCGCACGGTCGATGGGGTGAATCGAATCCCGAGTTCCTCCGCGAATGCCTCGATGCTGCGCGTGCGGTCCTCGGGGCGCAGGGCCAAGCCACGATCGACGGCATACAGGAAATCGAGCGAATAGCCAGCCGGCTTTTGCTCGGCCAGCGGGACGTAGCTCTCCTTGAGCACGCGCGAGATCGCGGGCGGCGGCTTGTCGCCGGTGACCATCCAGTACACCACGGCAGCCAGCGCGTGGACGTCCGTCCACGGACCCTGGGCCATGTCGGGCATCGCGGCGTACTGCTCGATCGGTGCATAGCCAGCCTTGACGATCACCGTGAGCGCCTGCGACAAATCGGTGATGACGCGTCGCGCTGCACCGAAGTCGAGCAGCAGCGGGCGGCCGCCGTCGGCGAGCATGAGGATGTTGTCCGGTGCAATGTCGCGGTGGAAGCATTGACGCTGGTGTATGTAGGTCAACGCTTCGGACAGCGGCGTCAGCACCTCCATGATCCAGTCCTGATCCGGGCGGCCCGGCAGCATGCGGACGGTGTCCTTCAGCGTGAATCCCTCGTAGAACGGCATCACCATGTAGGCCGTGCCATTGGCTTCCCAGAATCGGTATACCTTGACCAAGGATGGATGGTCGAACGAAGCAAGCAACTTGCTCTCGTTGACGAAACTGCGGAGGCCGGCGTCGAACGTCGCCTGCATCGATTCGTTGCGGACATGGACACGAGTGTCCTCGTCGCGTGTCGCGAGCGAGCCCGGCATGTACTCCTTGAGCGCAACCACGCGCTCGAGGGAATGATCCCAGGCACGGTACACGATGCTGAACCCGCCTTCGCCGATGTGGTCGGTCAGCTCGAATTCGTGTAGCCGTGTTCCCTGGGGCAGCGAATGCACCGAGACCGGCCTCTTCTTCGCTGAAGCGGGCGGTGTCGGCGGCGTCGTCCTGGCGCCTGGTTCGCTGCGCGGGACGTCCGGCGACCCGATCGCCTTTTCATCTGGGAGCTCGGGGTTCATCGCGGCCCGTTTCACGAATGAGGGGCAGTGTGGGTGAAAGGCAGTGTATCTGCACACCGTGGCGTTCGCCGCTGCCTTGCACAAGCCACGCATCGGTGAAATGCCGAAGATGCCGCCTTCCCGAGCCGCCTCATCACCGCCAGCCCCCCTAGTTCATCGACTCGCCGTGCTGCCGTGCAGTGCGCGATCTTGATCCGCCTGGTGACGGATGCCGTTTTGGGTACGGCTCGATGCCGGCAGGAGAGCGCAAACGAGCAATCGGGCCACCGACCTGCGCGCAACCCTGATGGGCTGGCAGCAAGCCGTGGCGTCGCCCTCAGGGCGTCGGCGTCAGCAGGAACGCCCGCCTCTTGCCCCCGATCATGCCGGTGCCAGCGATCTGCCCCGACTCGTTGAGACGGAGGCTGCCCACGTCGATGCCCGACAAGCCCGGCACGAGCGTGTTCAGGTTGACCATCACGCCATTCGCGTAGAAGAACGGCTGGTTGGTGCTGCTATTGGCCAGCGTGGAATAGCCGATCACCTGTCCCGCGCCATTGATGCCCCGGCCCACGCTGCTGGTGCCTCCGAGCGTGCCGAGATCGACCATGCGAGTGCCGTCGTGGAAGAAGGCGTGCAACTGGTTCGACGCCGTGCGCGCCGAGCCCGTGACTTGCCCGAGGCGGTTGATCGCATACCCGACGCTGCTGGCGCCGCCGAGCGTGCCGAGGTCGACCATGCCACGGCCGTCGAACACGAAGGCGTGGCTGATGCCGGCGCTGGTGGCGGCGCCGCCGGTGATCTGCCCCGCGTCGTCGACGGCGAACGCGTTGCAGAACCGGCCGCCCAGCGTGCCCAGGTCGACCAGGCCGCGGCCCGAGGACTGGAAGCATCGCGCCACTCCCGACGCATCGTAGGCACTGCCCACGGCCAGCCCGGCCCGGTTCAGGCCGTAGACGTAGCTGTACAGCCCGCCGAAGGTGCCGAGGTCCGCCATGCCGGACGCCGTGGCAAGGAAGGCGTGGTCCTTCTCGTCCGGCGTTCGCGCATAGCCGCCCGCCTGGCCGCTGTCGTTGACCGCCGCGACGAGGCTGAAGCTGCCGCCGAAGGTGCCCAGGTCGTAGGCGTTGCCGCCGGTCAGCAAGGTGGCGTCGACCTTGCTCGAGGTCGCGCTGATCACGTTGCCGGCCGCGACGCCGTTCGGGCTGAGCGCGATCGCGCGGCCGGGGCGCGTGCTGAGCGGCGTCGCGACGCCGTTGGTCCAGAGTACGGGATAGGGTGTCCCGTCGGCGCCTTCCGCATACCCCACCACCTGGCCCGCGTCGTTGAGGCCGCTGGCCTCGCTGTTGATGCCGCCCAAGGTACCCAGGTCGGTCAAGGTCCAGCCCGCCGCGAGCGCGGGGGAGGCACACAGCCACGACGCCAGGCCCCCGGCGGCCAGGCGCAGCACATTCTTCATCTTCATGACGACTCCCAATGAGAGATTGCAAGGAGCCGATGCCTGTGCGCGCGCGCCGGGCATCGGGTGAAGACAGTGTCGGGGCGGCGTGGCTCATGATGTGAGCCAGAAGAAAATCGGGCTAACGCGCGACTTGGTGCGACATCGCTCCGAACGCCGGCGGCCATGCGCATCAGTGTTGCATGCGGCTTCTCGCGTTGGGCTTCGGGCGTTGGGCGGTCGCAGGGGGGCACGACTCGCCGGGGGGCTCTTCTTCGCTCGTGTCCCCCGGGCGGCCTTCGACGCGCCTTCTCCTTGACCTCGCTGCGAAGAGTCCCCCGCCTCGCCGCGCCGCGCAGGCGTGGCCGCGGACAACATTCGCAGGGAGAAGGAAGTCAAGTTCCTTTTGAAGGGGCTAGGCATCGACGGCCCATCGAGTCCGCGTCGATGCCCGGGGCCATCACCTTGGCAGGGCGCCGGGCTTGACGCGAACTGCGGGCCAGGCTGTCGTCCAGGCGATAAGTGAGTTCCGCGACCGCGGCCGGAGCGGACGCATGCTTCTTAGTGTATGTCGTGAGATCCTTGCGCGGGTAGTCCTCGATGACGTTGAACTCGTCTTCGTCGAGGGCGTCGTCACACTTCTGAAGCGCTTTCAAGACGACCGTCTTACCTGCTTCATTCATGCCGACGAAGACAGTCACCTCCGGATCGATCTTGACAGTCTGGACAGTGTTCATCGAGCGGAACGGCCCGATCTGTGCGGAAACGAGGATCACCTTCCTACTCCCTGTCGTTTTGGTGTGCTTGATTGTGTCAAAAAGCTGAACCCCGCTGAAGGTCGCCGACGGACAGTGTCAGTTTCGCAGCGACAGCTGCCCGCTTATGCATCGTCGCGCGACTGGCGGGCACGGCGATTTGGCCAGAAAGCGCTGTAGTCCTTCGCTGAGCGCGGGTCGTCTGCGGCGTCGTGGCCGAGCAAGCCCATGAACCGAATGGCCAACGGCTCTGGATCAAGTTGATCATCAGTCAGCTTGCGCCATTGCTTTTCAATCGTATTCGGATCGATACCTTCCAACGTGAAACCGTTCGTCAGCACAGCACCCGTCTGCTCGTCCCTGAGTCCTCGAATCTGCTTGAGCGGCAATGCGCCGTAGTATCGAGCAGCGGTTACAACGTAGTTGATTGTCAGATCGACAGGGCAACGCATGCCATAGCCGTTGTCGACGAATACCCCCTTGGTTTCGAAGAGCGGGACATTCTCGTATCGCCCAATTTCCGACAGATACTTGCCATCGCTCCACCTGTTCAATGCGGATTCAAGAGGCACCCCTAATAGTTTCCCGTCACTTGCGAATGCCTCCAGCGTCGTGAGGAAGTCTTCGCGCAGCATGAATGGGAGAGGTGCTACCGTCGCGATCCGGAACCCAATCGCGGCGCTTCGAAAATCGCATACCGCTGGAAGCGCTAGCTTTGATTGCCATTTGTGCGGAGCCGTGTCCACGGGACTGTAAATCGCGATGCTGTGGCGTCTCGCGAGCTTCTTTGCCGAAGCGGAAAAGCCCTTCGCCGAAACCATCGCGCCTTGCTGCGCGCGAACGTCTCTCACCATTCCAATGAAGGATTCGATCCCCTTGACGTCTACCGGACGACCGTAGTCCTTACAGTCGATGATGATTCGCATCTCGTACTGACCAATCGTCTGCTCGACCAGCACATCGATTTGACGCTGTGTCTCGGTGTCGTACCCGTACAGACTAGCGTTGTGCGTCACCGCGGCGCCGGGAGCGAGCTCCCGCTGGATGTCCGCAACGAGGTGCTCAAGCTGCAACCAAAGCGGGCGTGATTCATCAGGATTCGACGACATGTCCAGTCTCCATGGCGCTTGGGCGCTCCTGCTGGAGACTCCACTGTAGACGAAGCAACGTCGAGCAATCTCAGCCCAATGATTTGAGAGCCGATCCTGACGTCAGCGGCTGCACCTCGGAGTGGCATGTCTGCAATGCAGCGAATGCCGTCACCCGGGCTGGTTCTGCGGCAGGCTGCTCTCGCTGCGAAGCAGCCGGCCCCTGCGGCCGCTTTGCAGCAACCAAGTTCGCGACAGAGATGCGCACGACGCAAATGACGCCGCCTGGCTCGGGA
>JAEKKH010000018.1 GCA_019510465.1 Burkholderiales bacterium
GTCATGACGAGCAGCTGGACGAGCGCGTGACGCAAGCTCGCATGGACCCGGAAATCGGCGACGAAGCTCTTTTTTCGCCGCTGCGCGACCCACTGCACGGCCGGGCGCACTTTGTTCGGGTCGCGTGCGCCGTCCACCCGGTGCACGTCGGTACAGTGGCGCAAACTTCAGGCACTGCCCGATGACCCCCGCTTCCCTGCTGCGCGGCCGCTGGCTGCCGTTCGTCCTCGCCTCGCTGCTGGCCTTCATCACCCTCGAAGCCGCGGCCCAGCTGCCGACCAAGCCAGGCAAGTACGGCAGGACGCTGATCGCCGACGTCGTGTTGCCGCCGTCGCAGCTGGACAAGATGGCCGCCTTCCTGGACACGCTGCGCGCCAGCAACCACGGCGCGCAGAACAGCGTCGCGTTCGGCGAGACGGTGGACTGGAACGGCGACTCGCTGACCGGCACGCCGGCCGCCAGCCCCTACACGATCGTCGTGCAGGCCGACGTCATGGCCAGCCAGGCGGGCAACGTCGTCACGACGTGGAAGACCGGCTGGCGCATGGACAACGGCGAAAGCAGGCAGACGCTGCTGACCGGCCTGGTGGAAACCGACGCCAAGCCTGGCCAGCGCCTGACGCTGACGGGCGTGTCGAGCGCGTCGCGCTTCGACCGCGACAAGAACGTGACGCCGGTGGTGAGCTTCGTCGACGCCCGCAACGCGACCGTGCAGCGGGTGCAGGTGCAGGTGTGGTCGGGCATGCCCAGCGCCAGCTTCCTCGACTACTTCGGCGCCTTCCGCTTCCTGCTGCTGGGCGTCGTGATGTTGGTCGTGGTGCTCGTGTTCCGGCGCCTCTGAGTCAGAGCCGATCGAGCGCGCGCAGGTATGCCGGGTCGCGCATGAGGTCGTCCCAGGCCAGCGGCTCGGTCTGCGGCAGCAGGTCGAGGCGGCGGCGTTCGGACACGCTGTCGGGCAGCCACGCGCCGGCGTCGCGGGCCTTCAGCAGGCCGTCCAGCAAGGCGTCGAGCGGCTCGCCCTTGCCGAGACTCTGGTTGCACAGCAGGACGAGGTCGCAGCCTGCGTTCATGGCCAGCACGCCGGCCTCGGCGTAGCCCAGCTCGCGTCCGGCCAGCGTGCGCGCGCCGGCCATGCTGAGGTCGTCGCTGAAGATCGCGCCCGTGAAGCCCAGCCGGGCGCGCAGGATGTCCTGCAGCCAGGCCGCCGAGAAGCCGGCCGGCTTGTCGTCGACGTCCGGGTAGACGACGTGCGCCGGCATCACGCTGGCCAGCGACGTGGACAGCCACTCGTAGGGCCGCGCGTCGTCCAGCAGGATCTCCGCGAGCGGACGCGGGTCGACCGGCACGTCGGTGTGGCTGTCGGCGGCGACGTGCCCATGGCCGGGGAAGTGCTTGCCGCAGTTGGCCATGCCGGCCTGGCGCATGCCCAGCATCAGGCTCTTGGCCAGCAGCGTGACGATGCGGGCGTCGCGGTGGAACGAGCGGTCGCCGATGACGGCGCTGTGGCCGAAGTCAGCGCTTGCCGTAGGCGTCCATCGCGGGCAGGTGCGTGAAGCCGTCGGTGCGGAAGCGCTGCACCCGGCCGCCCTCGTGGTCGACGCACACGAGCAGGTCGGGCCGGATCGCCTTCATCTCGGCGACGAGCTCGGTCACCTGCCGGCGGTTGACCCAGTTCCGGCCGAACAGGATCGCGCCCCCGGTCAGCGGATGCGCGAGGCGGCGCCGGTCGTCGGCGCTCAGCGTGCTGCCGGCGACGTCGAGGATGACGGGCGCATGCGGCTCGAACGGCGGGGCATCGGCCTGCTGCAGTTGCTCGACGATGCGTGCCTCGCCGGACGGCAGGGACTTCAGGGCGTTCTTCTTGGTCTTGCGGGCCATGGGATCAGCTCAGGGTTGCGATGGCCGCATCATCGGCGGGCCGGGTCTCGACCACCACGAAGGAGGCCACGTAGTCGGACTCGTCGGTGACGGTGACGTGCGCGACGAGCTGGCGCGCCTCGAACCAGGCCGCGAGCTCGCCGTGCAGGCGGACGAACGGCTTGCCGGAGCGCTCGTTGAGGATCTCGCAGCTGCGCCAGGTCATGGGCATGTGCAGGCCCATGCCCACCGCCTTGGAAAACGCCTCCTTGGCCGAGAAGCGCGTCGCGAGGAAGCGGATGCCGCGGCCCTCGACCTTGGCGCGCCGCGCATGGAAGACCTCGAGTTCGTCCGGCCCCAGCACCTTCTCGGCGAAGCGGTTGCCCTTGCGCTGCAGCGTGGCCGTGATGCGACGCACGTCGCACAGGTCGGTGCCGATGCCGAAGATCATCCGGCCATCTCCGCGCCGCGCGCCGCGCTCGGTTCGCCCCTCGGACGGCCGGGCGGGCTCATGAAGTCACCCTCCGCCTGACGGCTGCGAGCTCCCTTGGGAACGGCCGGGCGTGAGCTCATGCCAGCGTCTCCGCGGATTCGGCGTCGACGATCGCGCGCAGGTAGCGGTGCACGGTGTCGGCCATGCCGTATTCGAGCGCGTCGGCGACCAGCGCATGGCCGATCGACACCTCGGCCACGCCGGGCACGGCGCGGATGAAGTCGGTCAGGTTGACGAGGCTGAGGTCATGGCCGGCGTTGATGCCCAGGCCGAGCGCGAGCGCGGCGCGCGCGGTGGCCGCGAACTTCGCGAGCGCCTCGGCCTGGCGCGGCGTGCCGTGGGCGCTGGCGTAGGTCTCGGTATAGAGCTCGATCCGGTCGGCGCCGAGCTCGCGCACGGCCGCCATCGCCTCGGGCAGGGGATCCATGAACAGGCTCACGCGCACGCCCAGCGCATGGCATTCCTCGATCAGCGGACGCAGGCGCGCGGCATCGCGGGCGACGTCCCAGCCGTGGTCGGACGTGAACTGGTCTTCGCTGTCGGGCACGAAGGTGGCCTGGTGCGGGCGCGCCTCGCGGATGAAGCGCATCAGGTTCTGCGTCGGGTTGCCCTCGATGTTGTATTCGGCCTCGGGCCATTGCTGGAGCAGCGCCTTGAGCTCGAACACGTCGGCCGCGCGGATGTGGCGCTCGTCCGGGCGCGGGTGCACGGTGATGCCCTGCGCGCCCGCCTGCAGGCACAGCGTCGCCGCGCGCGTGACGCTCGGGATGCCGAGATGGCGCGTGTTGCGCAGGTGCGCGACCTTGTTGACGTTGACCGACAGTGCGCAACGCTGCGGGTGCGTGACCTGTTCAGGAGCGACGAGCGGGTTCATGGGCGGTCTTTCGTTTTTCAGCCTTTGCCGAAGGGCTCTCGGGAAGCGAGCGGCGACCCTTCAGCCTAACCGAGTTCCCCCTCGGGGGGCGGCGACGGGAGCAGCGGCGGGGCCGTCAATCGTCTTGCATCGCGCATGACATCGCGGGTACGCAGCGCGGGCGATCCGAGATGATAGTGAACCAGCGCGCGCAGCACCGGCTTGAGGCGATCCAGGCGCGTGGCGCAGGCCACGTGCAGCGCGCGCAGGTCGTTGTCGCGCAGCGCGGCGTCGAGCGCCAGCAGGTCCTGGCCCGGCAGGCGGGCGGCCGGCAGCACGGGGTCGGCGTCGACCACGCCGCGGTCGCCCAGCAACTGGTACGGCGCGTCGCCGTCCAGCCGCTGCTGGGTGGCGGTGACGCGGTCGAGCTCGGGCAGCAGGCCGATCGCCTTGAGCAGCAGCAGCTCGAAGGCGCGCAGGCCGATCTGCTCGCCGAAGTCGTCCGAGGTGGCCAGGCTGCGCAGCGTGGCGGCGTAGCCGTCGAACAGGGCCGGATGCGCGTCGCCGCGCGCGAGCAGCTTCATCAGCAGCTCGTTGAGGTAGAAACCGGCGAACAGGCGTGCCGGCGGCAGCACGGGCGTGGCGTCGAGGCCGGCCCATTCGGCGCCGCGCAGGGTGACGACGTCGGCCTGCGCGTCCTCGGCCTGCTTGCCGATCGTCGCGGACACCCGCTGGAACGGCAGCAGCACGCTGCGCAGCTGCGAGTACGGCCGCTTCGCGCCCTTGGCCGCGACGGTCACGCGGCCCCGGGCACGCGTGAACAGGTCGAGGATCAGGCTGGTCTCGCTCCAGTCGTAGCGATGGAGCACGTAGGCGTCGAGCGGGACGGCGGCGCGGCGCGAGGTGGCCATCAACCGAGCCGTCGACCGGCCGCCCCTGCGCGGCGAGCTAGCCCGCGGGGCAGCGCGGGCGGCAAAGGACTCGCGAAGCGAGGCCGCTCCGGAGCGGCACCCGGCCTGCAAGCCGGATGCATCCCGACCGGCCGGAGTGTGCGGGCCGCCATCTCGCTACTCGTAGCCGTAGGAGCGCAGATGCTCTTCCGAGTCCGCCCAGCCCGAGCGCACCTTGACCCACACCTCGAGGAACACCTTGGCGTCGAGCAGGCGCTCGAGCTCCTGGCGCGACTCCGACGCGATGCGCTTCAATTGCGCGCCCTTGGCGCCGATGACCATGCCCTTGTGCGCGTCGCGCTCGACGATGATCGTGGCCGCGATGCGGCGCAGCGCGCCCTCTTCGGCGAACTGGTCGATCACCACCGTCACGTTGTACGGCAGCTCGTCGCCGGTCAGGCGGAACAGCTTCTCGCGGATCACCTCGCTGACGAGGAAGCGCTCGCTGCGGTCGGTGAGCGTCTCGGCGTCGTAGAACCAGGGCTGCTCGGGCAGGTGGGGCTTGAGCACCTCCAGCAGGCGCGCGACGTCGTTGGTGGAATAGGCCGACAGCGGGAAGAACTCGCTGAACGGGTGCTTGCCCTGCATCGATTGCAGCCACGGCAGCAGGTCGCTGCGGCGCTGGATCGTGTCGAGCTTGTTGGCCACCAGGATCACCGGCTTGCCAGTGGGCATCAGCGCGAGCGCCTTCGCGTCGTCGGCGCCGAACTTGCCGGCCTCGACCATGAACAGGACGATGTCGACGTCGGTCAGCACCGACACCACCGTCTTGTTCAGCGACTTGTTGAGCGCGGCCGAATGCTTGGTCTGGTAGCCGGGCGTGTCGACGAACACGAACTGCGCCGCGCCGTCGCTGCGAACGCCGGTGATGCGGTGGCGCGTCGTCTGGGCCTTGTTGGACGTGATGCTGATCTTCTGGCCGACCAGCGCGTTCAGCAGCGTGGACTTGCCCACGTTGGGCCGGCCGACGATGGCCACGAGGCCGCAGCGCTTCTTCTGGCCGTTCTCGTCGGTCGACGCGGCCAGCATCGCGGCCATGGCCTCGGCGCTCAGCGGCGTCTCGACGTACTCGGCACCGTCGGAGGCGTTGTCCTCGGGCAGGTCGTCGGAGTCGGCGTCGCCTTGCGGCAGGTCGTCCTCCGGCAGCTCGTCGGACGAGTCGTGGGGAGGTTGGTGTTCAGGCACCTGGATGTCCTTTGCGGATCGGCACGTCGAGTTCGCCGGCCTTGATTCGATCGAGAAGCTGCTGCGCCGACGCCTGCTCCGCGGCGCGGCGCGAGCGGCCGACCCCGGTGGCGCGCCACTGCAGCTGCGGTACGTCGCACTCCACCTCGAAGGTCTGGGCGTGCGCCTGCCCGCGGGTGGCGGCGATGCGGTAGGCCGGCACGGGCACGTGACGGGCCTGCAGCCATTCCTGCAACTCCGTCTTGGCGTCCTTGCGCCAGCTGTCGATGGTGGTCGACATGATGGTCTCGCCGAAGAGGCGGCCGACCAGCGCCTGCGCGGCGTCGAAGCCGCCGTCGATGCTCACGGCGCCGATCAGCGCCTCGACGGCGTCGGCGAGGATGGACGGCCGGGCGGCCCCGCCGCCGCGCGCTTCGCCCTCGGACAGGCGCAGCGCGTCGGGCAGCCCCAGCACCAGGGCGACCCTGTGCAGGCTGTCCTCGCGCACGAGGTGCGCGCGCACGCGCGTGAGGTCGCCCTCGTCGGAGCCGGAGAAGCGGTCGAACAGCAGCCGCGAGACGGCCAGGCTCAGCACCGCGTCGCCCAGGAACTCGAGACGCTCGTTGTGGTCGGCGCCGAAGCTGCGGTGCGTCAGGGCGCGCTCGAACAGCGCGCGCTCGGTGAACCGGTATCCGAGACGGAGCTCGACCAGCGCCGCCCCGCGGGCGGACGATGACGTCGCGCTGCCGGCCATGGCCTTCTCAGGGTCCCTTGACGTTGGCGCCGGGGGTGTTCGCCGAACCGGAGAACTTCAGCAGGATGTACACCGTGGGCTCGAACACCGGCACCTCGACGTTGTATTGGTACGAGGTCTTGAAGCCGTCGCCGAGCGGCACGATCACGAGGTCCTTCTGCGTGAGGGCGTGGATCGAGTACTCGACCTCGCTGGTGCGCTCGAACAGGTTGCGGATCTCCGCCGGGCCGGACGGGTTCTTGGCCATGATGCTGGCGACCGCCTTGCGGATCGTCAGGTACTCGTTGATCGCCGGGAAGATCCGCGCGCCCATGAGCATCAGGAAGGCGACGATGATCGCGAGCATCACCATGCCGAACACGGTGGCGCCACGCTGGCTGGAGAGTCGACGGGACGGGATCATGTGGTGTGCCCTTGGTTCAATGCACCGGCCTCGGGGGGGTCGGCACCGGATCAATGGAACGAGCCGATGCGACCGAGGTCGCCGAAGTTCATCCAGACGAAGAACGCCTTGCCCACGATGTTCTCGTCCGGCACGAAGCCCCAGTAGCGCGAGTCCTCCGAATTGTCCCGGTGATCGCCCATCATGAAGTAGTGGCCCGGCGGCACCTTGCAGACGACGCCTTCCGAACTGTACTGGCAGTTCTCCTTGAACGGAAAGCCGTTCATCACCCCGATCACCTCCGCCGGTCGCTGCGCGCTGGTCAGGATGCGGTGCTTCACGCCCGACAGGTCCTCGTCGAAGGCCTGCTCGTAGCTGCCGGGGCGGCCGTCCGAGCCTTCGACGTAGTAGTCGGGCAGCGGCGTCTCCTGGATCACCTTGCCGTTGATGCGCAGCTGCTTGTTCAGGTAGGAGACCTCGTCGCCGGGCAGGCCCACCACGCGCTTGATGTAGTCGACCTCGGGCTTCATCGGGTAGTGGAACACCATCACGTCGCCGCGCTGCGGGTCGTGGTTCGCGATGATCTTCTTGTTGATCACCGGCAGGCGGATGCCGTAGTGGTACTTGTTGACCAGGATCAGGTCGCCGATCTGCAGCGTCGGGATCATCGACCCGGAAGGGATCTTGAACGGCTCGAACAGGAAGCTGCGCAGGAAGAAGACGACCGCGATGACCGGGAACAGGCCGGCCGTCCAATCCAGCCACCAGGGCTGCTCCAGCAGCCGGTTCTTGACCTCGTCGACGTCGCCGTCGACCTTGATGCCCTGCCGCCCGAGCTCGGCGCGCCGCGCGGCCTCCTGGGACTCGTACAGCGCGGCGGCCTGGCGGCGCTTCGGTGCGAAGTACAGCCGTTCGGCCAGCCAGTAGGCGAAGGTCACGAGGGTCAGGATCAGCAGCAGCAACGCGAAGTTGCCGACCACCTTGTCCATCATCCAGGCGCCGAGATAGATCACCAGGGCGGCATACAGCGCGCCGGTCAATGCACTCATCAGTTCAATCGTCCACTTGCAGGATGGCCAGGAACGCTTCCTGAGGCACTTCGACGGAGCCGATCTGCTTCATGCGCTTCTTGCCTGCCTTTTGTTTTTCGAGCAGCTTCTTCTTGCGGGAGACATCCCCGCCGTAGCATTTTGCCAGCACGTTCTTGC
>JAEKKH010000019.1 GCA_019510465.1 Burkholderiales bacterium
AACACGAACAGCGCGACGGCGGCGGCGTTCATCACGCTGGCCAGCGCGTTCTTCGTCGCCCCGGCGTTGCGCGTGGACAGGCCGGCGAGCGTCAGGGCGGCCAGCATCAGGAAGCCGATGCCGCCGCCGAAGTAGCCGCCGTAGATGCCGATCAGGAACTGCGCGACGCCCGCCGTCTTCGGGCCGATGTGCGCCGAGCCTTCGAGCGGCTTGCGGCGGAAGCTGCCCCACGCGAACACGGCGGTGGCGAACAGCACCAGCCAGGGCACGAGGCGCGCGAACACGGTCTGCGGCGTGTTCAGCAGCAGCACGCCGCCGACGGCACCGCCGGCCAGGCTGAGGGCGAACAGCCAGCCGAACGTCAGCCGGCCGACGCCGGTCACCAGGCTGCGGCCCGCCAGGCCCGAGGTGACCTGGCCCGGGAACAGCGCCACCGTCGACGTGATGTTGGCCGCCAACGGCGACAGGCCCGACACCATCAGGGCGGGCAACGTGATGAACGAGCCGCCGCCGGCGAGCGTGTTCTGAAGTCCGGCCCACAGGCCGGCGGAGAGGACGAGGAGCAGCAGCATGCGCCAGCCTACCTCGAACGCGCGCGGCCGCCGGCCAGCAGGGCCGCGCGCCGGCCACCTGCGGCGCGCAAGTCCCCACGCCCTCCTCGCCTTCCGCTTCGACGGCCGGCTCGCCGCCTGCGTCCGGCATAGAGTCGGTGCCGGACCAATCTCGACGGAGCGACGATGACACTGCAACGACGCAAGCTGGGCAGCCAGGGGCTGGAAGTCTCGGCCATCGGCCTGGGCTGCATGGGCATGAGCCAGTCCTACGGGCCGGCCGACGAGGCGGAGTCGATCGCGACGCTGCATCGCGCCATCGAGCTGGGCTGCAACTTCCTCGACACGGCCGAGGTCTACGGCCCGCTGACCAACGAGGCCCTGCTGGGCAGGGCCCTCAAGGGCCGGCGCCACGAGGTCACGATCGCGACGAAGTTCGCATGGAAGTTCAAGGACGGCAAGCAGATCCCCGGCGCCCGCGCGAGCAGCCCGGCCGAGATCCGCGAGGCGGTCGAGGGCTCGCTGCGGCGGCTGGACACCGACCACATCGACCTGCTCTACCAGCACCGCATCGACCCGCAGGTGCCCGTCGAGGACATCGCCGGCACCGTGGGTGAACTGGTCAAGGAAGGCAAGGTGCGCTTCTTCGGGCTGTCGGAGGCGGGGGCGGCCAACATCCGGCGCGCGCACGCCGTCCATCCGGTGAGCGCGCTGCAGAGCGAATACTCGCTGTGGGAACGCAACCTCGAGTCCGACATCATCCCGACGCTGCGTGAACTCGGCATCGGCCTGGTGCCGTTCAGCCCGCTGGGCCGCGGCTTCCTCACCGGCGAGGTCCGGCGCGCCGAGGACCTGCCGAAGGACGACTTCCGCCACGACGACCCGCGCTACCAGGGCGCCAACTTCGACGCCAACGTCGCCGCGGCGGCCAAGGTGCGCGAGATCGCCGAGGGCCTGGGCGCCACCGCGGGCCAGGTCGCGCTCGCGTGGGTGCTCGCGCAGGGCGAGGACATCGTGCCCATTCCCGGCACCAAGCGCCGCAAGTGGCTGGAGCAGAACGTGGCGGCCGCCGACCTCCGGCTGAGCCCCGAGGTGCTCGCGGCGCTCGGCGCGGCGCTGGGGCCGGGCAAGGTGCAGGGTCCGCGCTACTCGCCCGAGCGCATGGCGATGGTCGATCGCTGAACGGCGCCGCGCGGCCGGTACTACAGGCGCTACAGCGCGAACCGAACCGTCAGCCCCGCCAGCCAGGTGCGGGTGACGGGCGTGTCGTCGACGCTGCGCTGCCAGCCCAGGTCGAGATCCAGGCCCGGCCGCAGCGTCCAGATCGCGCCGGCCAGCAGCGTGCCGGGCCACGAAGCCTTGTGCGGGTTCGGGCTCTGCCCGAAGCTGGCGTCCACCGTCAGGATCAGGCGCTCGTCCATCTGCTGCATCACGGCGGCCGACACGCCGGTCATCATGCGCCGCGCGGGCGACGCCGCGGCGCGCGGCACGATGGTGGTGCCGACGTCGAGGTGCACCGTCGTCGGCGCGCGATCCCAGGTGAGCGCGATCAGCGCGTGCTCGGACGACTTGCCGTGCGACAGGCCGAAGCCGTGCTGGTTGGTGGCCAGTGCCACGCCGCCCCGGATCGCGAGCGACAGCGGATGGCTGTCCCAGAACCGCCACTTCGCGTCGACGTTGGTGTCGCCCAGCCCGGAGCCGCGCTCCTGCGGCAGGTGCAGCCACACGTAGGCGGGCTGCACGATCGCGTCGAGGGTGGTGGCGAGGCCCAGCGACAGCTGTGGCTGGTAGATCGTCTGCGTCGTCGACGCGGACCGGGCGCGTGAAAGGCCGTTCTCGATTTCGAGGTTGCCGGTGCCCTGGGTGCCCGTGTCCTCGGTCTGCAGGGGATGGGCGGCGAACGACGGCGGCACGGCGGCGGCGAGCGCGAAGGCGGTGGTCAGCAAGCGGATGCGAACGGCCAAGGGAGGTCTTTCGAACGAAGGCGTCGGACGGGACCGGCGGCGCCGGCAGCTTGCCCATGCCCGGTGACAGGGGCGTGTCGATTGTCACGCGGCCGCCACGGCGGGGCTCGACACTCCTTGCCCATGGTCGAATCCTCCCGTGGCTGGCTGATGGCGGCGCTGGCGCTGGCTTGCAACGCGCAGGCCGCCGAGCCCCTGCGCGGCGCCGGCGCCACCTTTCCCGCCCCGGTCTACGAGGCCTGGGCCGCGGCCTATGAGCGGGCCACCGGCACGCCGGTGCGCTACGACCCCATCGGCTCGGGCCTGGGCATCGAGCTCGCCACGCGGGGCCAGGTCGACTTCGGCGCCACCGACATGCCCCTGTCCGCCGAGCGCCTGGCCGTCGCCGGCCTGAGCCAGTTCCCCGCCGTGATCGGCGCGGTGGTGCCGGTGGTCAACATCGCCGGCATCGCGCCGGGCCGGCTCGTGCTGGACGCCCCCGTGCTCAGCGCGATCTACCGGGGCCGCATCACCACGTGGAGCGATCCGGCGATCGCCGCGCTCAACCCCGACCTGGCGCTGCCGGCCACGCGCATCACCGTCGTCCACCGCGCCGACGCATCGGGGTCGACGTGGCTGTGGACGCGCTGGCTGAGCGACTGCGATCCCGCATGGCGCGAGGCGCTGGGCGCCGGCGCGACGCTCGAGTGGCCGGCGGGCAGCGGGGGCCTGGGCAACGAGGGCGTGGCCTCGCTGGTGCAGCGCACGCGCTCGTCGATCGGCTATGTGGCGTTCGCCTATGCGCGCGAGCATCACCTGAGCGACGTGCGCCTGCCGTCACGCGACGGCCCGGTGCTGCGCGCGGAACGGGCGAGCTTCGAGGCGGCCGTGGCCGCGGCGCGCGAGCACGGCGGCGCGGACCTCCCGGACGCACTGACGAACGAACCCGGCCCGCGCAGCTGGCCGATCGTCGGCGCGAGCTACGTGCTGCTGCGGCGCGCCGGCCCGAAGGCCGCAGGCGTCGAGGCGTTCTTCGCATGGGCGCTGCGCGCGGGCACGCGCGTGGTGGACGAGCTCGGCTACCTGCCGCTGCCGGCCGACGCCGCGGAGCACGTGCTCGCGTCGCTGCACAACGACTGACGCGCGGCGAGCGGTCCCTGCGGCCAGCGCGGTCCCTCGAATGCAGGGTGACGCCGGCACAGCAACGGATGAACACTCCGCGAGTCCCGAAGCCGCGGGATGCGGCACGGGCACGTCCGACGTCTCCAAGCAATCAACATCTGGAGGTAGCAATGAACAGGATTCCCAGCACTTTCCTGGCTTCGACCGGCATCGCGCTCGCCGCGGCCTTCACCGTCCCGGTCGCCGCCGCGGACGCCATCGGCGTGGCCTTCACGGGCGTGGCCGTCGCCAACACGCGCGCCACGCCGGCGACCAAGGACTTCACGGACTGGTGCAACGCCGCGTCCGGCGCCTGCTATCCGACGGTGCAGCAGCCGCTGTACGACATCGGCAGCGGCAACCGGCACGGCACGGTGTACGTCTGGGGCGCCTTCCCGTTCAATGCCGGCACCGTCTTTCCCGCGGCGATCTGCTTCAGCGAATACATGGTGTTCGCGTTCGACGACGGCGAGCTGTACACCCACACGCCGCCCAACGGCACCTGCGGCGCGTTCATGGATCCCGTGCTCAAGCCGCCACTGCACACGGACCTCGGCGCGACCTCGGTGATCGCCGGAGGCGGTGACGGTGTCATCGCCGGCGGAACGGGCCGCTACAAGCGTTGGACGGGCCGCTTCACCGACCGCGTGTTCGTCGGGTTCGGTGCGCCCACGAGCGGCGTCGGCGGGATCATCTACTACGACCAGCTGCTGTTCGTGATCTCGCCGCAGTCGGTCAACTGACTCCCCGGCAGGCCTGCCGGATCGCCACCGCGTGATCACGGCCGGCCCGAACCGGGCCGCGCGGCTTCCGCCCACGCGCGTCGCGCTCGCGCGCCCTCGCGCGCGCGACCGCTCACGCCGTGGCCGCGCGCTGCAGCTTCAGCTCCTCGATCATCCGGTCGCGCATCACGAACTTCTGCGCCTTGCCGGTGACCGTCATCGGCAGCTCGTCGACGAAGCGGACGTAGCGCGGCACCTTGTAGTGCGCGATCTGGTCGCGGCAGAAGTCGCGGATCTCGTCCTCGGAGCACGCCTCGCCGGCCTTGAGCACGATCCAGGCACAGACTTCCTCGCCGTACTTGACGTCGGGCACGCCGAACACCTGCACCGATTGCACCTTCGGGTGGCGGAACAGGAACTCCTCGATCTCGCGCGGGTAGACGTTCTCGCCGCCGCGGATCAGCATGTCCTTCACGCGGCCGACGATGTTGCAGTAGCCTTCCTCGTCGATCGTGGCCAGGTCGCCGGTGTGCATCCAGCCGTCGATGACCGCCTCGGCGGTGCGCTGCTCGTCGCCCCAGTAGCCGAGCATCACCGAATACCCCTTCGTGCACAGCTCGCCCTTCTCGCCGACCGGCACGACGTTGCCATCCGGGTCGACGATCCTGCATTCCAGGTGCGGCTGCACGCGGCCGACCGTGGTGGTGCGGCGGTCCAGCGGGTCGGTGGTCGAGCTCTGGAAGGACACCGGCGACGTCTCCGTCATGCCGTAGGCGATGGTCACTTCCCGCATGTTCATCTTGGAGACGACCTGCTTCATCGTCTCGATCGGGCACGGCGAGCCGGCCATGATGCCCGTGCGCAGCGACTGCAGGTCGAACTGCGCGAACGACGGATGCGACAGCTCGGCGATGAACATCGTGGGCACGCCGTGCAGCGCGGTGCAGCGCTCCTCCGCCACGGCCGACAGCGCGGCCGCGGGGTCGAAGGCCTCGCCGGGGAACACCATCGCCGCGCCGGTGGACACGCAGGCCAGCACCGCCAGCACCATGCCGAAGCAGTGGTACAGCGGCACGGGAATGCACAGGCAGTCCTTGTCCGAGAAGTCCATCGCCATCGCGATGAAGCGGCCGTTGTTGACGACGTTGTGGTGCGTCAGCGTGGCGCCCTTCGGGTTGCCGGTGGTGCCGCTGGTGAACTGGATGTTGATCGCGTCGTGGCACAGGCAGTCGGCGAACGGCAGCGGCGCGGCGCGCCCGCGTTCGAGCACGTCGGCGTAATTGAGCATGCCCGGCGTGCGCTCGTCGCCCATGCGGATGACGTGCTCGAGCGCCGGGAGCTCGGGGCGGACCTTGTGCAACATCTCGAGGTACAGCGAGGTCTTGAGCCGCTCGGCCGACACGATGGCGCGGCAGCCCGACACCTGCAGGGCATAGGTGAGCTCGGACAGCCGGTACGCCGGGTTGACGTTGACCAGGACCAGCCCCATGCGCGCGGTGGCGAACTGCGTGACGACCCATTCGGCGCGGTTGGGCGACCAGATGCCCACGCGGTCGCCCTTGGCCAGGCCGAGCGCGGCCAGGCCCGCGCCGAAGGCGTCGACCTCGGCCAGGAACTCGCGCCACGTCCAGCGGATGCCCTGCTCGCGGAACACCACGGCCAGGCGGTCGGGGTAGCACTTGGCGGTGTCGACCAGCAGGCCGTAGATGGTCGCGTCCGACAGCGGGATGTCGGTCCATCCCTTGACGTGCGACAGGCCGTTGATCGGGAGCGTCGGGGCGACGTCGTTCGTGGCTGCGTTCATCGCTGTCTCCATCTCGTTGCTGCTCGGGCGCACGCGCGCCACCCGCACTGGAGATTAAACCAGCTTCGTGAACCGGAACTTACGTGGACGAGTCGCTCTGTATCGCATGTTTCCAGGAGTCTGCGCGGCAGAGAACGCCGCCTGCAATTCCGCCAGCTCGTCGAGGGCGACGGCGCCCTCTGCCGCGCAGCCCTTAGAACCAATGCATGTAGCGCAGCTGGAACCAGTTCTC
>JAEKKH010000020.1 GCA_019510465.1 Burkholderiales bacterium
GAGCGCCAGCCGTGGCCGTCGATCACCTGCTCGTTGGCGAGCACGGTCATGTCCACCGGATCCCAGTTGACGATCTGCGTGCGGCGCTCGCAGATGCCCGCCTCCAGCATCTTCAGGAACAGCCACTGGTTCCACTTGTAGTACGTCGGGTCGCAGGTGGCCACTTCGCGCGACCAGTCGATGGCCAGGCCCATCGCCTTCATCTGCGCCTTCATGTGGGCGATGTTGTCGTACGTCCACTTGGCCGGCGGCACCTTGTTCTTGATGGCGGCGTTCTCGGCGGGCAGGCCGAAGGCGTCCCAGCCCATGGGCATCAGCACGTTCATGCCCTTCATGCGCAGCTGGCGCGCGAGCATGTCGTTGATCGTGTAGTTGCGCACGTGGCCCATGTGCAGCTTGCCGCTGGGATACGGCAGCATCGAGCAGGCGTAGAACTTCGCGCGGCTGGCGTCTTCGGTGACGCGGTGCGCGTCGGTGGCTTGCCAGTGCGCCTGGGCGGCGGCCTCGACCTCGGAGGGGACGTACTTTTCGTTCATCGCCCGATTGTAGGAGGGGCGCCGGCCGGCGCCCGGCGCGCGCCGCCGCATTTCCCGCGTCGCCGGCCCGGCGAGCGGCTGGCGCGGCGCCCGTGAACGCCCGCCCGCCCCCGGTGACGCCCTGTCGCAGCACCTGACGGATCGTTACCGCGCCGCCATGGACGAGCAGGCCGGCGTCCGCGATGATCGCGCCTCTCTCGGCGAGGGGGCGTGAGCGGGCGCCTCGGGCCGGGCATCGGGAGTGCAGACATGAAGTCGTTGGGAATCCTCGCCGCACGGGCGGCCTGTCTCGTCGCGCTGGCGGCGTCGGCCATGCCGGGTCGCGCGGCGACCGAGCACGAGCAGGAGGTCGGTGCGCAGGTCGAGCAGCTGTGCGACACGCGCGCCCTGGCCGCGGTCGGCCGCCATGTGAACGTGGCGAATTTCAAGGAGCCCGCGCTGGGTCACGACGCCGACGCGGGCGCGATGGTCGCGGCCGCCGCATGCCGCGCCGTGCCGGCCTTGCACGGGCGCCTCGTCGCCGCGGCCTACCGCTCGGGCCACCAGGACGACCTGCTGCTGGTGATCGCGCTGCTCGACGCCTCGGGCAACGTCACGTCGAGCTTCAAGGGCGCGATGGACGCCG
Source organism: Burkholderiales bacterium (assembly GCA_019510465.1). GTDB lineage: Bacteria > Pseudomonadota > Gammaproteobacteria > Burkholderiales > Burkholderiaceae_C > Scleromatobacter. The sequence goes on from JAEKKH010000020.1 coordinate 1,162, forward strand.
ATCCCGCCCTGAAGATCGTGTCGGGCAGCCTGTGGCTGGACACCGCCGCCTACGACGTCGCTCCCGGCCTGCGCGCCTTCGGCCTCGATGTCACCAGCGGCGCGCCGCGCGGCTGCGCCGGCGTGGGCTCGGGCGCGCGCCGCAGCCTGTTCGTCAGCCAGGGCCGCTTCATCCGGTCGGTTCTGCAGGACCTGCCGATGTCCGAATGGGCGCTGATCCAGCGTGGGAAGTCGGCCTGCACCGATTCGAGCGCGCCCGAGCTCACCATCACCGAGAACTTCGCCGCGAAGCTGGCGCTCGCGCCGACGTCCACGCGCGGCTACCGCGACCTGGTCGTGACGGGTGCGGCCTCGCGCGACGACGGGCACCTCGACGAGCGTCCGCCGTTCAGCGCCGTGCTCAAGTGGGATGGCCGCATGTACGCCATCGACGCCCAGCAACAGGCTTGGGCCGCCTGGCGGCAGTGACTGTCGCGCGCATGGGCGGCGGGGTGCGTGACGCGCGCGCCGCGCCGCGGCCGGGTCACTTCGCGGGCTGCGCGATGAAGCCGATATGCGTCAACCCGGCGTCCTGCACCCGGCCGATCAGCTCGGCCACCCGGCCGTACGGCACGCGCTGGTCGGCGCGCAGCAGCACGTCGGGTTGCGGCTGGCGCGCGGCGGCCTGCTTGAGCGTGCGCACCAGCTCGTCGTCCGTGACGACCCGGTCGCCGATGTGGAACCGGCCGTCGGCCGTGATGCCGAGGGCCAGGGCGGCCTCGGCGTCGTTGCTGGTGGCCGCCGCGACCTTGGGCAAGTCCATCTTGAGGCTGGAGACCATCAGGGGTGCGGCGATCATGAAGATGACCAGCAGCACCAGCATGACGTCGATCAGCGGCGTCATGTTGATGTCGCTCATCGGCTGCGGCGTGGGGCTGCGCTCTAGCCTTCCGAACGCCATTTGATTCGTCCTGCGCGAAGCGCACCGATCAGATCGAGCCCTCGGGAAACGAGGGTCGCACCCGAGCCAAGCCGAGCGCCCCCGCGGGGGTCAGCGGCCAGCGGGAGCGTGGGGGCAGTCATTTGACGGCGTCGAGCTGCATCTCGCGCAAGTCGTGCGCGAAGCCTTCGAGTTCGGCCTCGCAGGCGGCCACGCGCTTGCCGAAGATGTTGTACGCCAGCACGGCGGGGATCGCGACGGCCAGGCCGGCGGCCGTGAAGATCAGCGCCTCGCCGACCGGGCCGGCGATCTTGTCGATGGTCATGGCGTTGCCCTCGGCCATGCCGCCGAGCGCGTGGAAGATGCCCCACACCGTGCCGAACAGGCCGATGAACGGCGCCGTCGAGCCGGTCGACGCCAGCACCACCTGGCCGAACTGCAGCTGCGCGAGGCCGGCATGCAGCGCGTCGCGCAGTCGGCGCGTGAGCTGCGAGGCGAGCGCGGGTTGGGTCTCGAGCGTGCCGGCGGCCGGCTGCAGCAGCGCGGCCTCGAGCAGCGGCAGCAGGACGGCCTCGCGGTCGACGGCCTGCAGGCGCTGGCGGCCTTCGGCCACGTCGCCGGCGCTCCAGAACGAGGCGACGCCGCGCTGGATGTCGGATGCCGCGCGGCGCAGCAGCCAACCCTTCCAGAGGATGATCACCCAGCTGCTGACCGACATCGCCAGCAGCAGCACGCCGACGGTGCGGCTGATCAGGTCGCCATGGTTCCAGTAGCCCAGAAGCCCGACCGAGCCTTCCATCAATTCAATCCCAGCACGTCGTTCATGTCGTACAGCCCCGGGCCGCTGTGCGCCAGGAAGCGCGCGGCGCGCAGGCTGCCCTGCGCGTAGGTGGCGCGACTGGAACTCCGGTGGGTGATCTCGATGCGCTCGCCGATGCCGGCGAACAGCACCGTGTGGTCCCCGATGATGTCGCCGCCGCGCACCGTCGCGAAACCGATCGTACTCGGGTCGCGTGCGCCGGTGACGCCTTCGCGTCCGAACACGGCGTTATCGGCCAGGTTGCGCCCGAGGGCGTCCGCCACGACCTCGCCCATCTTCAGCGCGGTGCCGCTGGGCGCGTCGATCTTGTTGCGGTGGTGCGCCTCGATGATCTCGATGTCGTAGCCGTGCGAGAACGCCTTGGCGGCCTGCTCGATCAGGCGCATCACGACATTGACGCCCACGCTCATGTTGGGCGACATGAAGACGGGGATGCGCTGCGCGAAGCCGCCGATCGAGGCCTTCTGCTCGGCGCTGAAACCGGTGGTGCCGATCACCAGCGCGACGCCGCGCGCGGCGCAGGCCTGCAGGTGGTGCAGCGTGCCCTCGGGGCGCGTGAAGTCGATCAGCACCTGGCTGCCGGCGAGCGCGGCCTCGAGGTCGGCGACGATGGCCACGCCCGCCGTGCGGCCCAGGAACGCCCCGGCGTCCTGCCCCAGCAGCGGGCTGGTGGCGACGTCGAGCGCGCCGGCGAGCGTGCAGTCCGGCGCGTCCAGCACGGCTTCGATCAGCATGCGCCCCATGCGCCCGGAGGTGCCGGCGATCGCGATGCGAAGCGGGGCCGCGGCGCTCACGGCGTGGCCGTCTCGAGCGGGGGATAGCTGCGCGTGACGCCGGCCACCTCGACGCCGGACGCCGCGGGCGCGGCCACCGCCACCGGCACGGGGAGCGCGGCCTTCTCGGCGTCGGTCAGCTCGAGCTTGGGCGTGGACGTGGGCAGCTTCCTGCGGCTGATCTGGGCGACGAACTCGTCCTCGCTGGGCAGGGCCGGCGCATCGATCTTCTGCACCTTGTCCTTGTCGAACAGCACGGTGAACGCTCGCCGCTGGTCGTCGAAACCCTGGCGCTTGAGCGTGAAGACGTAGTCCCAGCGGTCGGCGTGGAACGGGTCGGTGATCAGCGGCGAGCCGAGGATCTCCTTGACCTGCACGCGCGACATGCCTTCCTTGACCTGCGCCATCTGCTCCGTCGTGACGACGTTGCCCTGGATGATGTCGGGCTTGTACGGCGCGATGAAGGCGAGGAAGCCCTTGACGGACGCCGGCTCGTTGAAGCTGGAACAGCCGCCGAGGGCGAGAGCGGCCAGGACAGAGGCGGAAAGAGGAAGGAACCGGGAGAAGACCGTGATGTGCATCGACAAGCTCTGAACCGCCGCCCCAACGAGGCCAAGGGTGGATATGATTGACCGGCGATTCTAGTCTGCGCCGCGTCCCGCGAAGCGCGACTTTGTCCTGCTTAACATGACCCACGCTGAAGAACTCAAGAGCAGCGGCCTGAAGGCGACCTTGCCGCGGATCAAGATCCTCGAGGTCTTCCAGCAGTCCGTCGACCGCCACCTGACGGCCGAGGACGTCTACAAGACCCTCTTGAATGAAGGGTCTGACATCGCGCTTGCCACCGTGTACCGGGTACTCATGCAGTTCGAGCAGGCCGGCATCCTGGCGCGCAGCCATTTCGAGTCGGGCAAGTCGGTGTTCGAGCTCAACGAGGGCACGCACCACGACCACCTGCTGTGCCTGACCTGCGGCCGCGTCGAGGAGTTCTTCGACCCCGAGATCGAGGCGCGCCAGCGCGAGGTGGCCGCGTCGCGCGGCTTCACGCTGCAGGAGCACGCGCTGTCGCTGTACGCCGTGTGCACCCGGGAGAACTGCGAACATCGCCCGGCACCGAAGGTCAACCCGCGCCACCACGGCTGACCCTGGCCACAGGCGACCCGCCGTCAGGGGGGCGTCAATCCGTGCCCTTGGCCATGGCGTCCTGGTGACGCTTGACGAATTCCTGGTAGGTGTCGATGCCGCGCAGCTGCAGGATGGTGTTGCGCACGGCGGCCTCGACCAGCACGGCGAGGTTGCGGCCGGCGTCGACGGCGATCACGACCTTGCGCACGGGGATGCCCAGGATCTCGTCGTACATCGGCTCGTAGGGCAGGCGCTCGAACTCGCGCTCCATCGTCTCCTTGCGCACGAGGTGCACGATGAGTTTCAGGCGCATCTTCCGGCGCACGGCGGTCTCGCCGAAGATCGCCTTGATGTCGAGCAGGCCGATGCCGCGCACTTCCAGCAGGTTGAGCAGCAGGTCGGGGCAGCGGCCTTCGAGCGTGGATTGCGACACGCGGTACAGGTCGACGGCGTCGTCGGCCACCAGGCCGTTGCCGCGCGAGATCAGTTCCAGGCCGAGTTCGCTCTTGCCGAGGCCCGATTCGCCGGTGATCAGCACCCCCACGCCGAGGATGTCCATGAACACGCCGTGGCGCGTGGTGCGGTCGGCGAACAGCTGGCTCAGGTAGGAGCGCACCAGGTCGATGACGTGGCCGGCCGACGCGGAGGTCACGAACAGCGGGATCTCGGCGCGGTCGCACAGCGCGACGAGCTGGTCGGGTGGCCGCTCGCCGTCGGCCACGATGAGGACCGGCGGCTCGAGCGTGACGATGCGCTGGATGCGGCGCGCCTGCACTTCCTGGTCGGCGTTCTCGAGGTATGCGACCTCGCGGCGGCCCACCAGCTGCACGCGGTAGGGGTGGATGTAGTTGAGGTAGCCGATCAGGTCGGCGGCCGAGCGTGCCTCGCGCACGGCGGCCTCGTCGAAGCGGCGTTCAGGGTGCGCGTGGCCCGCGACCCATTCCCAGCGAAGCGCCGGCTGGTGTTCCTCGAACAGCGCCTCCGCACTGATGACGCGTGGTTTCATGGAGCCCCCACGGTCGCTGACGCTCCCCGCCCCTCGAGGGGGCCGGCCGCGAGCAGCCCGGCGGAGCCGGTTCTGCCGCTCCCTTGAACTCCGTTTGCCCCGTTCGAGCGGCGGTGCCGGAGAAGTTCGGGCATCGGCATTTGTGGCTTAGGCAACCGACTTCAGGGGTTCCCAGTCGGAGATGAGGCGGTGCAGCGTGGCCGCGTCGACATCGCCCTTGAGGCGATCGCGCAGCTCGCGGTCCGACAGCATCTCGGCGATCTCGGACAGGATCTCGAGGTGGCGCTGGGTGGCCGCTTCCGGCACCAGCAGGAAGATGAGCAGGCCGACGGATTCGTCGTCGGGCGCGTCGAACGGGATCGGCTGCTGCACGCGCAGCACGGCGGCCAGCGGGTTCTTCAGGCCCTTGACGCGGCCATGCGGGACGGCGACGCCGTGGCCCAGGCCGGTGGAACCCAACCGTTCGCGGGCGAACAGGTTGTCGGTGACCGTCGCGCGCGCGATCGCGTGCTGGTTCTCGAACAGCACGCCGGCCTGTTCGAACACGCGCTTCTTGCTGGTGGCGTCCACGCCCACCTGGACGTTGGCAAGAGGAAGGA
>JAEKKH010000399.1 GCA_019510465.1 Burkholderiales bacterium
CGGCGAGCTTGAGTTCGCCCGTCGCGCTGCGGCTCCACGCCAGACGCACGCGCGCCGGTTCCGCGCTGGCCGCCGGCAGGCTGACGCCACGCCAGTCCCGCCCATTGACGACAATTTGCGGCGTGTAGGCATAGCGTGAGCCGTTGACGCCCACACCCTGCTTTTGCCGCTCGGTGTAGGCCGGCCTGGAGAAGCGGTCCGGCCAGCCCAGCCCATTCCAGTAGTCGACATGGAAGGCCGCCGCGATGACGCCCGGCTGGCCCTTGAGCGAACTCAACCAGCGGTCCGCCGGCGGGCAGGAGGAGCAGCCCTCGGAGGTGTAGAGCTCGACGAGGCGCGGCACGGCAGCGCCGCTTTGCGCGGTGGCGGCAGGGCAGCTGGGTTGAGCGATGGCGACAGGCACGGTGAGGGCCAGCAGCAGGGGGAACAGCGTCTTCATGAGGCTCAGTCGCGCATCGCGCGCAGACCTGACAACTCCGCCCCACAAAGAAAAAGGGAGCCCTGAGGCTCCCCGGCATGAGTCAAGCACCTTTAGCAGCAAAGGCGCCAAACAATCAACGCACGAGGTCAGCGAAGGACGGATCCCGCACGGTCTTGCCGATCAGGTTCTGAACTGCACGTGAATAGGCCTCCGCCGTGTTGCGGCAGGCTTCCGGTGCTGAAAATCCGCTGTTGAACTCGTAGTACTCCGAGATCTTGAGGCTCTTGCCATTGCTCGAATTGAGCGCCAGGTCAATCGACCACGAACCACCGGTCAGTGCGCGCATGGAAGAGAACTCCAGCTTTTCGACCTTGCCCGTCAGCAGCACCTTGCTGTCCTTGGCTGCATAGGCGCCAGCGATCTTCAATTCATCCTCGAAGGCCTTCTGGATGTATTGCGTATGCGTCAGCCCATCAGCCACTTGCATGGGGCCAAGGGCGCGGCAGTTGGCGCTGAAGTTGGCTGGCGCAGAGAAAGTGCCGATACCGATGCCCGACGTACCGAGCGACTTGATGGTTTGGTTCGTGTCGGCAGAGATGGCGTAGCGCTGAGTCGTCGGCGTTTCGCAGCCGACCAAGGCCAGTGCCGAAATTGCCAGAAGCAGAGATGTACGTTTAATCAATTTGAGCCCTCCCGAAAAAATAGGCGCCGAGAATGTAACGACTTCGGTAGTCCGTACTCATACGGACCAACCATGAGCGCAGTTGTGGCCAAGCCTCTCGCCAGCCCGGCGACAGCTCACGGCAAGAAAAAGGGAGCCCGCGGCTCCCTTCGATTGCCCCGCCGAAACGAGGTTCAGAACCGATAACCGATGCCGAACTTCACCGACACCGGATCCAGCGTCGTCTCGATGGTCTGGCCCGTGGACAGGCTGCCCGTCGTCTTGATGAAGGTCTTGGTCAACTCCACGCTGGCGGACCAGTCCTTGGTGATGTTGTAGGCGGCGCCCAGTTCCATCGTCGTGCCCCAGCGGCTCTTCATGGACAGCGTGGTCGGGTTGCTGGGCGTGCCGCCGGTGATGCCGGACAGCACGGCCGTGGAGCGGGGCTTGAAGAAGTAGCCGTAGGTGACGCCCGCGCCGACGAAGGGACGGAAGCTGCTGCTGGCCTGGCCGAAGCGGTACTGGGCCAGCA
>JAEKKH010000196.1 GCA_019510465.1 Burkholderiales bacterium
GCCTACGTAAAGTTTGTTTCCCACGGGGGAAGCCCTTTCAAAGAAAAAAAACCATGTGGAGCTTCAACCCAGCGTGATCCATCAAGCGAAGGCGGCGCAACCAGACACAGCATCATCGGGCGACAGTTGCGCGAAGCAGCCGCTGCCCTGGAATGATTATGAGCCTAACAAATCACGAAATGCAAAGCGCCGTCAAGGAAATTGTTGTTTTGTCGTTTCCGAACGGTGAACCCCCCTCTTTCTAGGTGAACGACTGCCGCTTCCGCTGCAATTGATGAGGGTTTCGCCGGGCGGGTTTTCCCGAAATCCGGCGCGCGGTCGAGCGTGAACGGCGGTAACTCGACGCCCCAAGCGGCGTGGCCGCGGCGAGAATCGCCGCCATGGATCTGCACCTGCTCAAACCGCTCGTGGCCCTGCTGGCCATCGTCAACCCGATCGGCGCGATCCCGTTCTTCCTGCACTTCACCCAGAACCTGAACCGCGTGCAGCGCCAGCGCACGGTGCGCGTCGCGTCGGTGGCCTCGTTCATGGTCGTGGGGCTGAGCGCGGTGTGCGGGCTGCAGATCATCGAGTTCTTCGGCATCAGCATCGCCTCGTTCCAGGTGGGCGGCGGGCTGCTGCTGCTGATCTCGTCGATGAACATGCTCAACGCGCAGCAGGCCGAGAGCCGCGGCTCGGACGTGGGCGACGGCCAGGCCAAGGCCGACGCCGGCGACTCGATCGCCATCGTGCCGCTGACCATCCCGCTGCTCACCGGCCCGGCCACCATCTCGACGATGGTGATCTACGCCGACAAGACGCGCACGCTGGTCGAGCACGCGGTGCTGGTGGGCTACGGCGTGGTGATCGGCGCCGCCACGTTCGCGGCATTCTCGGCCGCCGGCCGCATCGCGAGGATCCTCGGGCGCACCGGCATCAACGTGATGACGCGGCTGATGGGCCTGATCCTGGCGGCCATGGCCGTCGAATTGCTGTCCGACGGCCTGACCAAGCTGTTCCCGGCCCTGGCCAGCGTCGCCGCCCGCTGAGCGTGGGCGCACGGCCGCTCCGAGAACCGGTGTGCAGCATGGAGCGTAGTCAAGTGAGCGCGCGCATCCTGCTGCTGGAAGACGATCCGGCCATCGCCGGCACCGTCGCCTTCGCCCTGCAGCGGGAAGGCTTCGCGGTCGACCATGTGCTGCTCGTGGGGGCCGCGCGCGAGGCCGCGGCGCGCGCGCGGCCGGCACTCGCCATCCTCGACGTCGGCCTGCCCGACGGCAACGGCCTGGACCTGTGCCGCGCCTGGCGCCAGTCCGGCGACGACGCGCTGCGCGTGCTGCCGGTGCTGATGCTGACCGCCCGCGCCGAGGAGCTCGATCGCGTGATCGGCCTGGAGCTGGGCGCCGACGACTATCTGACCAAGCCGTTCAGCCCGCGCGAGCTGGTGGCGCGCGTGCGGGCGCTGCTGCGCCGGGCGTCGCTCGCGCCCGCGGCCACGCCTGCCGCCGCGTCCGGTCTGTTCGTGCTGGACGCCGACGGCCAGCGGATCGCCTTCGCGGGCCAATGGCTCGCGCTGACCCGGCTGGAATACGGCCTCCTGCGCGCCCTCCTGCGCGCACCCGGGCGCATCCGCTCGCGCGAGTCGCTGCTCGACGAGGTCTGGGGCGCCGAGGGCGACGCCACCGACCGCACCGTCGACACCCACGTGAAGACCCTGCGTGCCAAACTGCGCGCCGTCCGGCCCGAGCTCGAGCCCATCGCCACGCACCGCGGCATGGGCTACGCGCTCGACATCGCCCCTCGCTGATCCTCCTTCGCCTTCCGTCCTCGTTCCATGCGCCTCGGCCTGCGACTGCTGTTCGCGTTCTTCGTCATCACCGGCCTGGCCGGTTTCTTCGCACTGCAGGTCTTCCGCAGCGAAGTGCGGCCGAGCGCGCGCGAGGTGCTGGAGGACGCGCTGGCCGACAGCGCCAACCTGCTGGCCGAGCAGGCCACGCCCGACCTGCGCGCGATGCCCGCCGGCGGCAACCTGCAGGATTCGCCGCTGGCCCGCGCGATCGCGGCCTATCGCCGACGCCCGGTCGACGCGCAGATCTGGGGCCTGCACAAGCGCACGCTGGACCTGCGCGTCTACGTCACCGACGCCAGCGGCCGCGTCGTGCTCGACTCCGGCTTCGCGCCGCAGGGCCAGGCGCCCGGCGCGGCCGCGAGCTCCGCGCTCGGCGAGGACTACTCGCGCTGGCGCGACGTCCACCTGACGCTGCACGGCCAGTACGGCGCGCGCGCCACCCGTGTCGTGCCGGACGACGACGCGACCTCGGTGATGTACGTCGCCGCGCCGGTGCGCGACGGCGATCGCGTGATCGGCGTCGTCGCGGTCGGCAAGCCGCTGGCCACCGTGCAGCAGTTCATCGACCGCGCGCAGCGCCGGATCCTCGTGGCCGGCTTCTGGCTGCTGGGGCTGTCGGCCGCGGTGGGCGTGCTGGTGACGGTCTGGATGGTGCGCGCGGTGCGGCAGCTCAAGTCCTATGCGACGCGGGTGCACGCCGGCGACCGCGTGCCCGTGCCGAAACTGCCGGGCGAACTCGGCGACCTGGCCGTGGCCGTCGACGAGATGCGCGAACGCCTTGAGGACCGCGAGCGGCTGGAACACACGGTGCGCGCGCTGACGCACGAATTGAAGAGCCCGCTCACCGCGATCCAGGGCGCCGCGGAGCTGCTGGGCGACGAGCTGCCCGCCGACGACCGCGAACGCTTCGCGCAACAGATCCAGGAGCAGTCGCTGCGCCTGCGCGATCTCGTCGACCGCATGCTGGAGCTGTCGCGGCTGGAAGGCCAGCGCGCGATCGCCAACCCGGTGCCGGTCGAGCTGCTGGAACTGATCGACGAGGTCGCCACGGCCCACGTGCCGTTGGCGATCCAGCGCGGCGTCGGCCTGGTGTGGGAATCGCGCATCGACGTCACGCTCGCCGGCGAGCCGGAGTCGCTGAGGCTGCTGTTCTCCAACCTGTGGTCGAACGCACTGGACTTCGCGCCCGAGGGCACGGCCATCACCGTCTCGCTGCGCCGGATCGGGCCCGAGGCGGTGTTCACGTTGCGCGACGCCGGCCCCGGCGTGTCCGACTTCGCGCTGCCGCAGCTGGGCACGCGCTTTTTCTCGCTGCCGCGCCCGCGCGACGGCCGCCGCGGCAGCGGCCTGGGCCTGGCCATCGTGCGGCAGGCCGCGGCGCTGCATGGTGGCAGCGTCGCCTTCGAGCAGGCGTCGCCCGGCCTGCTCGTGACGCTGCGCCTGCCGCTCTGAGCGGCGCGGCGCCGCCCACTTCACGCTCGCCTCACAAACCTCATCGCGTCCTCACGCGGCGCCGGCATCGTCGCGGCATCGCGCCGGCGTCCGGCGCCTTCGAGGAGAACAAACGATGAGATTTCCGTTGCTGGCCAAGGCGGGCGCGCTCGTGCTCGTGGCCCTGATGCTGCTGCTGGTGCTCTCGCGCATCGAGGGGCTCGTGTGGGAGCGCAAGGCGCGCGGCGAGGAGGCGGTGCGCGGCGTCGAGCACTCGCACGCGGCGGCGCAGTCGGTGCTGGGGCCCGTGATGGAGCGCTCCTGCGTCGAGGAGTGGGACGGGGCATCGGGCACCGGCAAGGACCGCGTCACCACCCCGTCGAAGCGCGAGTTCACGCTGACGCAGGTGCCTGGCAAGCTCGTGGTCGACGGCCGCACCAAGGCCGATCCGCTGCGGCGCGGCCTGTTCAAGATCAACGCGTGGACGGGGCACTTCGCCGCGACGGCGGACTTTCCGACGCTGGCCCCGCTGCAGCCGCGGCCCGAGCATCCGGAAGGCCGCGTGCGGTGCAACGCGCCGGTGATCATGATGGCGCTGAGCGACGTGCGCGGCGTGCGCTCCGCCACGGTCACGGCCGATGGCGTGGGCCTGGCCGTCTCGCCCGGCACCGGCGCCGCCGGCTACGCGAGCGGCCTGCACGCGCTGCTGCCCGCTGCGCGCGTCGAAGGTGAAGCGGGCGCGCAGGCGTTGTCCGTCCACGTCGAGCTCGACCTGGTCGGCACCGGCCAGCTTGCCTGGGTGCCCGCCGCCGACAGCCTGCGCTGGACGCTGAATTCCGACTGGCCGCACCCGTCGTTCGGCGGCCAGTTCGCGCCCGAGCAGCGCGAGGTGCGCGGCGACGGCTTCAGCGCCACCTGGAACCTGTCGGCGCTGGCCACCACCGCGCCCGCGGACGTCGGGCGCGGCCTCGCCCTGTGCGCGCCGGGCCCCGCGGTCGCCGCCACCGACCCTGCCGACGACGCGAATGCGAAGTCCGACAAGTGCCTCGACCTGATGAGCGTCGCCTTCATCGACCCCGTCAATCCGTACGTGCTGAGTGATCGCGCGACCAAGTACGACCTGCTGTTCATCGTGCTGACCTTCGTCGCCGTCGGGCTGGTCGAGGTGCTGTCCGGCCGCCGCGTGCACCCGGTGCAGTACCTGCTGGTGGGGTTGGCGCTGTCGCTGTTCTTCCTGCTGCTGCTGTCCCTGTCCGAGCACCTGGCGTTCGAGCAGGCCTATGCCGCGGCATCGACGGCGTGCGCCGTGTTGCTCGGCGTCTATGCAAGCTCGATGCTGGGACGGCGCCTGGCGGGGCTATCCTTCGGGCTGGGCATCGCGCTGCTCTACGGACTGCTGTACGCGCTGCTGCAGCTGGAGCAGAACGCGCTGGTGATCGGCTCGGTGATGCTGTTCGCCGCGCTCGCGACGGTGATGATGCTGACGCGCCGGATCGACTGGTACGCCCTGTTCGCGCGGTTGCGAGCGCCCGCGCGCGAGGCGGCGGAGAACGCGCGATGAGCGGCCAGGCCCAACCGATGCTGACTTTCGGCGTGCCGCGGCCACGAAAACGCACCTGGTTCGCGCTGTTCCTGCTCACCGTGGGCGCGATCCTGGGCGGCGTGCCGGGCTGGCGAATGGTGTTCGCCAGCTGGATGGTGTTCAGCTGGTTCCTGCTGGCATGCGTCGTCACCTCGTCGCTGCTTTACGGGCTCGGTCACGCGGTCGCGCGCTCGTGGGAGGCGATGCGCATCGATCTCGGCCAGGTGGCCTACATGCTGCTCGCGGCGATCGTCTTTCCGCTGATGTTCGAGTTGCCCGCTTGGGTCGACCTGGCGGCGTCGTGGTCCGACCTCCAGACCAAGGCCGCGGAAGAAGCGCGCGCCGGCGCGACGCGTTTCGCGGCGACCCACATCTACGGCCGCGGTTCGGAAGGCGGCACGGTCTACGACCCGAGCGGTGAAGTCGCCAAACCTGTCGAACGTCGCTCGCAACGGTGGTACGACGGCATCTCCGAGCGCTTCTGGCTGAATCAGGAGTGCGTCGAGTTTCGTCACCTGGTCGGCCCGTACTATCACTGGAGCAACCCGTGTGACCGCTTCCTGTGACAGCAGCGACCGGCCTCGCCGGAACTGGCTCGATACCTGGTTCACCATGTGGACCGCCGAGCGCGACAGGGACACCCCGTCGTCGCTAAGATCCCGGATCATGCACCTCGGCGATCCGTTCGACTTCATCGTGATCGGCGCCGGCACCGCCGGCTGCCTGCTGGCAAACCGGCTGTCGGCGGATCCACGCCATCGCGTGCTGCTGGTGGAGGCCGGTGGCCGCGACAGCTATCCGTGGATCCACATCCCCGTCGGCTACCTGTACTGCATCGGCAACCCGCGCACCGACTGGCTGTACAGGACGGAGCCCGACCCGGGCCTCAACGGCCGCGTGCTGCGCTATCCGCGCGGCAAGGTGCTGGGCGGCTCGTCCAGCATCAACGGCATGATCTACATGCGCGGCCAGGCGCGCGATTACGACGCCTGGGCCCGGCGCACCGGCGACCCCGAGTGGGAATGGGCGAAGTGCCTGCCCTATTTCCTGCGCCACGAGGACCACTGGCGCGGCGACGCGCCGCCGCTGCACGCGGCTCCCGGCCACGACGCCAGCGGGCGACGCGGCGGCGGCGAGTGGCGCGTCGAGAAGCAGCGGCTGTCCTGGCCCATCCTCGACGCCTTCGCGCAGGCCGCGGTGCAGGCCGGCATCCCAGCGGTCGACGACTTCAACGGCGGCGACAACGAAGGCGTCGGCTACTTCGAGGTGAACCAGCGCCGCGGCGTGCGCTGGAACGCGGCCAAGGCCTTCCTGCGGCCCGCGCTGCGGCGTCCCAACCTGCAGGTGCTGACGGGCGCGCACGTCACGCGGCTGCTGCTGGAGGACGCTCCCGCCGGATCACGCGAACGGCTCGCCGCGCGCGGCGTCGAACTGCGCATCGGCAGCGACGCGCCGGTGCAGGTGCGCTGCCGCGGCGAGGTGCTGCTGTCGGCCGGCGCCATCGGCTCGCCGCAGATCCTGCAGCTGTCGGGCATCGGCGACGGCGCGCGGCTGAAGGCCGCCGGCGTCGTGCCCCGGCACGAGCTGCCCGGTGTCGGCGGCAACCTGCAGGACCACCTGCAGGTGCGCGCGGTCTTCGCGGTGGACGGCACGCGCACGCTCAACACCCTGTCCGCCACGATGCTGGGCAAGGCGCGCATCGCGGCCGAATATGCGCTGGCGCGCAGTGGTCCGATGAGCATGGCGCCGTCGCAGCTGGGCGCGTTCACGCGCTCGGACCCGGGCCGCCGCTGGCCCAACGTGCAGTACCACGTGCAGCCGCTGTCGCTCGACGCCTTCGGCGAGCCCCTGCACGCGTTCGAGGCGTTCACGGCCAGCGTGTGCAACCTCAATCCGGAGTCGCGCGGCGAGGTCCACATCCGTTGCGTCGACCCGGAGCAGGCGCCGCTGATCGCGCCGCGCTACCTCGCCACCGAGGGCGACCGCCGCGTCGCCGCCGATTCGCTGCGCCTGACCCGCCGCATCGCCGAACAACCGGCGCTGGCGCCGTTCCACCCGCGCGAGGTCAAGCCCGGCACCCAATACCAGACGGACGACGAGCTCGCGCGCCTGGCCGGCGACATCGGCACCACCATCTTCCATCCCGTGGGCACCTGCCGCATGGGCCGCGACGACGAGCCCGACGCCGTGCTGGACTCGCGCCTGTGCGTGCGCGGGGTCGCGGGCCTGCGCGTGGTCGACGCCAGCGTGATGCCCGACATCACCAGCGGCAACACCAACTCGCCGACGCTGATGATCGCGGAGCGCGCCGCGGAATGGACGCTGGCGGCGGTGCGTTCGAAGACGGGCGCCGTGCCAACTTCTTCACGCCCTGAACATCCCATGAACACCGCCTGAACAGTGTTGGTGCACGGTGACAGCGGGAAAGCCCGGATGTGCACCGCAACAACGCGCTCCTACAGTGCATATACTTTCTTGTCATATGCACCCACAAGGTGCGTGCGACTCTGAAGGGGGTACGAGGAGACATAACGCCGGCCCGAACGCTTATCGGGCCAGGCAGGCGGCGCCGCGTGGCGACTGCCGGACCACAACAGAGACGAAGGGCGCTGCCTACCGGCCGCGCCCTTTTGTCCTTTTCGGGCCGCGAATTTGCGCGATGCCGCAGCGCGTCGGTCGGCTCGGCCGGCTCGCCGACAATGGGGCCATGATCGATCTCGTCGTCGTGGCGGCCGCCTCCGGGCTCGCCGGCTTCGTGGATGCGGTGGTGGGCGGCGGCGGCCTCGTGCTGGTGCCCGCGCTCTTCGCCACCTATCCGAACGCCATCCCTGCCACGCTGTTCGGCACCAACAAGGGCGGTGCCATCTGGGGCACCGCGTGGGCCGCGGTGCAGTTCGCGCGCCGCGTGACGCTCGCGCGCCTGACGATGGCCTGGGGCATGGCGGGCGCGCTCGCGGGCAGCTTCGTCGGCGCGTATGCAGTCACGCTGGTCGACGCCAAGCCGCTGAAGCAGGCGCTGCCCGTGGTGCTGCTGGCGATCCTGCTGTACACGCTGGCGAAGAAGGAACTCGGGCGTCACCATGCCCCGCGCAGCCAGGGCGGCGCCGAGGCGCGCATCGCCGGGATCATCGGCCTGGCCATCGGTTTCTACGACGGCTTCTTCGGCCCGGGCACCGGCAGCTTCTTCGTCTTCCTCTTCGTGCGCGTCCTGGGCTACGACTTCCTGCACGCGTCGGCGGCGGCCAAGTTGCTCAACACGGCGACGAACTTCGCCGCGCTGGTGCTGTTCACGTGGACCGGCCACGTCTGGTGGCATGTCGCCGCCGTCCTGGCGGTGGCCAACGTCACCGGCAGCCTGCTGGGCACCGGCCTGGCGCTGTCCCGCGGGGCCGGGTTCGTGCGCATCGTGTTCATCGTGGTGGTCTCGGCGCTGATCCTGAAGACCGGCTACGACGGCTTCCTTCACTGAGCACCGTCCGAGACCTGGCGCCCGACGGAATGAAAAACGGCCCGCGACGCGGGCCGTTCTCGCTGGCGCGCCGCGCGATCAGCCTTGCGCGGCGACCGCCTTCAGCGCGTTGCCTTCGACGTTGACGTGCTGGCCCACGGTCGGCACGGCGGCCTGGCGCACGGTGCGCACGCTGCCGTCGTCCATGCGCACGCGCACGTCGTAGGCGGTGGAGGTGCGCTCGTGCGACTCGATGGCGTTGCCCAGCAGGCCGCCGCCGACGGCGCCGATCGCGCCGCCCAGCGTGTGGTTGCCGCGGCCGGCGATCTTGCTGCCGATCAGCGCGCCGCCCAGGCCGCCGGCGACGGCGCCGACGCCGTTGTTCTTGCCCTGCACCTGCACCGCGGTGTAGCCCTCGACCACGCCGCAGGTGGCGCACACCGGCGCGGCGGCGGCGACTTGCTGCTGCTGCGCAGCCGGCGCGTTGTCGCGAGCGGTGTCGTGGTGTGCCGGCGTGGTGGTGTGATGCACCGGCTTGGTGGACTCGTTGGCGGGCGTCTTCGCGTCGGACTTGGCGACGGAGGACTGTTCCGTGGTGGGAGCGCCGGCCGTGGTGGTGGTGGCCACCAGCGGGGCGACGGTGTTGTCGGCCGTGGTGTCGTTGCCGTTGCCCTTGACGACCAGGGTGGTCGCGAGCGCGATGATGGTCAGGGCCATCAGGCCGCCGCCGATCCAGACGGCGCGGGGCAGGCCGGCGGCGCCGGAAGCGTTGGGGGTGGTGCTGCTGTTCATGTCGATTTTCCTCTTGCGGCCCATCACGAGTCGGGCTGACACGGATTAAACGCGCAGCATGGTCGAGCGGATGTCAGCCAAAGTGCCGAGTTGCTTCGAAACGTGAGCGGAAGCTGCTGAACCGTGGCGCGCCGACGCCGCCGCGGCAGCTTGTCCTACACGACAGCAGGAGGGTCCGCCTCGGGTACCCTTCGCGCCATGCTCAAGGATGTCTCGTTCTCGGCCGTCGTCGCCGGCTTCATCGCGGTGCTGGTCGGCATCACGAGCTCGATCGCCATCGTGTTCCAGGCGGCACAGGCGCTCGGCGCCACGCCGGCGCAGACCACCTCCTGGGTCTGGGCGCTGGGCGTGGGCATGGCGGTCACCAGCATCGGGTTGTCGCTCTGGGTCCGCCAGCCGGTGCTGACGGCGTGGTCGACCCCCGGCGCCGCCCTGCTCGCCGGGACGCACGGCGTCTCGCTGTCCAGTGCTACGGGTGGTTTCATCATTTCGGCCGTCCTCATCACCATCGCGGGCGCCTCGGGGCTGTTCGAGCGGCTGATGGGCCGCGTGCCGGTGGCCATCGCCGCCGCGCTCCTGGCCGGCGTGCTCACGCGTTTCGGGCTGGACGCCGCGCTCGCCGTCCATGGCGACGCATGGCTCGTGGGCACGATGGCGCTCGCCTTCGTGGTGGGGCGCCGTTTCTGGCCGCGCTACGCCGTGCCGGGCGTGCTCGGGGCGGGCATCGCCCTCGCGGCGGCGTCGGGGCGCATCACGCTGGCCGGCGTGCAGTGGGGCTGGGCGCAGCCCGTGTTCGTGATGCCCGCGTTCAGCCTGCAGTCCGCGATCGGCCTGGGCCTGCCGCTGTTCATCGTGACGATGGCCTCGCAGAACCTGCCGGGCGTCGCGGCGCAGCGGGCGGCCGGGGTGACCGCGCCGGTGTCGCCCGTGATCGCCAGCACCGGCCTGGCGACGCTGTTGCTGGCGCCGTTCGGCTCGTTCGGCCTGAACCTGGCCGCGATCACCGCGGCGATCTGCATGGGCCCCGAGGCGCACCCCGATCCGAAGCGGCGCTACGTCGCGCCCGTCGCGGCGGGCTTGTTCTACCTGGTCGTCGGCCTGGGCGGAGGTGCCGTCGTCGGCCTGATGGCGGCGTTCCCGCATGCGCTCGTCGTGGCGGTGGCCGGGCTCGCGCTGCTGGGTACGATCGCCGGCGCCTTGTCGCAGGCGCTGGTGGTCGAGAAGCACCGCGACGCGGCGGCGCTGACCTTCCTCGTGACGCTGTCCGGCGTCAATCTCGCGGGCATCGGCGCGCCGTTCTGGGGCGTGGTGGCCGGCGCGCTGGCGCTCGGTGTGCAACACTTCCGGGCCCCGGTGCGCCCCGCGCCCTGAAATAGCCCTCCAGCGCCGGCCCGGGCGGTCGCGCGCGATCATGTCGTGCCGCGCCCGCGTCGCGCGCGCGGCACCGTCCGCCCTTGAAAACCTGCCGCCCGGAGCTCGCGCGCGGCGCCCGCCTTCCCTCCAGGTGTCCCCATGAAGCTGCTGTTCGTCGCCGATCCGCTCGATACGTTCAAGATCTACAAGGACTCGACCTTCGCCATGATGCGCGAGGCCGCGCGCCGCGGGCACACGCTGTGGGCGACGCAGCCCGTCGACCTGAGCTGGCAGCGCGGCGGCCGCGTGCTGGCGCGCGCGCTGCCGATCACCCTGACCGGCGTCAGCGGGCACGACGAGGCGCCCTGGTACACGACGACGGGCCTGGAGACGGTGCTGGTGGCCGAGTTCGACGCCGTGCTGATGCGCAAGGACCCGCCGTTCGACAGCGAGTTCTTCTACGCCACCCACCTGCTGAGCCAGGCCGAGCGCGAGGGCGCGGTCGTGCTGAACTCGCCGGCGGCGCTGCGCGAGCATCCCGAGAAGCTGGCCATCCTCGAGTTCCCGCAGTTCATCTCGCCGACGCTGGTCACCCGCTCGGCCGCCGACGTGCGCGCCTTCCACAAGGAGCATGGCGACATCATCCTGAAGCCGCTGGACGGCATGGGCGGCATGGGCATCTTCCGCGTCAGGCAGGACGGCCTGAACCTGGGCAGCATCGTCGAGACGCTCAACGGCAACGGCGCGCAGACGATCATGGTGCAGAAGTTCATCCCCGAGATCGTCGACGGCGACAAGCGCGTGCTGGTGATCGGCGGCAAGCCGGTGCCGCACACGCTGGCGCGCATCCCGCAAGGCGGCGAGGTGCGCGGCAATCTCGCCGCCGGCGGGCTGGGCGTGGCGCGGCCGATCACCCCGCGCGAGCGCGAGATCGCCGGCGTCATCGGCCCCAAGCTGGCGGCACGCGGCCTGCTGCTGGTGGGGCTCGACGTCATCGGCGACACGCTCACCGAGATCAACGTCACCAGTCCCACCTGCTTCCAGGAGATCACCGAGCAGTCGGGCTTCGACGTCGCGAAGATGTTCGTCGACGCGCTCGAGGCCGAGATCGCCGGCGACCGCTCCCGTGCCGTCGTCGAAGGCCACGACCCCTTCTGATCCTGAAACATCCCCGAATGGCCCTGCTCACACTCTCCAATGCCCACCTCGCCTTCGGCCACGTCGCCCTGCTCGATGGCGCCGATTTCGCACTCGAGACCGCGGAACGCGTCGCGCTGATCGGGCGCAACGGCACCGGCAAGTCCAGCCTGCTCAAGATCCTCGCGGGCATCGACAAGCCCGACGACGGCCTGCTGCAGGTCGAGCGCGGCCTGCGCCGCACCTACGTGCCGCAGGAACCGCTGTTCGCGCCGGCGATCAGCGTGTTCGACGCCGTGAGCGAAGGCGTGCGCGAGGCCCGCGAGGCGCGCGAGCGGTTCGAGAACCACGACGGCGTCGACCACGACGAACTCGACCGCCTGCAGACGCGCCTCGAGGCGCTCGGCGGCTGGGACTGGGAGCGCCGCGTCGACGAGACGCTGCACCGGCTCGACCTCGACCCCCGCCAGCAGGTCGACAAGCTCTCTGGCGGCCTGCGCAAGCGCGTCGCGCTGGCCCAGGCGCTGGTGGCCGCGCCCGACGTGCTGCTGCTGGACGAGCCCACCAACCACCTCGACCTCGACGCCATCGACTGGCTGGCCGAGCTGCTGCGCGCCTATCGCGGCGCGCTCATCCTGATCTCGCACGACCGCGCCTTCATCGACGCGACGGCGACGCGCATCGTCGAACTCGATCGCGGCGTGCTGCGCAGCTATCCCGGCAACTTCAGCGCCTACGAGTCGGCCAAGCAGCGCGAGCTCGAATCCGAGGCGCTGGCCAACGCGCGCGCCGACAAGCTGCTGGCGCAGGAGGAGATCTGGATCCGCAAGGGCGTCGAGGCGCGCCGCACGCGCAGCGTCGCCCGGATCCAGCGGCTGGAGGTGCTGCGCGCGCGACGCCAGGCCCGGCGCGACCAGGTCGGCCAGGTGCGGCTCGAGGTGGCCACCGGCGGCCAGACCGGCAAGATCGTGGCGGCGCTCGAGAACGTGGGCATGCGCTACGGCGAGCGCGTGCTGGTCGACAAGCTCACGACGACCATCCTGCGCGGCGACAAGATCGGCCTGATCGGCCCCAACGGCTCGGGCAAGACGACGCTGCTGAAGCTGATCCTCGGGCAGCTGCAACCGACGGCGGGCACGATCAAGCGGGGCACCAATCTCAACGTCGCCTACTTCGACCAGATGCGTGCGGGCCTGAAGCTGGACGCCACGCTGGCCGACACGATCAGTCCGGGCAGCGAGTGGATCGAGATCGGCTCCACGCGCAAGCACATCATGAGCTACCTCGGCGACTTCCTGTTCGCGCCGGAGCGCGCGAACGCGAAGGTGACGTCGCTGTCCGGCGGCGAGCGCAACCGCCTCCTCCTGGCCCGGCTCTTCGCGCTCCCGGCCAACGTCCTGGTGCTGGACGAGCCCACCAACGACCTCGACATCGACACGCTGGAGCTGCTCGAGGAACTGCTCGCCAACTACGCCGGCACCGTGTTCCTGGTGAGCCACGACCGCCGCTTCGTCGACAACGTCGTCACCAGCACCCTGGTGTGGGAAGGCGACGTCACGCCGGGCCTGTGGCGCGAGTACGAGGGCAACGTCGAGGACTGGCAGGCCCAGCGCGCGCGCGTGCGCGCCAGCGCGCCGCCGCCCGCGCCCGTCACGCCCGCGTCCGCCCCCGCGGCCGCGGCCGCGAACGCGCCCGCCCCGGCGAGCGCCGCGAAGCCCAAGGGCAAGCTCAGCTACAAGGAACAGCGCGAGCTCGACGAGCTGCCTGGCCGGATCGAGGCGCTGGAAGCGGAGCACAGGACGCTGGAAGCGGCGCTGGCCAGCAACGAGCTGTACGCGCAGGGCCGCGACAAGATCGCCGCCACGCAGGCGCGCTTCACCGAAGTCGACGCGCAGCTGCTGGCGGCCATGGAGCGCTGGGAAGCGCTGGGCAATCGATAGGACGCTGCGCGTGCGGCCCGGCCTCGCCGTCGTCCGGCGCGCCGCGATCGTGGTGGGCGTGGCGCTGGGCGTGGCCGGCGGCTGGTGGTGGCTGCGCGCGCCGGCGCTCGAGCGAGCGGCCGCCCCGATGCCGCCGCCGCCGGACATCGAGACGCCCGCGGGCCGCGCGCGCCGCGACGCCGCCATCGCGCTGGCGACGATGCCCGACGACCCGTGGACCTTCGCCGAATCGCTGGCGGCCTCGGCGCCCGCACCGACCGATGCCCGCGAGAAGGAAGACTGCGGCCTGGCCGACGGACCGCAGTTCGCGAAGACGGATTCGACCGACGAGGAGCCCGCCCTCACGCGCGCGGCGTCGTCGACCTGGCGGGCGGCGCAGGCGCGCATCGACTCGGCGCTGCGCGCGAGCGCCGACCCGATGGACCGCGCGGTCGCCGATTTGCTCAACATCGGCAACCTGCGCACGCCGGGGGCCGTCCAGGAGGCGGTCGCCCAGCAGGCGGCGGTCTCGAGCGACCCGCGGGTGGTCGCGCTGGGCTATGGCGTGTGTCACCAGGACGGCGCGCAGGCGTCGAGCTGCGCGGCCCTGACGGCGGAGCGCTGGGCGCAGGTCGATCCAGGCAACGGCGTCCCCTGGATCGACCTCCTGGCCCAGGCCCGCGCGCGCGGCGACGATGCCGCGATCCAGGACGCGATGGCGCACCTGGCGGACGCGACCCGCTTCGACCTGCGCTTGTTCGCGCCGGCCGGCGCCGTGGCGCGCCACCTGCCCGCGGACGCCCGCGACCTGGCGGCCGTGGGCGACCTGGCCGTGGGATCGATCGGGCAGGCGGCGGCGGTGTCGATGCCGCCGTTCATGGCCTTGCTCGACGTGTGCCGCCGCCAGGCCGCCGGCGACGCGGCGCGCGCCCGCCAATGCCGCGAGATCAGCGACGCGATGTTCGAGCACTCGGACACCTTGATCACGTACGGCATCAGCGGCGCGCTGCTGTTCCAGGCCACGGGCGACACCTCGCGGCGGGACCTGATCCGGACCGAGCGCACGCTCTTCGCGGCGCACTGGTCGCCCGGCACGGGCTTCGCGCCCTGCAGGGATCTGCGCGAGACGGTGCGCAAGCTGGATCGCGAGGCCCAGGTGGGCGAAGTCGAGGCGATGCGCGAGCAAGCGCGCCGGTTCGTGCCGCCCTGAACCGCCTGGCGTGGGCGCCTCGCGAACCTGCGCGCGCCGCAGCGTGACGTCGCGGCGTAAGGATTTCCTCGAACCGCACGACTACCGGTCACTGGCTCGCATGACGCCGCGCGATCGATGCGCGGTGCGCGACGCCGGTGGCCGACCTGGCCCTGCCCTCCAACCCTTCGAAGGAAACCACCGTGAAGACCTCCCTGCGCCAATTCGCCCTCGTCGCGACCCTGCTCGCGACCGCCGCCTTCCCGCTGTTGTCGCACGCGCAGGACGTGCGCCGCGAGGACCGCGTGACGCACTTCCTGGACAGCGACTACATCGACGTCAACAAGGACGGCATGGTCAGCAAGAAGGAATTCATGGACGCGATGTCCAGGACCTGGGACATGCACATGGACGACGCGAAGAAGGCCGATCCGATGATGCACAAGGACAAGATGACGCTGCAGCAGTACCTCGAGTTCTCGAAGATGTTCGGCCTGAACGTCGGCAGCTGAACGCGCGCGACGCGGCGCGCGCTCAGCCTTCGCGCGCCTTCTCGAACGCCTGCCAGAACCGGGGATCCTGCGTCGTCGCGAAGTTGATGCGCATCAGCGTCGACGGCTGGCGGTTCGGGAAGAAGACGGTGCCGGGCGCGAGCAGCCAGCCGTCGTCGAGCATGTCGGTGGCGAGGCGCTCGGTGTCGACGCCGGTGTCGACCCAGCCGAACAGGCCCGCGGGCGGCGTGACGAAGCGGCAGCCGGCGGCCAGCGCCAGCTTGACGGTGCGCGTGCGCGCGGCGCCGAGCCGCGCGATCACGCGCTCGGAGTGGCGGCGCAGCCAGCCCTGCTCCAGGCAGACGGCCACGGCCTGTTCGAGCAGCGCCGGCGTGGTGAGCGTGCCCAGCAGCTTGACGTCGACGAACCGCTCGACGAGATCGGCCGGCGCCGCCATGAAGCCGACGCGCCAGCCCGGCGCGAGGATCTTGGCGAAGCCCGACACATAGATCGTGCGCCGCAGGCCGTCGAGCGCGGACAGGCGCGGCGCATGCGCGGGCGCGAGGTGGGCGTAGGTGTCGTCCTCGAGGATGCGGAAATCGTGCTGCTCGGCCAGCCGCAGCACCTGGTGCGCGGCGGCCAGGCCCAGCGAGACGCCGGTCGGGTTGTGCAGCACCGAGCACGTGACGTACAGCCGCGGCTGGTGCGCCTGGGCGAGCGCGGCCATCGCCGCGAGGTCGGGGCCGTCGACCCCGCGCGGCACCGGCAGCAGGCGCATGCCCAGCTGCGTCAGGCGCGCGAACTCCACCGACCAGCCGGGCTCGTCCACCAGCACGGCGTCGCCCGGCGCGAGCAGCGCGCGCGAGCAGATGTCCAGCGCGTGCGTGGCGCCGTTGGCGGTGACGATCTGCGCCGGACTCGCGGGCACGCCGAAGTCGGCCAGCCGGTGGGACAGCGCGTGGCGCAGGCGTGTGTCACCGGCAGGTTCGCCGTAGTGCAGGTAGCTCGAGGGCTGGTGGCTGGCGCTGGCCGACTTCGCCGGCGCCATCACCCGGCGCAGCGCGGTCTGCAGCATCGCGGCGTCCAGCCATTCGGCCGGCAGCGTGCCCAGGCCGGGCGCGGGGTGCTGGGCGTCGGCCGCGAACATGCCGCGGATCAGCGCCGTCGCGTCCACCGGAGGCGGGCGCAGCGGCGTCGCGGGGCGCTGCGTCGTCTCGGTGGTGATCTCCAGGTGCGGCGCGGCGGGCGGGGCGCCGTGCGAGGCGATGTCGACGCCGCGCACGAAGAAGCCGCGCTGGCGCTTGGCCTCGACCAGTCCCTGCGCCAGCAGCTGGTCGTATGCGGCGACGACGGTGGACGGGCTGACGCGGTGGCGGCGCGCGCTTTCGCGCACCGAGGGCAGGCGCGCGCCTGGCAGCAGCAGGCGCTGGCGGATGCGCGCCGCGTAATGGGCGGCCAGCTGTTCCGCGAGCGTGCGCGATGCGCTGCGCGCCAGCAGGGCCGCGCCCACGGCGACGGCCACGGCCGCCGGCGCGGCCGGGATCTCGGCGGGCCGGCGCGCGCGCGGCAGCGTGGGAGCGGAGGTGGCGTCGTCGTGCATGGCGGACTCCTGGGCGGGTGCGGCCGTGATCTGTATTGTCGCGGGCAACGATACAGATCACCGAACTGCACCCGGAGACTGTACTGCTGGTGTATTGATTATCGGCCTAGACTGGACGTTCCGCACGCCTGGATCGCGGCTTCCTCCGAAGCCCTGGCGCGCGTCGCCCGACCGATGCGTCTCGAGCCCCAGCCCGCCCTGCCGACGTCCGCCTCCGGCTCCGCCGCGGCGCACGCCGTGGGCGCCGAGCACGCGCGCCGGACACGGGCCGGGCTCTGGCTCGGCCTGCTGGGCATGCTGATCTTCGCCGGCACGATCCCGATGACGCGCCTGGCCTGTGGCAGCGCGCAGGCGCCGCAGCTGTCGCCGTTCTTCGTGGCGTTCGGACGCGCCGGGGTCGCGGGCCTGCTGTCGGCGGCCTACCTCGTCCTCACGCGCGCGCCCTGGCCGCACCGCTCGCACTGGCCGATGCTGGCGCTGACCGTGCTGGGCAACGTCATCGGCTGGCCGCTGCTGCTGGGCTTGGCGGTGCGCGAGGTCGACGCGATGCACGCATCGGTCATCACGGGGCTGATGCCGCTGGCCACGGCCGCCTGCGGCGCGCTGATGCTGCGGCAGCGTCCGTCGGCCGGCTTCTGGGCCTTCGCGCTGCTGGGCGCGGCGCTGGTCGTCGCGTTCGCGGCGTGGAGCGGCGCGGGCCGGCCGCAGCTGGGCGACCTGCTGCTGCTGGGCGCGGTGGTCGCCTCGTCCGTCGGCTACATCACGGGGGTGCGGGTGTCGACGGGGCCGCACCGCCTGACCCCCGAACAGACGATCTCCTGGGTGCTCGTGCTGGCCCTGCCCGCCACGTTGCCCGTGCTGTTGACGCAATGGCCGACCGCGCGCATCCACGCCGCGTCGTGGGGCGCGTTCGGCTACGTCGCGTTGTTCTCGATGTGGATGGGCTTCTTCGCCTGGTACCGCGGGCTGGCCTGGGGCGGCACGCTGCGCATCAGCCAGGTGCAGCTGCTGCAACCCTTCGTCTCGATCCTGCTCAGCGTGCCGCTGCTGGGCGAACAGCTGCGCCCCGCCACGCTGGGCTTCTCCATCGCCGTGATGGCGTGCGTGTACCTGGGCCGGCGCATGTCGGCCGGCGCGCCGCGATCCTCGTCCTGATCCCCGTTGCGCGGGCCGCCGCGCGTTCTTCCTCGAAGGCTCTCCCATGACCGGTTCCACCACCTCCCCCGACACCGCCGACTCGCCGTGGCGCCTCGCACGACGCTGCGAACGCATGAACCCCTCGGTCATCCGCGAGATCCTCAAGCTGACCGAACTGCCCGGCGTGCGCTCGCTCGCCGGCGGCCTGCCGTCGGCCGACACCTTCCCGGTCGACGCCATGCGCGACGCCGCGATGAAGGTGCTGACCGACACGCCGCGCGAGGCGCTGCAGTACGCGGCCAGCGAGGGCTTCGGACCGCTGCGCGAGTGGGTGTCGGCGATGCTGGCGGCCAAGGGCGTCGAGGCGCCGGCCCACCGCGTGCTGATCACCAACGGCTCGCAGCAAGGCCTCGACCTCGCCGGCAAGGTGCTGCTGGACGCCGGCAACACCGTGGCC
The DNA here is from genome assembly GCA_019510465.1 of Burkholderiales bacterium. GTDB lineage: Bacteria > Pseudomonadota > Gammaproteobacteria > Burkholderiales > Burkholderiaceae_C > Scleromatobacter. The sequence goes on from JAEKKH010000196.1 coordinate 18,365, forward strand.
GTCGAGACGCCCACCTACCTCGGCGCGCTGCAGGCCTTCAACCCGAACGAGCCGATCTTCGCGTCGGTCGGCAGCGATGCCGACGGCCCGCTGCCCGGCGACATCGCCGCGCTGCCCCGGGACACGCGCTTCATGTACGTGCTGCCGAACTTCCAGAACCCGACCGGCCGCGTGGTGCCGTCCGAGCGCCGCGACGCGATCGTGGCCGCCGCGCAGCGCGCCAACCTGCCGCTGGTGGAAGACAACCCCTACGGCGAGCTCTGGTACGACCAGGAGCCGCCCAAGCCCATCGCCTCGCGCTGGAAGGAAGGCGTGCTGTACCTCGGCTCGTTCTCCAAGGTGCTCGCGCCGGGCCTGCGCCTGGGCTTCATGGTGTGCCCGCCGGCGCTGTACCCGAAGCTGCTGCAGTCCAAGCAGGCGGCCGACCTGCACACGGGCTCCTTCAGCCAGCGCGTGGTGCACGAGGTCATCAAGAACGGCTTCCTCGACCAGCACATCCCGACGATCCGCGACCGCTACCGCACGCAGCGCGACGCGATGGACGCGGCGCTGAAGACCTCGATGCCCGCCGGCTGCGAGTGGCGCAAGCCCAGTGGCGGCATGTTCTTCTGGCTGCGCCTGCCCGCCGGCTGCGACGCGATGGCGCTGCTGCCCAAGGCGGTGGAGGCTGGCGTCGCCTACGTGCCGGGCGCCGCGTTCTTCGCCAACGATCCCGACCTGCGCACGATGCGCCTGTCCTTCGTCACGCTCGCGCCGGCCGACATCGCCGACGCGGTGGCAAAGCTGGGCAAGGTCATCAAGGCGCACCTGGCGGGTGCGTGACCATGAGCGGCAACGACGCGCCGCGCCCGCGCGGCTTCAGCCAGGTCGACGTCTTCACGGCCACGCCGCTGCTGGGCAACCCGCTGGCCGTCGTGCATGACGGCGCGGGCCTGTCCGACGCGCAGATGACCGCGTTCGCGCGTTGGACGAACCTGTCCGAGACGACCTTCCTGCTGCCGCCGACGAACCCCGAGGCCGACTACCGCGTGCGCATCTTCACGCCCGGCGGCGAACTGCCGTTCGCGGGGCACCCGACGCTGGGCTCGTGCCACGTCTGGCTGCAGGCCGGCGGAAAGCCGAAGCGCGGCGACGTCGTCGTGCAGGAGTGCGGCATCGGCCTGGTGCCGATCCGGCGCGGCGCGCGGCTCGCGTTCGCAGCGCCGCCCACCACGGTGGAGCGAGCCGATGCCGAGCTGCTGCACCGCGTGTATTCCGCGCTGGGCCTGGAGCCGGCGCGCGTGCAGGAGGCGGCCTGGCTGTCCAACGGCTTTCCGCAGCTGGTGCTGCGCGTGGACAGTGCCGCGACGGTGCTGGCGCTCAAGCCCGATCACTCGGCGCTGAAGGGACTGGGCAAGGTGGGCGTCGTCGGACCGCACGCAGCGGGCGGCGGCGTCGACTTCGAGCTGCGCTTCTTCGCCGCGGCCATCGGCATCAACGAGGATCCGGTCACCGGCAGCCTCAACGCCAACGTCGCGCGCTGGCTGATCGACGGCGGCCGCGCCCCCGCGCGCTACGTCGCGGCGCAAGGCAGCGCGATGGGCCGCGCCGGCCGCATCCACGTGCAGCGCGACGACGCCGGCACGTGGATCGGCGGCGACGTGGCCGATTGCATCGCCGGCAGCGTGACGATCTGACGAGACTCTCGAGGAGACCCGGCGTGACCGAAGAACTGTTCCGCGAGGATGCGACGCGCGTCGAATGCGACGCCGTCGTCACTGCCGTCGACGAGCGCGGCGTGCAGCTGACGCGCACCGTGTTCTACCCGCACGGCGGCGGCCAGGCAGGCGACCGCGGCGAACTGGTGCTGGCCGACGGCCGCGCCATCGCGGTCGCCGACACGCGCAAGGGCGAGACGCCCGGCGAGATCGTGCACGTGCTGGCGGACGCCGACGACCGCGCCGCCCTCGCGGTGGGCGCAGCGGTGCACGCGCGCATCGACGTCGCGCGCCGCCGCGCGCACATGCGCTTCCACACGGCCACGCACCTGCTGTGCGCGCTCGTCCCGCATCCGGTGGACGGCTGCTCGATCACCGCCGAATACGCGCGGCTGGACTTCCACATGACCGATCCGTTGGACAAGGCGCAGCTCGAGGCCGGCCTCGAGCGCCTGGTCGCCGAGGCCCATCCGGTCTCGCAGCGCTGGATCAGCGACGCGGAACTCGACGCCAACCCCGGCCTCGTGCGCAGCATGAGCGTGCAGCCGCCGCGCGGCACGGGGCGCGTGCGCCTGCTCGAGATCGACGGCGTCGACCTGCAGCCTTGCGGCGGCACGCACGTGGCCAACACCGCCGAGATCGGCGCGCTGGTGGTGCGCAAGATCGAGAAGAAGTCGGCGTCGACCCGGCGCGTGGTGCTGGCGTTCAGGGACGTTGGCCAGGGCTGAGGCGCCGGCGGCTGGCGGTGCCGGCGGTGCCGCTGGGGCGCGTCGCGCAAGGTTCAAGGGAGCGGCGGAACCGGCTTCGCCGGGCCGCTCGCGGCCGGCCCCCCCGGGGGGCAGGGAGCGCTCGCGACCGTGGGGGCTCAGGGTGCCGGCGCGCCGTTGCCCGCCACCCAGATCTCGTACCACGTCTGCGCATCGAGCTCGACGTCCAGCGCCGCCACCGCCTCGCGCATCGCGTCGAGCCGGCGCGAGCCGGTCAGCGGGATGAGGCGCGCGGGGTGGCGCAGCAGCCAGGCGTAGACCAGCGTCGTGACGCTGATGCCGCGCTCGCCGGCCAGTCGTTCCAGCACGGCGCGCACGCGGCGCGCGTCGTCGTCGTGGCCCGTGAACAACCGGCCGCCGGCCAGCGCCGACCAGA
>JAEKKH010000419.1 GCA_019510465.1 Burkholderiales bacterium
CTCGCCAAGGAGTTCAACGAGCACGGGGGCGCACTGGGCATGGGCCTGCACGCCTTCGCGTCGGTGCCGTTCTGGCTCGCGCTGCTGGGCGTGGTGCTGGCCTACATCATGTACATCGTCAAGCCGTCGCTGTCGGATGCGGCCGCCAAGGTGTTCCGCCCGATCACGGTGGTCCTCGAGAACAAGTACTTCTTCGACTGGTTCAACGAGAACGTCATCGCCGCCGGCGCGCGCCTGCTGGGCCGCGGCCTGTGGAAGGGCGGCGACCAGGGCCTGATCGACGGGCTGGCCGTCAACGGCTCGGCGCGCCTGGTCGGCGCGTTCGCGAGCGTCGTGCGCCTGATCCAGACCGGTCACCTGTACTGGTACGCGCTCGTGATGATCCTGGGCGTGTTCGGTCTGCTGACCTGGCAGCTCCTGCCTTATTTCCAGAGCATCGCTCACTGAACGCAGCCGGCGGAGAACAAGAATGATCTTTCTGAACCTGGCCATCTGGCTGCCGATCCTGGCAGGGGTGGTGTTGCTGGCGATGGGACGCGACGACAACGCGCGTGCCGTGCGCTGGTTGTCGCTGGTCTTCGCGCTCGCGTCGTTCCTGGTCACGCTGCCGCTGATCACGGGCTTCGACACGGCGCAGGCCGGCATGCAGTTCCAGACCGACCTCACGTGGATCGAGCGCTTCAACGCGCACTACCGCCTGGGCGTGGACGGCATCTCCGTGTGGTTCGTGCTGCTGACGGCGCTGATCACGGTGGTCGTCGTGATCTCGGCCTGGGAGGTGATCACCGAGCGCGTGAACCAGTACATGGGCGCGTTCCTGATCCTGTCGGGGCTGATGATCGGCGTGTTCGCGGCCGTCGATGGCCTGCTGTTCTACACGTTCTTCGAAGCCACGCTGATCCCGATGTACATCATCATCGGCGTCTGGGGTGGCCCGAAGCGCATCTACGCGTCGTTCAAGTTCTTCCTGTACACGCTGCTGGGCTCGCTGCTGATGCTGGTGGCGATCATCTACCTGTACATCCAGTCCAACGCCAGCTTCGACATCCTGGCCTGGCACAAGCTGCCGCTGTCGATGGGCGCGCAGACGGCGCTGTTCTTCGCGTTCCTGGCCGCGTTCGCGGTCAAGGTGCCGATGTTCCCGGTGCACACCTGGCTGCCCGACGTGCACGTCGAGGCGCCCACCGGCGGCTCCGCCGTGCTGGCGGCCATCATGCTGAAGCTGGGCGCGTACGGCTTCCTGCGCTTCTCGCTGCCGATCGCCCCGGACGCCAGCCACCACTGGGCCTGGCTGATCATCACGCTGTCGCTGATCGCCGTCGTCTACATCGGCCTCGTGGCCATGGTGCAGACCGACATGAAGAAGCTGGTCGCCTATTCGTCGATCGCCCACATGGGCTTCTGCACCCTGGGCTTCTTCATCTTCGACTCGCTGGGCATGCAGGGCGCCATCATCCAGATGATCTCGCACGGCTTCGTGTCGGCCGCCATGTTCCTGTGCATCGGCGTGCTGTACGACCGCGTCCATTCGCGCGACATCGCGGCCTACGGCGGCGTCGTCAACACGATGCCGTGGTTCGCCACCTTCGCCGTGC
>JAEKKH010000197.1 GCA_019510465.1 Burkholderiales bacterium
GCTGCAGCGCCAGCCGCTGGACGACACCAACGACGGCGAAGACCTGCGGGCCGAGTGGATCCTCGACCACTGGACGCTGGCCAGCGGCGGCGGCCCCACCGGCGTGGTGCCGGCGGCCCTGCTGACCCACCGCGCCGCCGCGCCCGCGTCGTCGGCGTCGTCGCTCGACCTGGGTGGCGGCGGCTTCAGCCCGTTCGTGGCCGAGGGCAGCTCCGCGCCGGCCGCCGCGCCGCAGGACGACGGGCTGCCATGGACCACCTGGATGAGCGCTGGCGCCGTGCTGCTGGCGGCGGTCGTCGGGGCTTTCGTGATGCGGGCGCGCCGGACCGAGCCGACGATGCGCCGGCCCGGCGGCTGAACCGGTCAGTCGTCGTTGGCCGCGCCGGCGACGGCGCGGCCCGGCTCGGCCACGTTGCCGTTGGACGCCTGGCCCACCGCGCGGCGCATCAGCGACGTCGCGTCCCTGCCATGCGCGGGATATTGCCCGATGCCGACGGTGCCCATCACCGGCAGGTCCTGCCCGGCGACGTTGAACGGCTGCTTCAGCGAGGCGAGCAGCTTGCGCGCGACGCCTTCGGCGTCGGCCTCGGCGTCGATCCAGGCCAGCAGCACGCCGTACATGTCCGCACCCAGCGATGCGACGACGTCGCTCGCACGCAGCGCCGCGCGCAGGCGCACGGCGGCCTTGCGGCGCAGCACGTTGGCGGCCTCGACGCCGAGCGACAGTTCGGCCGCGCGAAAGCCCTCCAGCCGCAGCACGATCAGCGCCATCGCCGCGGGTTCGCGCTCGCGCAGCGCCAGCAGGTGCGTCATGTGTTCCAGCAACTGCGCGTGCGTGGGCAGGCCGGTGGTGAGATCGGTGGAGAAGGCGCGCTTGGCGCTGGCGTCCATGCGCTTGCGCTCGATGGCCACGCGCAGCACGCGGCCCAGCGAGTCATCGCTGGCATGGCGCTTGGCCAGCACGTCCTGCACGCCCATCTGCAGCAGCTTGATGCACTGCGCGGGCGTGGGCTCGGGCGCGACGACGACCACCGCGGCGTCCATCACCGCGTGCGACAGGCCGGGCCACGCCAGCAGCTTGTCGTAGTCGGCGGGCGTCTTGACCTCGATGAGCAAGGCGTCGCATGCGCTGTCGTGCAGGGCATCGGCGACCTCGGCCAGGCCCTTGCACGGATTGACCACGAACGGCCCGTAGGACGAGGTGAACAGATCCGGCGCGACGGCACTGAGGCAGATGACCTGATACGGGTTTCCCATGGGCGCCAGCATTGGAGTGGATTCCATGATGCCCCGGATTTGCTGCGGTGCACAGACATGGAAACACTGAATCGGACCATCGAAAGGCTGTCGGCCGACGCGAAGGGATAGCCCTGCCCGGTCCTCGCGAATCCGGTGCCCGTTCAGTCTCCCGACAGATGGCGCCCCCTAGTTCCCGGGACACCGGTGACACCGCCGCGGCCGAGCGGAAACAATGGCGTAGCGCGTCGCAAGAACGCCATCGGCGGGGTGGGCCGGAGACGACGAGGAAGTCTTCATCGTGCTGGGTACGCGCATCACCGACAACGAATTCCACGCCGCGCTGCGCCAGGCCGAGCGCGGGACGCGCTGGCTCGACATCGACGCCGACGCGATGCGGGCGCAATACAACCGCGCGGGCTTCCTGGTTCGGCATCGGCTGGCCGAGCATCCGCTGTTCACCGCCGACGCGCTGTTCAGGCTCGCGCGCCGGATGCCCGCCTCGGCGGTCAAGCACCGCCTGGGCAGCGTGCCGGGCAACACCCATTTCGATTCGTCCATCGAGCGTTTCCGCGGCGGCCTGACGCTGGACGACGCGCTCGACCACCTCGTCGAGAAGCGCGCGTACGTCGCCCTCTACAACCCCGAGAAGGATCCGGAGTACGGGCCGGCGATCCAAGGCTTCCTGGCCGAGATCGGCCTCGCCGCGCGGCCCTTCGAGCGCTTCTTCAACTGGTACTCGACCTACGTGTTCATCTCCGCGCACGATGCCGTCACGCCGTACCACATGGATCGCGAGATGAACTTCCTGCTGCAGATCGCCGGCCGCAAGACGGTGCAGCTGTGGGACCCGCGCGACGACATCGTCATGCGGCCCGAGCAACGCGACCACCTGTTCTCGTTCGACGCCGATGCGCGCCCCGCCTGGCATGACGGCCTGCCCGCGCGGGCCCGCGTCTTCGAGCTGGAGCCGGGCCTGGGCGTGCACCACCCCTTCATCGCGCCGCACCTGGTCACCACGGGCCAGAACTTCTCGATCTCCCTGGCGATCACCTACCGCACGCCGGGCTCGGACGTCATGAGCGACGCCCACGCCTTCAACGACCGCCTGCGGCCCTACGGCCTCGGCCGCATCCCCGTCGGCAGCCACCCGGCGGTGGACATCGCCAAGGCGTGCGCCATGCGCGGGCTGCGTGCCGCCAGGCAGGCGCTGCATCGCGTGCGGCGCCACGCCAAGGACGGCGGCGCCCCCGCGCCCGACCGCTCCTGAACGGCGGGCCCGCTCGAGGCTCGGCTAGAATCCGTCCCGAACTGCGGGTGTAGTTCAATGGTAGAACGGCAGCTTCCCAAGCTTCATACGTGGGTTCGATTCCCATCACCCGCTCCACATGCCTGATCGCCGGCCGGCCGCCGCGGCGCGCGGCAGCGAACGGGGCTTCAGGCCTTGCGCGCATAGCGGTCCAGCAGCTTCGGCCACGAACCGGCCACCGACTCCACCAGCTCGCCGAACGCAGCACGTTCGTTGTCGCGGCGCGCCGCGTCGGCCGCGTCCTGGCTGCCCCAGACGCTGGCGCGCGTGTCGCTGCGCTTGGTCGATTCGTAGGTCGAGTAGACGTAGCCCGTTCGCGTGTCGACCAGCAACGCCGACGCGGTGGTGCTGACCGCGATCTTGCGGGTCGGCAGGAAGCCGAGCGAGATGGCGGTCAGCGGGGTCGACTGGTCCTCGTTGAAGAACGCGGTGTCGAAGGTGTAGACCAGCATCAGGTCGGCGTGCACGCGCGACGCGGCCTCGCGCAGGTCCTTCTCGCTGCCGGGATGCTCGGGCAGAAGCATGCGGTTCAGGCCCGTGACGCCGTCGACCTGCGGCAGCTTGCCGAGGCGGTCGAACTGCGCGTCGTCCTCCACCTCGCGCGTGGTCACCACGCTGTAGCGGCTGCCCGCGGGCACGCCGGCGGTGCCGAGGTGGAAATTGGCGTACGTCGGTCCCTGCACGCGCACGAGCGCGAGCGCGGCCGGGAACGGCGCACTGGGTTTCGCGGCGAAGCCTTCCTGGATCGACACCGGCGCGAACGCCTGGAGATCGGCCTTGGCGCCGGGCACGATGTAGCTCTGCGCGCAGCCGCCGAAAGCGGCAAGCGCGACGAGACAGGCGGACACGAGCAGGCGGGGCAAGGGCATGGCAGCGATTCCGGACGCGGCGACGGCGGCTTGCCGACCGCAGCGAGCATAGGACGCCGCCCTGCGCGGCGCTGTCGGACAAGCGCCCATCCTGTCGAGCAGCGCCGCCCGGTACCATGCGCGTCCGGCCCGCGCCTTCTCCGACACGACCGCCCGCGCATGAAAGCCTCGACGACCCTCTGCATCGCCGCCCTGCTGGCGCTGGCCGCCTGCGACCACCACGACGCCGAGGCCCCGCCCGCGCCCGAGCCCGCGGCGTCGGACAACAGCGCCTTCCTCGAGGGCGGCCAGCGCGCGGAAGCGGCGGCCTCCGAGGCCGGCGTCGCCTCGGCGCCGGCGCCGCACGCGGACCGCGGACCGCCGCCGCAGGTGCCGCCCATCGTGCGCGACGGCCTGCGCTATGCCCAGGGCGACAACGAGCGCGATCCCGGGCTGCCGCAATCCAGCGGCATGCTGGTGGTCTCGGACGACTTCAGCGGCAAGCGGCTGTGGACGCTGGCCGTCTACCCCGAGGACGCCCGCCGCGCGCCCGACGGCCGCTGGGTCCTGTTCAGGTCGATGGCGTTCGATCCGGACGGCCGGCTGCGCGTCGTCAACGAGGACGACCAGGCCTTCGTGGTCGACGTGCGGCGCCGCACGTCGACGCCGGCCGGGTCGAAGTGATTCAGTTGGCGGGCGCGACGGCCTGGCAGGTGTTGGCCACGCAGCCGAGCGTCGGCGGGGCTTCGATCACGGTGGTGCATGCCGTGACGGGCGGCGGCGCGAGCTCGATGGCGCGGCCGGCGAGCGCGCGCTGTTCCGCTGCGGCCGCGCTGGCGGCATCGGCGGTCGCCGACACCAGCGAGTACGGGCGATAGCTGACCGAACTGCAGTGTCCTGCCGGCGTCGAGAACTGCAGGCTGGCGCATTGGGCGACGGCGTTGCAGGGCGAGGCCGGCGCCAGCGAGATGGCCTCCGTGCGCTTGGCGTCGGCCTGCTGCAGCGTCATCTGGTAATCGTCCGAGCCGGAATCGCCGCCGCACGAGGCGAGCGAGAGCGCCATGAGCGCGAGAAGCGTGGTCCTGGTCATGCGATGCCTTCCTGGATTCATTGTTGGAAGGCAGGCGCCCGCGTGGGCACCCGCCACGCCGGGTTTTAATGTCGACCTGCCGCGCTGTCAATGCGGCCGCGCGCGCCGACCCGTCACGCGGCGGCGGGGACGCGCGCGGTCCTGAACGCCGCCACCGGCCGCACGAGACCGCCGGCCTGCTGCTTCAGGCTCCCGGCGGCCGCGGCGCCCTGTTCGACCTGCCCGAGGCGATCTGCGACGACGCCATCGCGACGCCCTCGGCCGACTGGCGCACCTGGCCCACCCTCTTGACGAGGCGGTCGTTCATGCGGCCCGGCGCGTCGACCCGCGCCCCTCAGGAACGTGGTCAGCGGTAGAACGCGCTGGGCGGCTCGCCGAATTGCCGCTTGAACATGGCGGCGAAGGCGCTCGGGCTGTCGTAGCCGAGGGCGAGCGCCACGTCCACCACCTTGTCGCCGATGGCCAGCCGCTCCAGCCCGTGCAGCAGCCGCGCCTGCTGGCGCCATTGGCCGAAGGTCATGCCCGTCTCGCGCGCGAACAGGCGTTGGATGGTCTTGACGTCGATGTCGAGCGTGAGGGCCCAGTCGGCCAGCGTGGAGGTGTCGTCGGGCTGTCCGGAGATGCGCTCGCAGATGCGGCGCAGGCGCTCGTCGGCGGGCTGCGGCAGGTACAGCGGCAGCACCGGCAAGGCGTGCAGCTCGTCCAGCAGCAGGCGCATGAGCCGGCCGTCGCGCGAGTCGGCGTCGTAGGGCAGCGGCACCCGCATGGCCGCGCGGATCAGCTCGGCCAGCAGGCCCGAGACGCCCACCGCCTGCGCCGCCTTCGGCAGGTGCGCGGCCGCGTCGGGTCGCACGTAGATGCTGCGCATGTGCACGACGCCGATGCAGCGGATGCGGTGCGACACACCGGGCGGCATCCAGATCGCGCGCGTCGGCGGCACGATCCACTGGCCGCCGTCGCCGGCCACCATCATCACGCCGTGGTCGGCGTAGACGAGCTGGCCGCGCGCGTGGTGGTGCAGCTCGATGACGTGACCGGCCGGGTAATCGGTCGCCTTGGTGACGACGGGCAGCGCGTCGACATGGCGCTCGTCGGAAGCAACCGGGCGGTAGACGGAGTCGGCGGGAGCGGTCATGGGACGTGAACGGGAAGGGATGTCCTTTTCGCGCGGATCAAAGCCCGAACGGCGCGAGACAGGCACGAATGTTATTCCTACCATCGAATCCCCGCACAGCCACCGACCTGCCTCGAGACATGTCCATTCCCGCCGCCACCCTGCCCCGGCCGCCCCAGGCCGACCGAACCTCGTTCCGCGTGCTGGGCGCGATCAGCACGGCCCACATGATCAACGACATGATGCAGTCGCTGATCGTCGCGATCTACCCGGTGCTCAAGGGCGAGTTCGCCCTGAGCTTCACGCAGATCGGCCTGATCACGCTCACCTACCAGCTGACGGCGTCGCTGTTCCAGCCCCTGGTGGGCCTGTACACCGACAGGAAGCCCGTGCCGTACTCGCTGCCGGTGGGCATGACCTTCACGCTGTCCGGCCTGCTGCTGCTGGCGTACGCGCCCAGCTTCGCCCTCGTGCTGCTGGCCGCCGCCCTGGTGGGCACGGGCTCGTCGATCTTCCACCCCGAGTCGTCGCGCGTCGCGCGCATGGCCTCGGGCGGCCAGCACGGGCTCGCGCAGTCGCTGTTCCAGGTCGGCGGCAACACCGGCAGCGCGCTCGGGCCGCTGGTCGCCGCCGCGGTGATCGTGCCGCACGGCAAGGGCAGCGTCGCCTGGTTCGCGCTCGCCGCGCTGCTGGGCATCGTGCTGCTGCTGCAGGTCAGCCGCTGGTACGCCGCCCACCGCAAGGACGCCGCCAAGGGCGCCCTGCGCGCGCACACCGCCACGTTCGGCCGCGGCCGCGTGGCCTTCGTGGTGGCGGCGTTGCTGGTGCTGGTCTTCTCGAAGTACTTCTACATCGCGAGCATCTCGAGCTTCTACACGTTCTACCTGATCGAGAAGTTCGGGCTGTCGGTGCAATCGGCGCAGATGCACCTGTTCCTGTTCCTCGCCGCGTCGGCCGCGGGCACCCTGATCGGCGGTCCGGTGGGCGACCGCATCGGACGCAAGCCGGTGATCTGGGGCTCGATCCTGGGCGTGGCGCCGTTCGCGCTGGCGCTGCCGCACGTCGGGCTCGCGTGGACGACGACGTTCACCATCCTGATCGGCCTGATCCTGTCGTCGGCGTTCTCGGCGATCCTGGTTTACGCGCAGGAACTGATCCCCGGCAAGGTGGGCGCGGTCTCGGGCCTGTTCTTCGGCTTCGCGTTCGGCATGGGCGGCCTGGGCGCCGCGGCGCTGGGCCTGCTGGCCGACCGGACGGGCATCGGCTTCGTCTACCAGGCCTGCGCCTTCCTGCCGCTGCTGGGCATGGTCGCGATCCTCCTGCCGGACACGACGGCACCGCGATCGCCGTCCACCGGAGGGAAGGCTTCGCGCGCGCTCCCTGGCGTCGGGGGATCGGCCCCGAGCGGCCCGGCATAGCCGGTTCCACCGTCCTCCGGCGTCGCATCGACGGTGTGGGCGGCGGGGCGGCGACGGCGACGTGACGGCGCAGGCGTCATGCGCTTTTCGAGCATCGATATGCGTGCCCGCCGCCGATGAGGAGAACCGGGCGCCCGTACGATCGACGCTGTCCTCCTGCTGTGGAAAGTGCCCCGCATGCGCTCGTCCCGTTCCCTCGTCCGTTCCCTGATCCTGGCGACGTTCGCATCCGCGTCGGCCGGCGCGCAGGCCGCGACCGTCACGCTGCTCAACGTGAGCTACGACGTGGCGCGCGAGTTCTACAAGGACTACGACGCCGCCTTCATCGCGCACTGGAAGCAGGCAGGCGGCGAGGCCGTCGTCGTCAACCAGTCTCATGGCGGCTCCAGCAAGCAGGCGCGCAGCGTGCTCGACGGCCTCGAGGCCGATGTCGTCACGATGAACCAGGCCACCGACATCGACGTGCTCGCCGACCGTGGCCAGCTGCTGCCCGCGAACTGGGCGACGCGCCTGCCCGACAACGCGGCGCCGACGACGTCCGTGCCAGTGATCCTCGTCAAGAAGGGCAACCCGAAGGGCCTGCACGACTGGCCCGACCTCGCGAGGGCCGGCGTCAGCGTCGTGATCCCGAATCCCAAGACCTCGGGCAACGGCCGCTACACCTACCTCGCGGCGTGGGGCAGCGTGCTGAAGGCGGGCGGCACGCCGGCGCAGGCACGCGAGCAGGTCTCGAAGATGTTCGCCAACGTGCCGGTCTTCGATGGCGGCGGCCGCGCCGCCACCACGACCTTCGCGCAGCGTGGCATCGGCGATGCGCTCGTCACCTTCGAGAGCGAAGTGGACCTGATCAAGGCGGAGTTCGGCGACAACTTCGACGTCGTCTATCCGAAGCGCACGATCCTCGCGGAGAACCCGGTCTCGGTGGTCGACAAGGTCGTCGACCGCAAGCACACCCGCAAGGAGGCGGAGGCCTACCTGCAGTGGCTGTATTCCGACGAAGGCCAGGAGATCGCCGCGAAGCACCACCTGCGCCCGCGCAACCCGAAGGTGCTGGCGGCGCACGCCAAGGATTTCCCGAAGGTCGACACCTTCACCGTCGACGAGCTGTTCGGCGGCTGGAAGACCGCCCAGAAGACGCACTTCGACGACGGCGGCACCTACGACCAGATCCTGGCCGCGACGCATCGCCAATGAGACATCCTGTGTCACCCGTTGCGGGACCTGACCCCGCACGATTCAAGACCTGACCCCGATCGGGGCGTCAGCAGGACCTGGCGATCCACTCGATGACGCGGTCGAGCGCCGGCGTCGCGCGGGCCGCGTCGGGGTGGTTGACCATCATCGCGACCGCGAACATCCGGCCGCTGGCGGCTTGCACGTAGCCGGCCAGCGCACGCGTGTCCAGCAGCGTGCCGGTCTTCAGGAACGCGTGGCCTTCGGCCGCGGTGCCGTGCATGCGATGCTGCAGCGTGCCGTCCATGCCGGCGACCGGCAGCGACAGCAGGAACTCGCGCAGCCGCGGGGCATGCCATGCGTTGGCCAGCAACTGCGCCAGGGCGCGCGGCTTGGCGCGCTCGCCGCGCGACAGGCCCGAGCCGTTCTCGACCAGTACGTCACCCGCCGCCAGCCCCTGGCGCAGCAGCCACTCGTGCATGCGGGCCTGCGCCTCGGGCAGCGTGGCCGCCCGCAGCGGGAAGCCGCGTGCCAGCGCCAGCATCAGGTGGCGCGCCGTGACGTTGTTGCTCGACTTGTTCATGTCGTGCAGCACCACCGGCAGGGGCTGCGACAGGTGAACGGCCCACGGCAGCTGCGGCTTGCCGTCGGGACCGTCGGGCAGCAGCGACGTGCCGACCTGGCGCGGGCGCTCGATGACCGTGCCGCTCAGCGAGCCTCCGGCCTCGGCCCACAACCCGGCGAGCGCACGCGTCGTGAACAGCGCCGGCGCGCCGGGCACCAGCTCCAGTTCACGGTGGCCGCAGCGCTCGCCCCACGAGCCGTGGACGTCGACGTGCGAGCCCGCGCCGTCCTCGACGAGCCGCGCGCCCGCCGTGCAGCCGCCGCGCATTCCCACCTTGTTGACGACGCGCATCCCCGCGAGCGGCGGCTCCAGCGTGACGGCCGCCTTGCCGCCGCGCGCCGGGTCGATGCCCACGTGCAGGAGGCCTTCGTCGATCGCGAACGCATCGGGCCGCACGTGGTACGCGCGTCCCGTGCTGGGCGGCGGCGTGTTGGCGAAGTCGCCCTCGGTCAGGTCGAAGGCGTAGCGGTCGAGCACGATGTTGCCGGCGATGCGCTTCAGGCCCTTGGCGCGCAGCTGGGCGAACCACTCGCGCAGTTCGGCCGAGGTCAGCCGCGCGTCGCCGCCGCCGACGATCAGCAGGTCGCCCAGCAGCGTGCCGTCCACCAGCGCGCCCTGCAGGAAGGCGAAGGTGCGCCAGCGGAAGTTGACGCCCAGGAGGTCGAGCGCCGCGAGCGAGGTGACGACCTTGGTCGTCGACGCCATCGCGTAGCTGGCCTCCGCATTGAGCGCCATCAGCGGGGACGGGCCGTCGACCGGGCGCACGTAGGCGCCGAAGCTGGCCAGCGGCAGCCCGCTGCCGCGCAGAAGCGCCTCGCCCATCTGCTCGGCCGTGACCGCGCGACGCGGACCCGCCCCGTGCGACGCCACGCCAGGCGACTGGATCGCCCAGGCGAGCGGTGACGCCAGCGCGGCGCCCGCGCCCGCCAGACGCCGCAACGCCGCACGGCGGGGGCCGTCCGGCGCGCCAGGGTCGCAGGGGGTTCGGGCAAAATGCCGCATCCCGCGAGACTAGCCCTGCCTGCCCGGTGTCGGTACACCAAAAAGCGAGCGCGGCGCTCCCTACTTCGTGGCTCGCGCCACGTCCCGTCCAGCATGACCCGAGATCCCCGCGCCCCCGGCGCCGACCCGTCCGCCACCGATGCCGCCGCCGCCTCCCCCACCGATTCCGGCCATCCGCGCCGCGCCATCCGCAGCTTCGTGCTGCGCGCCGGGCGCATGGGCAGCGGCCAGGTGAAGGCGCTGGAGGCGCTCGGGCCGCTGTACCTGCTGCCCTACCAGGCCGAGCGCCTGGACTTCGACCGGACCTTCGGTCGCCAGGCGCCGGTGATCCTGGAGATCGGCTTCGGCATGGGCGGCGCGACCGCCGAGATCGCCGCGGCGCGGCCGCAGGACGATTTCATCGGCATCGAGGTGCACACGCCGGGCGTGGGGGCGCTGCTGCAGCGCATCCAGGAGCGGGGCCTGACCAACCTGCGGCTGGTCCAGCACGATGCGGTCGAGGTGCTGCGCGACATGATCGCGCCCGGCTCGCTGGCCGGCATCCACGTGTACTTCCCCGACCCGTGGCACAAGAAGAAGCACAACAAGCGGCGCCTGATCCAGTCGCCGTTCGTCCAGGAGCTGAGCGCGCGCCTGGCGCCCGGCGGCTACCTGCACTGCGCCACCGACTGGCAGCCTTATGCCGAGCAGATGCTGGACGTCCTGGGCGCCGAGCCCACGCTGATCAACACCGCCGACGGCTACGCCGAGCGCCCGGACTGGCGCCCGCTGACCAAGTTCGAGAACCGCGGCCTCAAGCTGGGCCACGGCGTCTGGGACCTCGTGTTCACGAAGCGCTGAATCGCGCGGCAAGCGAGGTCACGCTCAGCTCTGTCCGGCGCTGCCGCTCACCCGCCAGGAAGAAGGCCAAGGGAGCGGCGGAACCGGCTCCGCCGGGCCGCTCGCGGCCGGCCCCCCGGGGGGGCAGGGAGCGCGAGCGACCGTGGGGGCCGTCAGTTCGCCCAGGTCACCATGTGCGTCATCCACGTCGCCAGCACCACGATGCCGAAGGCGATGCGGTACCAGGCGAACGGGATGAAGGTGTGCGTGGCGACGTAGCGCAGCAGCCAGCGCACGCAGATCCAGGCCGCCAGGAACGACACGACGAAGCCGATCGCGAACATCGGCAGGTATTCGTGCGCGTTGGCGGCCAGCTCGTGGCGCACCTTGAACACTTCCAGCACGCTCGCGCCGATCAGCGTCGGGATCGCGAGGAAGAAGCTGAACTCGGTGGCCACCGGGCGTGACAGCCCGACCAGCAGGCCGCCGATGATCGTCGAGCCCGAGCGGCTCGTACCGGGGATCATGCCGAAGCACTGGCAGAAGCCGACCTTGAGGGCGTCGAGGGCCGTCATCTGGTCGATGTCGGTGATACGCGGCTCGCGGCCCTTGCGGCTCTCGACGAGCAGGATGATCAGGCCGCCGACGATGAACGCCCCGGCCACGACCGGCCCGTTGAACAGGTACCTGGTGATCTGCTTGTGGATCGCGAAGCCGATCACCGCGGCCGGCAGGAAGCCGATCAGGATGTTGGCCACCAGGCGGCGCGAGACGGCGCTCGAGCCGAGCGTGCCCAGCGTGCGGGTGATCAGCTGCCAGTAGACGATCAGGATCGCCAGGATCGCCCCCGGCTGGATGGCGACCTCGAACGCGTGCATCACGTTCTCGTCGACGCCGGGCTTGAGCAGCGCCTCGGTCAGGATCAGGTGCCCCGTGGACGACACCGGCAGGAACTCCGTGAGCCCCTCGACGATGCCCATGATGGCGGCCTTGATCAACAACAACGTATCCACGCTCGACGCTCCGTGAGGCCGCCCGCGGCCCGTGCTTGCTTGCAAGCGCGCGATGATACGCGGCCCGGGTGACCCGGGCCTGTCCTGCTTGCGCGAAGCCGTCAGCCCGGCTTCGGCGAGACCGTCATGTGCAGGCCCTGCGGCGTCACGGTGATGGGCGAGGCCACCAGGTTCAGGCGATCCATCTCGTCGGCCTGGCCGGGCTTCATGCGGTAGATCACCAGGTTCTCCAGCGCGCCCTCGGCCACGAGCCCGCCGATGCGCTGCGCGGCACCGTGCAGGTTGCTCGAGCCGCTGGCCAGCGTCAGCTCGCGCACGCGCACCTGGGTCATGCGGATGGTGTGGTCGGACGGCTGGAAGCGCAGGCCGTAGTCGAGCTTGACGTGGGCGCTGGCGGTGTTGCCGAACAAGCGGTCGACCGCGGCCACGTCGAGTTCGGTGCCGACGCGGTTGCCCTGCGGGATCAGCGTGAGCACCGGGTTGGTGATGGACAGGTCGACCACCTCCATCACCTTGCGTTCCATCGGGAACTGGCGCGCCAGCAGCAGCGTCAGCTGCGATTCGCTGATGTCGACGTCGTGGGTGCCGATCAGGCCGGCACAGCCCGCCAGCAGCGCGAACAGCGCCAGCACGCCGGCCCACAGCCCGCCCGCCGCGGCGCTGGTGCGCAGCACGGCACGCCGCCGGTATCGCCGTCCCACGGGCTGGCGGGCCCCGCCGTTGATCGTCGCGCTGGTCATGTGTGGCTCTCTCGCTGCCCGCCGGAAGCGCCGGGCCTGACGCTCTCAACGCGCGGCGGTGCCCGTCCGACGACAGGCGTTCAGCTTGCCTTCCGTTCGCGAGCGCACGACCGCATTGCC
The DNA here is from genome assembly GCA_019510465.1 of Burkholderiales bacterium. Classification (GTDB taxonomy): domain Bacteria; phylum Pseudomonadota; class Gammaproteobacteria; order Burkholderiales; family Burkholderiaceae_C; genus Scleromatobacter. The sequence goes on from JAEKKH010000197.1 coordinate 12,508, forward strand.
CGGCCAGGGCGATTGCTGCTACATTACTGACCAACGAGTCATTAACGACATGCCCCCGTTTTCCTCCGATCCCTGCCCGTTCCGCCGCCGCCGCAAGGACGCCCGCCCGGCCGAGTTGCTCGAGGCCGCCCTGGCGCTGTTCGTCGAGAAGGGGTTCGCGGCCACCCGCAGCGAGGAGGTCGCCCGCGCCGCCGGGGTGTCCAAGGGCACGCTGTACCTGTACTTTCCCAGCAAGGAAGAACTGCTCAAGGCGGTGATCCAGCACTTCATGGGCACCGAGATCGAGACGGGCATCCAGGAAGCCGCCGCGGCCGACGGCCCGGTCGCCGAGGTGATGGAGACGCTGCTGGTCAACTGGTGGACACGCATCTACGAAGGCCCGGCGTCGGGCGTCTTCAAGCTGATGATCACCGAGGTGCGCAACTTCCCCGACATCGGCGAGTTCTGGGTCGAACGCGTCGTCGCGCCCGGCCACGCGATCGTTTCCGGACTGATCCGGCGCGGCATCGACCGCGGCGAATTCGAGGTGGACGACGTCGACTCGGCCGTCCACTCCATCCTGATGCCGCTGATCCTGGAGTGCGTGCACAAGCACTCCTTCATGGCCTGCGGCATCGGCAAGGAGATCGAGATCGACCCCATCGCCTTCATGCACGCCCACCTGAAGCTCGTCTTCCGGGGCATGGCGGCGCGCCCGCCCGCGCCCGCCCCGGCCGGCGGTCGCAAGGCCGGCCAGGCCGCGTAGAATTTGAGGGTTTGCCCGCAAGGCCCGTTTTCGCTCCGAGGAAGAGACATGAACATCGAACAAGCCCGCTTCAACATGATCGAACAGCAGATCCGCCCCTGGGACGTGCTGGACAAGGGCGTGCTGGGACTGTTGGCCGTCGTGCGCCGCGAGGACTTCGTGCCCCCCGCCTACAAGGCGCTCGCCTTCGTCGACACCGAGGTGCCGCTGCCCGAGGGCGAGTCCATGCTGCCCCCGCGCGTCGAGGCCCGCATGCTGCAGGACCTGCAGGTGCAGCGCCACGAGCGCGTCCTCGAGATCGGCGCCGGCTCCGGCTTCATGGCCGCCCTGCTGGGCCACCGCGCGCAGAGCGTGATCTCGCTGGAGGTCAAGCCGGCGCTGGCCAAACTGGCCACCGAGAACCTGCGCCGCAGCGGCGCGTCCAATGTCAGCGTGGTGCAGGCCGACGGCTCGCACGGCTACGCCTCGGAAGGCCCGTTCGACGCGATCATGCTGTCCGGCTCGGTCTCCAAGGTGCCGGAAGAACTGCTCAAGCAACTGAAGCCGGGCGGCCGCCTGGTGGCGATCGAGGGCGACGAGCCCGTGATGGCGGCGGTGCGCTACACGGCCAACCCCGACGGCACGTTCACCCGCACCAGCCTGTTCGACCTCGACGCCCCGCGGCTGGTCGGCTTCCCGGAACCCGCGCGGTTCCATTTCTGATCCCGTCAGTCCTCGATGAGACAGCGCATGCCGGAAGGCCCTGGGCGGCCCTCCGGGGGAACGCTGCGCCTTGAGTCGATCGATGGCGGCCGGTCCGCAGTCTGTCGGCTGAAAACGTCGTCAGGGGGTGCGCCGGCTGCAGGTCGTCGCATCGAGCGTGCATCGCGGCCCGCAAGGCCGTACAAACCTGTCCCAACGCCAATCGGCCAGAACAACCAAGGATCCCGCATGTCCATTACGCGTCCCGGTCTTGCCTCGATGTCGCCGGCCCTCAGGCCGATCGTCGGCGCCCTCCTCCTGGCCTTCTGTGCCGCCGGTGCCCAGGCCCAGAGCCTGAGCGAGGTCGTGCAGGCGGCGCGCGGGGTCGATGCCACCTACCTCGGCGCGCGCGCGAACGCCGATGCAGTGCACTACCGCTACGAGCAGGCGCGCGCGCTGCACCTGCCGACCGCCGGGCTGCAGGTTCAGGCCGGCCGGCAGGACTCGACGTCGCCCAATATCGGCGTCGGCCAGAACGGGCAAGCCGCGGCTGTCAACGAAACGGTCAAGAACACCAGCGGCGGCGCCACGGTGAGCGCGTCGCAGAACATCTTCAACCGCCAGAACGACCTGTCGATCGACGAGGCCCAGAAGAACGAAGACTACGCGCAGTCGCAGCTCGCGCAGGCCGACCAGGACCTGATCGTGCGCGTCGCGCAGGCCTATTTCAACGTGCTGGCCGCCACCGATGCATTGCATTCGGTCGAAGGCAACAGCAAGGCGATCGCCGAACAGCTCGCCTCGGCGAAGCGCAACTTCGAGGTCGGCAACGCCACGATCACCGACACCCGCGAAGCCGAGGCCCGGGCCGACCTGGCGCATTCGCAGCAGATCGCCGCGGAAAACGACCTCGTCGTCGCCAAGGTCACGCTCGACCAGCTGGTGGGCCGCAACGGCGTCACGCCGCATCCGCTGATCCTTCCCGCCACGCTGCCGCCCGTGGTGCCCAGCCAGGCGTCGGACTGGGTGTCGCTGGCCGAATCCGACAGTCCCTTGCTGAAGCAGGCGCAGCTGGGCCTGCAGGTCGCCGAGCTCGAGACCGAACGCGCGAAGGCCGGGCACCTGCCCACGCTGGTGGCCAACGCCAACTACGGCCGCAGCCGCGCGCGCGAGACGATCGACGGCTTCGGCACGTTCACGGGCAACAGCCGCAATGCCGGCGTCTCGCTGGTCTTGAACGTGCCGCTGTTCTCGGGCTTCGCGATCCAGAACCGTGTCAACGAGACGCGCGCTCTCGAGCAGAAGGCCCGCACCGACGCCGAAGGCGCGCACAACACCGTGGTGCTGGGCACCCGCACCGCCTTCGTCACCGCGCAGACGCAGGCCGCGCAGGTCAAGGCGCTCGAGGCGGCCGAGGCGTCCAGCAGGCTCGCGCTCGACGCCACGCAGCTGGGCTACAAGGTGGGCGTGAAGGTCAACCTGGACGTGCTCAACGCGCAGTCGCAGCTGTACTCCACGCAGAAGGATGCCGCCGGCGCGCGCTACAACTACCTGATGTCGCAGCTCAAGCTGCGCCAGGCCGTGGGCAGCCTGACGAACAACGACCTGCTGCCCATCGACGCGCTGCTGACCAAGTAGGCCGCGTCAGCCGGCGGCGTCACCCACGTTCGCCGGCACGCCTCGGCCGCCCGGCGCACGGCTCGGGCGACATCCGGGAAAACAGCCCCGCCCATCTGGGGGTGACGGCGCCGGCATGCCGGCGCCTATCATCCCGCATGGCCGATCATGCTGGAGTGACTGCCTGGGACGGCAGCCTGGAGACGTTCCGCCTGCTCGCGAACAGCTTGCAGGCGATGATCGCCTATTACGATTCCGAGGAGCTGGGCTATGGCTGCCGGTTCGCCAACAAGGCCTACGCCGCCGCCTTCGGCCTGACCGAGACGTCCATCATCGGCAAGACCTTCACCGAGATCATCGGCGAAGTCGCCGCGCGGGAGGTCAAGCCGTCGATCGACACCGTCGTCAACGAGAGCCGCGCCGTCGCCTACGTGCGCGAGCTGGCGAGCCCGGACGGCGCCAAGCGCTGGATCGAGGTCAACGTGCTGCCCAACCTGCCGCGCGAAGGCCGGCCGGTGGGCGCGTTCGTCATCGTCACCGACATCACCGGCCACCGCCTGGCCACGCAGGCGCTGCGCGAGTCCGAGGAGCGCCTGGCCAAGTTCATGCAGGCCAGCGCCGAGGGCATCGCGTTCCATCGCGACGGCATCGTCACCGACGCCAACCCGCCGCTGTGCGAGATGCTCGGCTACACGCTGGAGGAAGTGCGCGGCAGGCCGGCGATCGACTTCGTCGCCTCCGACCACCGCGCCCACGTGCAGTCCGTGCTGGCCGGCGGCCTGGACGCCAGCTACGAGAGCGCCGTCATCCGCAAGGACGGCCGGCGCATCCCGGTGGAGCTCATCGGCCGCACCCTGATCTACGGCAACGAGAAGCTGCGCATGTCCGTGGTGCGCGACCTGCGCGACCGCCACGCCGCGCAGGCGCGCATCCACCACCTGGCGCACCACGACGCGCTCACCGGCCTGCCCAACCGCATGTCGTTCATGGAACGGCTGGCCCAGCAGATCGAGCAGGCGCGCGCGGCGGGCAAGTCGCTGGCGCTGCTGTTCGTCGACCTCGACCACTTCAAGCGCGTCAACGACTCGCTGGGCCACCTGATCGGCGACAAGCTGCTGCAGACCGTGGCCGCCCGCATCTCGGCCAGCCTGCGCACCATCGATGTCGTCGCGCGCTTCGGCGGCGACGAGTTCATCGTGCTCCTGGACGACGCCGGCCGCGACGACGTGGCGCAGGTGGCGCACAAGCTGCTGCGCGCCATCGAGCTGCCGGTCGAGGCCGAGGGGCGCGACCTGTCCGTCACGCCCTCGGTGGGCGTGGCCTTGTTCCCCCACGACGGCCAGACGCCGACCGAACTGATCAAGAACGCCGACACGGCGATGTACATCGCGAAGTCGCGCGGCCGCGCCAACTGCCAGTTCTTCGACCCGGCCGTCGCGAGCGCCGCCTACGACGCGCTGGTGCTCGAGAGCCAGCTCACGCAGGCGCTGCAGCGCGAGGAGTTCGTGCTGCACTTCCAGCCGCAGGTGCGCGCCCGCGACGGCGCGCTGGCGGGCATCGAGGCGCTGATCCGCTGGATGCACCCCGAGCGCGGCATGCTGCGTCCCGATGCCTTCATCGCGCTGGCGGAACAGCAGCGCGTGATGCTGCCGATCAGCCAGTGGGTGCTGCGCAGCGCGGCGCGCACGGCGCTACAGTGGCGCTCGCAGGGGCTGATCGACGTGCCGATCGCCGTCAACCTCTCGAGCATGCAGTTCCGCGCCAACGGTTTCGTCGACGCGGTGGCGCAGGTGCTGCGCGAGGAAGGCGTGCCCGGCGAGTGGCTCGAGCTGGAGCTCACGGAGCGCATGCTCATGGACGACCTCGGCGACGTCAAGCGCACGCTGCAGCAGCTCAAGGCGCTGGGCATGCGGGTGTCGGTCGACGACTTCGGCACCGGCTACTCGTCGCTCGCGCACCTGAAGGAGCTGCCGATCGACGGCATGAAGATCGACCGCTCCTTCGTGCGCGACCTGCCGCACCAGCGCGGCTCGGTGGCCATCGCGCGCGCCGTGGTGCAGATGGCGCAGGGCCTGTCGCTGACGGTGGTGGCCGAGGGCGTCGAGAACGAGGAGCAGCGCCGCTTCCTCGTCGACCACGGCTGCGATCTTCTGCAGGGCGAACTGATCAGCCTCCCGCTGCCGGCGGCGGAGCTGGCCCGCTGGATCGTGGCGCACCAGGCGGCGTTGAGCGCCTGAAGAGCCCTACCTCGCGGCCAGTCGCAGCCGCACGATCGGTCGCGCCGGCTTGCGGCGCGCCACCTCCTCGAAGCCGGCCTCGTCGAACAGCGCCTTCGAACCGAACCATGGCGCATCGCTCGCGCACGGGTGCGACTTGTCGACCGGGTAGGCCTCCAGCAGGCGCACGCCACGCCGGCGGGCCCAGCGGATCGCGCCGGCCAGCAGGTCGCGCGCGACGCCCTGCCTGCGGAATTCGGACGGCACCACGAAGCAGACGATGGACCACACCGGCTGGTCGTCCACCGCCTTCATCGTGGGCGAGCGCGCCAGCTTGGCGTAGTCCTCGCGCGGGCCCAGCGAGATCCAGCCCACCGGCACGCCGTCGCGGTAGCCGACCAGCCCCGGCGGCGGGTCGTCGCCCGCCATCGCCCGCAACGCCTGCCGGCTGCGCTCGCGCTGCGCGTCGCCGGGCCGCGTGAAGCCGGTCTCCTTGCCGCTGACGCGGTAGTACATGCACCAGCAGCCGCGCGCGACCGAGCAGCCGCGAGCCTCGAAGATCGCCTCGAGGTCCGCCCAGCGATCGGGGGTCAGGGACTGGACGTCGAGCCTGGCCATGGCCTGTCGCTCAACACCCCGCCACGCACTGGCCGCCAGCGTCGAACTGCATCGTGCGGCCCGACAGCGGCACGTGCACCGGCACATGCACCGCCTTCGTGAACGCCTCGGTCCTGCTGCCTTCGCGCACCTTGCCGTCGACGGTGCCGACCTCGTTGGCGTGCGACGGGATCACCGACGCCGGCTTGACGAGGTCGTCGATCACGTACGCCGCCTCGGCGGGGCCGGTGGTGAAGCCGTCGCCGATGTTCATGACGGCGAGCCTGGCGTGGTAGTAGCCGCGGACGACGACCTGCTGGTCGGCGAGGATGCCCGTGTCGCCGGACAGCCAGGCGACCAGCCCGTTGCTGAAGCGCAGCACATAGCCGGTGGCCGGACCGACGTCGCCGGCGACGCCCGCCGCCTTCATCGCGTCGCCGGCCGCGCCGCCGATGTAGGCGGGGTCGACGCCGTTGCTGTGCAGCGCGGCCACGGTCGCGATCTTCACGCCGCCCACCGTGACGCTGCCGCCGAATCGCGCCAGCACCGAATTGGCCGGGTCGCCGCCGTTCTTCCTGAGCCGCGCGGCGAAGAATGGCGGCATCTCGCTGCCCGTCACGATCTTCGCCTTCTTGGCGAGCGCGATGTCGACGACGTTGGAGTCGGGCGTGGGCACCGAGATGTCGGGCTTGCCGCAGGTGCCTGCGCCCACCGCCTTGATGTGCGCCTCGCCGAGGTGATCGTTGTGCATGTGGCTCAGCAGCACGACGTCGATGCGTCCCAGCCGCGGGTCGCCCCCGCCGGCCACCGTGTGGCCCGGGTCGTAGAGCAGGCGGGTGCCGTCCGGATCTTCGAAGACGAGCGCGCGATCCTGCGCGCAGAACTCGCCGTCGATGCCGCCGAGTGGCGTGACCTTGACGTTCTGCGCCGACGCGGCGCCGGCGAATGCGGCGCACAGCGCGCCCGCGACAACCGTCGAGTTCAAGCGTTTCAACATCGGCTCCCGGGTTCGGATGAACGGCGATCTTACGGCGCCTCGCGCGCGCGTGACGCGTCAGCGCGCCGGCGCGGCCATGCGCGCGAATGCGCCCGGCGCGCGCCGCGCGTGCCACGCCCCGAGGACGTCGGCAGCCAGTTCGTCCGGCGCGGCGCGGGTGCTGTCGACCTCGACGTCGTAGGCGCCGAAACCGTGCGTGCAGGCGTCGTCCTCGCGCGCCGAGCCGACGCGCCGGTCACCACGCTCGAGTTCGCGCCGCACCAGTTCGGGCAGCGGGCAGCGCACGCCCACGTAGAAGACGTCGAACGGCGCGAGCAGTTCGACGAGCGAGCGCATCCAGTCGGCGGTCTCGACGATGTGCTCGACGATCAGGTCGTTGCCGGCCGCGGCCAGCGCCGGGATCGTCCGCAGGAAGCCGTCGAGGAACGGCCGGCGCATCGCCTTCCAGTCGAACTCGCCGGCGGCGATGCGCTCGCGCGGCAGCACGCCCGCCGCCAGCAGGTGGTCGATCGACCAGTGCCAGAACGGCTCCGGCAGTTGCGACTGCAGCGCCCGCGCCAGCGTCGACTTGCCGGCGCTGGAAGCGCCATTGAGCAAGATGATGCGGCCCGCCTGCATGATCGACTCCGGCCTACAGCAAGCGCACGATGCGATCGGCCATGCGGTCCGCCGCCCCCTTGTGCGTGGCGGCGAAGGCCAGCGCGCGCTGGCTCGCCAGTTCGCGCAGCTCGCTGTCGATCACCTGCAGCGCGCGACGCAGCGCGTGCGCCATGTCGGGCTCCTGCCAGGCCGCGCCGGCGAGCGTGGCCTGTTTCGCGGCCTCGGCGAAGTTGAAGGTGGATGGGCCCATCACGATCGGGCAGCCGCAGGCCGCGGCCTCGATCAGGTTGTGCCCGCCGAGCGCCATGAAGCTGCCGCCCAGCAGCGCGACGTCGGCACTCGCGTAGTACTGCGGCATCTCGCCGAGCGAATCGCCCAGCCACGCATCCGCCTTCAACGCCTCGACCGGCGGCGACTCGCCCCACGCGCTGCGGCGCGCCACGCGCAGGCCGTTGGCCACCAGCAGCGCCTCCACCTCGTCGAAGCGTTGCGGGTGGCGCGGCACGACGACGAGGAACGGCGGGCGGCCCTGGATGCGGCCCCACTCGCGCATCAGCTCGGCCTCCTCGCCCTCGCGCGTGATCGCGGCCAGCACCACCGGCCGGCCGATCGCCGCGTGCCAGCGCTTGCCGCGCGACAGCAGTGCCGGCGAGGGCCGCACGTCGAACTTCAGGTTGCCCGACAGCGCGACGCGCCGGGCGCCGGCCTCGCGCAGCCGCTCGGCGTCGTCCTCGCTCTGCGCCAGCACGTCCGTCACCACCGCCGCCGCCGGGCGCATCAGCGCGCCGAAGCGCTCGCCCTGGCGCGCGCTCTTTTCCGACAGCCGCGCATTGGCCAGCACCATCGGCACGCCGCGCCCTTCGGCGCCATGCAGCAGGTTGGGCCAGATCTCGGTTTCCATCAGCACGCCCAGCGCGGGCCGCGTGCGCACCAGGAAGCGACGCACGGCCCCGGGGGTGTCCAGCGGCAGCCAGGACTGGTGGTCGCCATGGCGCGTCAAGGCCTGGCCGGCCTCGCGGCCGGTGGCGGTGCCGTGCGTCAACAGCAGCCGCATGTCCGGCCGGCGCGCGCGCAGCGCCTCGACCAGCGCGGTCGCGGCGCGTGTCTCGCCGAGCGAGACGGCGTGCAGCCACAGCGAGCCCGGCTCGACCTGCGGGCCGCAGCCCAGGCGCTCGCGCATCGCGACGCGGTAGCCCGGCTCCTTGCGGCCGCGCAACCAGTAGCGCAGCAGGATGGCCGGCAGCAGCAGGCGCAACGCGAACGTGTACGCAGCGAGCGCGGCGCGCTGCTTGAGCGTCATCTTGTGCTGCGGCACGGGCGCGGGCTCAGTGCGCCGCGGCGCCGACGTGCGCGTCCGGCTTGACCTTGCGCAACGCCTCCATGAAGTCGTGCTGGATGCGCTGCAGCGCCGCTTCGGTGTGGCCTTCGAAGCGCAGCACCAGCACCGGCGTGGTGTTCGAGGCGCGGATCAGGCCGAAGCCGTCGTCGTACTCGGCACGCAGGCCGTCGATGGTCAGGATCTCGGCGCCCGGGAAGGTCGCTTCCGCGAGCAGGCGCTCGATGATGCGCGGCGGCTCGCCCTCGGCGCAGGCGACGTTGAGCTCGGGCGTGCTGAAGCTGGTGGGCAGCTCCTCGAGGACGGCGCTCGGGTCGGAGCTGCGCGAGAGGATCTCCAGCAACCGCGCCGCGGTGTAGGTGGCGTCGTCGAAGCCGTACCAGCGCTCGGAAAAGAAGATGTGGCCGCTCATCTCCCCGGCGATCGGCGCGCCGGTCTCCTTGAGCTTGGCCTTGACCAGCGAGTGGCCCGTCTTCCACATCAGCGGCTCGCCGCCGGCCTCGCGGATGGCCACCGGCAGCCGTTGCGAGCACTTGACGTCGTAGATGACGGTCGCGCCCTTGACGCGGCCGAGGATGTCGCGCGCGAACAGCATCAGCTGGCGATCGGGATAAATGATGCTGCCGCTGCGCGTGACCACGCCGAGGCGGTCGCCGTCGCCGTCGAACGCCAGGCCCAGCTCGGCCTCGGTGGCGTGCACGGTGCGGATCAGGTCGACCAGGTTCTCGGGCTTGGACGGATCGGGATGGTGGTTCGGGAACTCGCCGTCGACGCGGCTGAAGAGGTCGATCACCTCGCAGCCGAGCGCGCGCAGGATGCCGGGCGCCGACGCGCCGGGAATGCCGTTGCCCGAGTCGACGACGACCTTCATCGACCGGGACAGCTTGCAGTCGTGGACGATGCGGTGGGTGTACTCGGCGAGGATGTCCATCGCGCCGACGCGGCCCGCGCCGCTGGCGTATGTCTCGGTCTCCATCAGCGTGCGCAGCTTCTGGATGTCCGCGCCGTGGATCGCGCGGCCGGCCAGCACCATCTTGAAGCCGTTCCAGTTCTTCGGGTTGTGGCTGCCGGTGACCTGGATGCCGGAGTGGCAGCCGTGCCCGCCGCGCGTGGCGGCGACGTAGTACAGCATCGGCGTCGTGACGGCGCCGAGGTCGACCACGTCGAGCCCGGTCGATGCCAGGCCCTTGATCAACGCCGCCACCAGGCGCGGGCCGGACACGCGGCCGTCCCGGCCGACCGCCACCGCCTTCTCGCCCAGCCGCACCGCCTCGCTGCCGAATGCCCGGCCGAGGTGCTCGGCGAAGGTCTCGTCGAGCGCCTCGCCGACGATGCCGCGGATGTCGTAGGCCTTGAAGGCGGATGCTTGGACTTGCATGGTCGTTGTTTTCAGGAAGCGGGGGGTTGGCTCGCGATTCTACGAGGGGTGACCGGCCGTTCCGGCGCCCGCCGTTCGCGCCGCCCGTCGTCGATTCGCCGTCCCGGCTGGCGATCCGTCACGCGCTGCCCGCCGCGACCGCGCAGGCTGCCTACACTGGCCGCATGACGAACACTTCCCACTCCAAGGCCCTGCTGGCCGCGCTGCGCGGGTCGTGGCGCAGCTGGATGGATGCCGAGCAGCCCCCCGCGCCGGTCGGGTGGCAGATCTTCTGGACCTTCGTGTGGGCCGGCGGTTTCGCGCTGGTGTTCACCGTGATCGGCTTCGTGGCGACGGCCCGCACCGTCGCCGACTGGCTGGATGGGTCGACATGGGGTCTCTGGCTGGGACGCAACTACATCGTCTCGGCCATCATCAGCTTCGCGATCCAGGGCCTGTTCAAGCTGGTCTTCCGGTGGTTCGGAACGGCCTGGCTCGCGACGCTCGCCGGTTGGAGGCGCACGGCGTTCTTCAGCGCCATCCCGCTGCTGGGCACGGCCATCGGCTGGCCCATCGGGATCGCCCTGATCTACGGCCGCGCGCCGATGGTGTCGGCGCTGACCTCCGGCATGGTCATCTCGCTGGCGGTGGTCACGCTGCTGATGAGCCTGCTGTTCCACCTGTACTTCTCGCTGCGCCACAAGGAAATCAAGGCCCGCATGCGCGCCAACGAGGCGCAGCTGCGGCTGCTCCAGGGCCAGATGGAGCCGCACTTCCTGTTCAACACGCTGGCCAACGTCATCTGCCTGGTCGACACCGACGCCGCGCGCGCCAAGCACACGCTGGAGGCACTGACGGACTATCTGCGCGCGTCGCTGGGCAGCCTGCGCGGGGACGACAGCACGCTGGGCGCCGAGCTGGACCTGGCCGGGCGCTACCTGCAGCTGATGCAGTCGCGCATGGACGAGCGGCTGCGCTTCGAGATCGCGGCCGACGACGCACTGCGCCGTGCGGCGCTGATGCCGCTGGTGCTGCAGCCGCTGATCGAGAACGCCGTCAAGCACGGGCTCGAGCCGCAGGTCGAGGGCGGCACCGTGCGCGTGAAGGCGCTGCGCCTGGCCGTCGACGGCCGCGACTCGCTGCAGGTCTGCGTCGAGGACGACGGCGCGGGCCTGGCCGCCGCGGCCAATCGCCCGCGCCGCCTCGTCGCGGGCGGCGCGGATGGCAACGGCATCGCACTGGCCAACCTGCGCGAGCGCCTGCGCTCCCGTTTCGGCGCCGCCGCGCGGCTCACGCTGTCCGAGCTCGAGGACGGCCACGGCACGCGCGCCTGCCTCGTGATCCCCTGGCAGGACGCTCGCGCCGCCTGACAATTCGACGACCTCGAAAGACGCCCACACCATGACCCGAGCCCTCATCGCCGACGACGAACAACACCTCGCCCACTACCTGCGCGACCAGTTGCTGAAGCTGTGGCCGGATCTCGAGATCGCCGCCATCGCGCGCAACGGCCTCGAGGCGGCCGCCAAGATCGCCGAACTGCAGCCCGACATCGCCTTCCTCGACATCCAGATGCCTGGCCTGACCGGCCTGGAGGTGGCCGCCGGCATCGAGGGCCTGACGCGCGTCGTCTTCGTCACCGCCTACGACGAGTACGCGCTATCCGCGTTCGACACCGCCGCACTCGATTACGTGCTCAAGCCCGTCACCGCCGAACGCCTGGCCCGCACCGTCGAACGCCTGCGGCGCGCGCTCGCGCCGCCGGCCGGGGCATCGGCCGACGCGGCGCCCGTCGACGACGACCGTCTCGCCCGCGCGTTGCGCGCGCTGAGGCCGACCGCGCCCGCCGCGCCGCCGCTGCGCTGGATCCGCGCCAGCCAGGGCGAGCTGACGCACCAGGTGCCGGTCGCCGAGGTGATGTTCTTCCACGCCGACGACAAGTACACCTGCGTGCGCACCGCGCGGGCCGAATACCTGATCCGTGCCCCGATCACCGAACTCGCCGCGCAGCTCGACCCCGACCAGTTCTGGCAGATCCACCGCTCGACGATCGTCAACCTGGCCCACCTGGCCGGCACGCGGCGCGACGACGCCAGCCGCCTGTTCGTGCGCATCGCCGGCTGGAAGGACGAGCTCCCGGTGAGCCGGGCCTACGTGCATCTGTTCAAGCCGATGTAGCGCGCCGGACCGAGCCGGCCGGGACGCCATCGCCCACGTGGCCGTGCCATGCGCGCCTAGTTGATGATCTCTCCCATGCCTTCCCGGACCTTGCGCCTCAGCGCCAGGATGAACTCGGCATCGAACTTCTCCCACGCCTGCAATTCGCCGACGATCTTCAATGCGAAGCGGCTTCTGTAGGAGCGTGTCGGGTTTCCCGGGAACTTCTTGTCCGTCACGTTGGGGTCGTTCTCGAACGCCCCGGTGGGTTCCACGATGTAGACCCGCGGCCTGCCGCTGCCTCTGGCGACTTCCGCAGCCAGGCCGGCGCCCTTGCTCAGGGCCGTGAAGTAGATGTGGTTCATCACCAGGCCGTCCCGGTAGTTGGAGGTGAAACCCGCGGCAAGCAGGTCGCCGACTCGCAGGTCTGCCTTCGTGCCGTGGAAGAACGGTCCCTCATCGAGGATTTGCATGGATGTTTCCTTGCGGATGTGCAGCCGATGACGGCTCGATTTGCCGGCCGTGCCGAAGGCACAGGCCGTCGATGTAGAAATCCAGGTGCCGATGGGCCATGGCACGTTCCTCGTCCAGTGGTAGCCCGATGGCCAGTGGCCGCGCGAAGCGGATCATGGCCAGGACGATGTCTCGTTCGGAGACGTCGCCGCCAGGCATGCCGTCCTGGATGGCGCGGGCAACGATGACCTTCAACAGGGCTCCAGCACGCGCGCGAAGGTCGGGCCATTCGTGGCTCTCGAGAAGCGGGTGGATGATGTTGACCACGCCGATGCCGTTGTCCAGCGCGGCGTGCATGTACTGCCGCAGCGCGTCGACACCGTCGCTGGCGTTCTCGAGGACCGCTTCGCCGGCACCGATGCTCTTTTCGAGCGCATGTCGAGCCACGGCGTGCAGAAGGGCCTGCTGGTCGGGAAAGTGCCGGTAGAGCGTTCCGATGCCGACGCCGGCACGGTCGGCGATGGCATCCCGCGAAGGTTCGCCGCCGGCTTCAAGAATCAGCTCGATCGTGACGTCCAGAAGCCGCAGGCGGTTGCGTTGTGCATCGGCGCGCATGGCGCTCCCTGTTCCTGTTCTGCCCGCATGAAGGATCCCCGATTGCCTGGCGCCGGGCCGGGGCACATCGACGCCCGGCCCGGGTTGGGGGGCCAGGTTGACGCATGCCATAAGCGGAGTATATTCCTCCGTTTATGGACGTCAAGACCTGACGTGATCGAAACGGGCGACCCCTCCGAACACCCGCCATGCCCCACGGGCGAAGGACGCAAGATGACATCCACCGGCCCTCTTCATGACAAGACTGCGCTTGTGATCGGCGGCTCGCGCGGCATCGGCCGCGCGGTGACCGAGCGCCTCGCCGCCGACGGCGCGGCCGTGGCCTTCAGCTACGTGCAGGACGAAACGGCGGCTCGATCGGTGCTCGAGAGCATCGCCGGTGCCGGCGGCAGCGCGCGGTCGTTCCAGGCCGACCTGGGCGACACCGCCTCGATCCGGCGGCTGTTCGATGCAGCGCAGCAGGCGTTGGGCGGCATCGACATCGTCGTGGTCAACCCGGGCGTGGTCGTGATCAAACCGCTGGCCGACCTCACCGAAGAGGACTACGACAGGGTCTTTGGCGTCAATGCGAGGGGAACCTTCTTCGCATTGCAGGAGGCCGCGCGGCGTGTGCGCGATGGCGGTCGCATCCTGGCCACGTCGACCGGCGGCACCCGGATGCTGATGACCCAGTTGTCCGCCTACCTGGGCAGCAAGGCCGCCGTCGAGCAGTTCGTGCGCGTCCTCGCGCGCGAACTCGGGCCACGGCAGGTGACGGTGAACGCCGTGTCGCCCGGCTTCACCGACACCGACATGCTGCCGGGACGCGACCGGGCGGTGGCCGCGAGCGCGTCCCCCCTTGGCCGCGTCGGAAAGCCCGAGGACGTGGCCGAGACCTTCGCCTTCCTGGCGAGCCATGCAGGACGCTGGACCACCGGCCAGAACATTCCAGCAGGGGGCGGCGTGTTCTGAGGTTCGTCCCGCGGTGAAGCCCGGCCCGACCTGCCGCCCGCCGCGGTACATCGCCGGCATGCCCGCGCAGGCCGTGCCGTTGCCCGCCTTCCGAGCGGGCCGGATGCTCAGGTCCTGCGCAACGCGGTCGCCCGTTGGCCCGCCGTGAGCGCCCCGGCACAGTCGGCCGCGAAGAAGGCCCAGTTGTCGGCGTTGCGGATCGTCTCGCCGCTCGGATAGCCGGCGTGCGGGCCGATGCCCGCCCAGGCGTACCGCGTCTGGCCGTCGTCGACGTCGTGCGTGCCGCAGACGAGGTGCGACAGTTCGTGCACCAGGATGCGCGTCCAGTTCGCCTGGCCGCGCAGCACGTTGCCGGCCACGTCGTCGAAGAAGGCGCCCTCGACGTAGACGACATCCATGCCCTCGCTGCGCGAACGGAACGCGAAGGCCTCCGTGCGCAGGAACTCGGCCTCCAGCCCGGTGCTGGCCGCGCGCAGCGGCACCCAGTCGGTGATGACGAAGCGGCCGCGATTGAGCGATGCGACGATGTCCTTGAAGCCGCGCGCGAGCGTGGCCGCCAGCCTGTCGACCGCGGCCTCGCCGGCGCCCGGTTCCACGAACCAGCGCCGCACCAGCGCACGGGCGTCCCCGCGCTCCGCGGATGCGCCCTCGCGCGCGCGGCGCGCGTCGGCCAGCACCATGGCGGCGCGCTGGCACCAGGCGAGACCTTGCTGCGCTGCCGCGCCGAGGCAGCGGCGCGCGCGTACGTCGAAGTGCTCGGCGTGGCCGGCCAGGAGCTGGCGCGCCCCCGCCAGGTTGGCCGCTTCGCCGGCGAACTGCGTGCTGGGCCAGTCGGTGAACGCCGACGGCAGCGCGACGATCCAGACGCCGCGGCTGCCTGCGCGCGCCTCGAGGTAGACGTGACGCAGCAGCTTGAGCGCGGCGGCGCGGCGGCGCGCGTCGTCGGCGACCCGTCCGCCGTCGGCCCCCGGCCCCACCGCGCGCAGCAGGCCTTCGGCCTCGTCCACGCACTCGGCGGCGCCCTGCGTGGCGCGGCGGCGCAGTTCGTCGAGCGCCTCGGCGCGGCCCACGTCGAACCCGTCGAGACCCATCAGGCGCGCCAGGTGCGCGACGACCGGCTGCCAGTCGGGCTCGAAGGCCTCGGGGGATGCGAGCACCTCGCGCGCAGCGTCGTATTCGCTGCGAAACTTGCGGTTCCAGTCGACCATCAGTCGCTCCGCCCCGGCGCCGGGCGCCTTGTCGCGCGCTCCTCGCGCCGCACGGCGCGGCTCGCGAGGTCGAGGTGGTAGACCACCCCGTGTTCGTCCTCGACGCGCAGCTCGCCGACGCTCGCGCCGCGCGTGATGCGCTGCAGGTAGCGCGGCGGGATCGACAGGCCCGAATCGTCGTCGACCGTCGTCCACAGCGTCACCGACCAGAGCTTGCGCCCGCTGGCTTCGTCATGGGCGACGACGCCTCCCGAGCGCGTGCGCGGCGCCTGGTTCGTGGTGGCGTACTCGGCCTCGTAGCGCACGCCCTCGAAGGCGCAAGGCTCGAACCGCGGGGGCGGGGCGCGGCTGGTCATCGACGACGCCTCGCCCGGGCCCCCGGGCCGCCGCCGCGCCGCGCGGCACGACGTCGGGACGTCGCGCGCCATGAAGGCGCCGCGGCAGACCACAGGCTCGACACGGCGCCCCGCGGATCGCCGCGTCAGTCGAACGAGTAGCTGAACTCGTTGTCGGTGACGCCCACCTTCACGCCCTTGATGGCCTCGCCCTTCATCATGCGCTCGAGGAACTCGCGCGAGATCTCCGGCAACATGGTGTTGGTGAGGATCGCATCGATCATGCGGCCGCCCGACTCGCTCTCGGTACAGCGGCTGACCACCAGCTTGACGACGTCGGCGCCGACGTTGAACGGCATCTTGTAGCGCTCCTCGACGCGCTTCTTGATGCGGCCCAGCTGCAGTTCCACGATCTTGCCCAGCATCTCGTCGGACAGCGGGTAGTACGGGATCGTGACGAGACGGCCCAGCAGCGCCGGCGGGAAGATCTTGAGCAGCGGCTCGCGGATCGCCTTGGCCATGCCCTCCGGATCGGGCATCAGGTCCGGATCCTTGCAGAGGTTGGCGATCATCTCCGTGCCGGCGTTGGTGGTCAGCAGGATCAGCGTGTTCTTGAAGTCGATCTGGCGGCCTTCGCCGTCCTCCATCCAGCCCTTGTCGAAGACCTGGAAGAACAGCTCGTGCACGTCGGAGTGCGCCTTCTCGACTTCGTCGAGCAGCACGACGCTGTAGGGCTTGCGGCGAACGGCCTCGGTCAGCACGCCGCCCTCGCCGTAGCCGACGTATCCCGGCGGGGCGCCCTTGAGCGACGAGACCGTGTGGGCCTCCTGGTACTCGCTCATGTTGATCGTGATGAGGTTCTGCTCGCCGCCGTACAAGGCCTCGGCCAGCGCCAGCGCCGTCTCGGTCTTGCCGACGCCGGAGGTACCCGCCAGCATGAACACGCCGATCGGCTTGTTCGGGTTGTCGAGGCCGGCGCGCGAGGTCTGGATGCGCTTGGAGATCATCTCCATCGCGTGATCCTG
>JAEKKH010000021.1 GCA_019510465.1 Burkholderiales bacterium
CGCATGCTATAAAGCCGCTCGCCCTTTGGAGAGATTCCCAGGCGCGGGTCCTCCAGGGTGGTCTCGACGCCGACGATGCCGTACGAATGAAAAGAGGTTTCTACACCATCATGTCGGCGCAGTTCTTCAGCTCGCTGGCAGACAACGCCTTGTTCGTTGCCGCCGTCGAGATGTTGAAAGGCGCCGGCGCGCCGAACTGGCAGAAGACGGCGCTGGTGCCCATGTTCGCGCTGTTCTACGTCGTGCTGGCCCCCTTCCTCGGGGCCTTCTCCGACGCGGTGCCCAAGGGCCGGGTGATGTTCTATTCGAACGCCATCAAGGTGCTGGCCTGCCTGATGATGCTGTGGGGCGGCCATCCGCTGATCGCGTACGCGTTCGTCGGCCTGGGGGCCGCCGCCTACTCGCCGGCCAAGTACGGCATCCTCACGGAGCTGCTGCCGACATCGCAGCTGGTCAAGGCCAACGGATGGATCGAGGGGCTGACCATCCTGTCGGTCATCCTGGGCGTGGGGCTGGGCGGCCAGCTGATCGGCCCGCGGATATCGCCGTACCTGCTGTCCACGCATGTGCCGCTCATCGACTTCGGCATCCAGACGCCGGCGCAGGCCACGGTCGCCTGCATGGTGGTGCTGTACGCGATCGCCGCGGCGTTCAACCTGCGCATCCCGCGCACCGATGCCGTGCTCGAGCCGTTCGCGAGCCGCGTCAGCGAGCTCGTGCGCGACTTCAGCCAGTGCAACGCGCGCCTGTGGGACGACAAGCTGGGCCAGATCTCGCTGGCCACCACCACGCTGTTCTGGGGCGCGTCGGCCAACCTGCGCTACCTGGTGCTCGCCTGGGCCGGCGCGGCGCTCGCCTACGACACGCCGCGCGCCACCGTGCTGCTGCTGCTGGTCGGGCTCGGGACGGCCGCGGGCGCCATGGTCGCCTCGCTGACCGTGCGGCTGGTGCATGCCACGAACGTGATCCTGCTGGGCGCGGCGCTCGGCGCGGCCGTCATCGCCATCAACGGCATGCACAGCGTGTGGGTGGCCGCGCCGTTCCTGATCGTGCTGGGCGCCATCGGCGGCTTCATGGTCGTGCCGATGAACGCGCTGCTGCAGCACCGCGGCCACAACCTGATGGGCTCGGGCCGCTCGATCGCGGTGCAGAACTTCAACGAGCAGGCCGCCATCCTGGGCCTGGGGGCGTTCTATTCGGCGCTGACGCGCGGCGGGCTGTCGGTGTTCGTCTCGATCGCCATCTTCGGGCTGCTGGTGGCGTTCGCGAGCTGGCTCATCTGGCGCTGGCACAAGCGCAACCTGGTCGAGCACCGCGAGGAGGTCCAGGGCCTGCTCGCGATCGCACGCAGCGACAACCATTGAAGACCAGAACAGCGTTCCCATGACGTCGATCCACCCGCGGCGCGGCTCCGCGGGCCCGGTGCTCGCGCTCCTGGTCAACGCCTTCACCTGGGGCGTGTCCTGGTGGCCGTTCCGCCAGTTGCAGGCGATGGGCCTGCACCCGCTGTGGGCCACGACCATCGTCTACGTGCTGTCGGCGCTGGCCATCCTGGCCTGGCGGCCGTCGGCGCTGCGCCAGTTCCTGCGCCATCCGGCGCTGTGGCTCATCTTCCTCGGCTCGGGCGTCACGAACGCCACCTTCAACTGGTCGGTGAGCATCGGCGACGTGGTGCGCGTGGT
This sequence comes from Burkholderiales bacterium, assembly GCA_019510465.1. Taxonomy (GTDB): domain Bacteria; phylum Pseudomonadota; class Gammaproteobacteria; order Burkholderiales; family Burkholderiaceae_C; genus Scleromatobacter. The sequence continues at coordinate 1,683 of JAEKKH010000021.1, forward strand.
GCTGCTGTTCTACCTGATGCCGCTGTGGTCGCTGCTGCTGGCGCGCGTCATCCTCAAGGAACGACTCACGCCGGGCGCGACCGTGCGGGTGGCGACGGCGCTGGCCGGCGCGGCGCTGGTCCTGTGGCACGGCGCGGCCGAGGGCGGTGGCGGCGGCCGGCCAGTCGGCGTGCTGCCCGACGTGCTGGCCCTGGTGGGTGGCTTCGCGTTCGCGTTGAACAACGTGATGCTCAAGCGAGAATCAACGCAGCCCGAGGAGGGGCGCGCGCTGGCGATGTTCCTGGGCGGCGCGGTGGTGGCCGGCGCGACGGCGGTGGCGCTGTCGGCCGGCGCATCGGCCGGCGTGCAGTGGCCGGTGGCCTCGGGCGCCTGGGTGCTGCCCGCGCTCGGCCTGTCGCTCGCGTTCATGGCCTCCAACCTGTGCCTGCAGTACGGCGCGGCGCGGCTGTCGGCCGCGGCCACCGCGGTGGTGATGCCTTGCGAGGTGCTGTTCGCGGCGCTGACCTCCGTCTGGTGGGGCGGCGCGGCGCTGCACGCCAGCGTGCTGGCGGGTGGCGCGCTGATCCTGGCCGCCACGCTGGCCAGCGTGCTCGAAAGGCGCTGACCCTCCTGTTGTTTCGCGTTCACGCGCGTGCCGTGGCGGCGCACGCCGATCTACCATCCCGATCGTCACCTTCCAGGAGAGCCCATGGCCGCCAAGACGCTTTACGACTTTTCCGCGAACTCCATCCAGGGCAAGCCGGCCGACTTCGGCTCGCAGCGCGGCAAGGTCTTCCTGATCGTCAACACCGCCAGCAAGTGCGGCTTCACCCCGCAGTTCGCGGGCCTGGAGCAGCTGGCGTCCGACTACAAGGATCGCGGCCTGGTCGTCGTCGGCTTCCCCTGCAACCAGTTCGGCCACCAGGATCCCGGCGCGAACGCGGAGATCGAGAGCTTCTGCCAGCTCAACTACGGCGTCAGCTTCCCGATGATGGAAAAGGTGGACGTCAACGGCGCCAAGGCGCATCCGCTGTGGAAGTGGCTGAAGTCGGAGAAGCCCGGCGTGCTCGGCACCGAGGCGATCAAGTGGAACTTCACCAAGTTCCTGGTCGGCAAGGACGGCCACGTCGTCAAGCGCTTCGCGCCCAACGACGAACCGGACAAGCTGCGCGCCGACATCGAGGCCGCGCTCGCCGCCTGAGGCTTCAGGCGTTCGCCGGCGTTGGCCAGCGCGCGATCACGAGCCCGCGGTAGCGCCGCGCGATCCAGCCGCGCGCGGCCCATTGCGCCAGCCACTCGTTGGCCGTCTGGCGCGACACGTTGGCGCGGGTGGCGAGCTCCGACTGCGTCAGCTGCATCGTCCACGGGCCGGCTCCCGCCGGCGTGGCGCGGCCCTCGCGGCGCAGGTGCTGCAACGCCAGGCACAGCCGCTCCTCGGCGCCGCGATGGCGCGCGGCCTCCAGCAGCTTGAGCGTGCCGTCGTAGCGGCGCGCGAACTCGCGCATCAGCGCCCGCGCGAAGCCGGGCACCTCGTCCATCAGCCAGGCATAGGCGGCCGGGCCGATCACCAGCAGCCGCGTCGGCTCCAGCGCCAGCGCCTCGTAGGTGGACGGCAGCGCCGTCACGAACGACGCCAGCCCGAACGTGCGCCCGGCCTCGACGTTCTCCACCACCGACGTCTGCCCTTGCGCGTTCGAGAAGCGCGACTCGATGCAGCCCGCCAGCACGCCGAACAGCGCGGGCGTGGCGTCGCCCTGCGCGAACAACGTGGTGCCGGCCGCGAGCTTGCGCGTCCGCAGGCGCGATTCGGCCTGGGCCCACTGGCCGTCGCGCCATGTGATGTCGGGGAAGTTGAGGTCGAACAGCGCGCGTGCGTCGAAGGCCATGACCGGATTGTCGGATAGTTGACAATTCCATGGCGGCCGCGGGACTACGCTGGCGCCATCGCCACTCGCGAGGAATGATCCCGATGCGTACCGAGCCCGACCCCGATCCCGCCGTCGTCGCCAAGCTGCAGGGGCTGTTCGCCTGGTTCTCCGGCGACGCGCTGCGCGACGACCCGCTGTACCAGGCCCTGGCCGGCGCGGCCGCGCGCAACGCCGACTGGGCCGCGCTGCTCGCGCACGCGCCCGAGAACCAGCGCTGGCCGATGCTGTGGCTGGCCGCCCTCCAGGATCGCGTGATGGCGCTGGCCGAGGCCGGCGAGCGGCCCGCGCTGGCCGACTACTACGCCAGCGTCGGCCCCGCGCGCGCACCCGACGCCGCGCTCGAAGGCCATCTCGGCGAGTTCATCGAGCGCCATCGCGATGCCCTGGTCCTTGCCATGGCCACCCGCAGCACGCAGACCAACGAGGTGGGTCGCTGCGTCGTGTTGTGGCCGCTGCTGCAGCGCCTGGCCGAGGCCACGGGACGGCGTCGCATGGCGCTGCTGGACGTCGGCTGCAGCGCCGGGCTGCTGCTGGGCGTCGACCGCTGGCGCTACCGCTATGTCGACGATGCGAGCGGCGCGACGGTCGCCACCAGCCCGCTCGATCGCGACCCGCACGCCCCCGAGATCGCGTGTCGCCTGCTCGCGGGCACGTGCACGAGCCTCGTCACGAGCGCCGCCGCGCCGGAGATCGTCGTCCGCGCCGGCGTCGACCTGAGCCCGATTGCCGTCGACGACCCCGCGGCCGTGCGCTGGCTGCGCGCCTGCCTGTGGCCGCACGACGGCGAGCGGCGCGCGCGCTTCGACGCCGCCGTCGCCGTGGCCCGCACCCAGCACTGGCCGCTGCGCGCGACGAGCGACGTCGCCGCGGCCGTCGAGGCGTGGCTCGACGAGCTGCCGGACGACGTCATGCCGGTCGTCGCCAACGTCTGGGTGTTGTCGTACTTCGACGCGCCGCTGCTGCGCCGCTACTCGGACGCGCTGCTGACCCACGTCGCCGGACGCGGCGCCGCGTGGATCTGCGGCGACGACCCGGCGCTGTCGCGCACCTGGTGGCCCGGCAAGCCGGAGCGCGCGGCCGATGCGCGCCCCAACGCGACCGCCTGGACCGTGGCGCGTCCCGACGGCCGCGGCGGCGTCGCGTGGGAACAGCCCGCGACCTCGCATGCCCATGGTCGCTGGATGCTTTGCGAAGGCTGACCGGCGGGCGATCCTCGATAATCGACAGACCGTCCCTCCAACCGAGCCCCCGCCCATGTTTGAGCACATCGAGCCCTTCGCCGGCGATCCGATCCTGTCCCTGAACGAGGATTTCCAGAAGGATCCGCGCCCGGACAAGATCAACCTGTCGATCGGCATCTACTTCGACGACGAGGGCCGCATCCCCGTGCTCGACTGCGTGCGCAAGGCCGAAGGACTGCTGCTGGAGAAGGGGGGCGCCAAGCCCTACCTGCCCATCGAGGGCAACGCCGACTTCCGGCGCGGCGTGCAGACGCTGCTGTTCGGCGCCGGCTCCGCGGCTGTCGCGCAAGGGCGCGTGGTCACGCTGCAGACGGTGGGGTCGAGCAGCGCGCTCAAGGTCGGCGCCGACTTCGTCAAGCGCTGGTTCCCCGACTCCGGCGTGTGGGTCAGCGACCCGACCTGGGACAACCACCGCTCGATGTTCGAGGGCGCCGGCATCAAGGTGTCCACCTACCCGTACTACGACGCGGCCACCGGCGGCCTGAAGTTCGACGCGATGCTGGCGTCGATCTCCGACCTGCCTGCGCGCAGCGTCGTGCTGCTGCACGCATGCTGCCACAACCCGACCGGCGTCGACCTGACGCAGGCCCAGTGGCAGGCGCTGATCCCGGTGCTCAAGGCGCGCCAGCTGCTGCCGTTCCTGGACATCGCCTACCAGGGCTACGGCGACGGCATCGAGGAGGATGCGTACGCGATCCGCGCGCTGGCCGAGGCCGGCGTGCCGTTCTTCTGCGCCAACTCGTTCTCCAAGAGCATGAGCCTGTACGGCGAGCGCGCCGGCGGCCTGAGCGTGTGCGCGCCGACCGCGCAGGAAGCGCAGCTCGCGCTGGGCCAGCTCAAGGCGACGGTGCGCCGCAACTACTCCAGCCCTTCCATCCACGCCGGCGGCGTCGTCGCCACCGTGCTGGACACGCCGGCGCTGCGCGCGTCCTGGGTCAGCGACGTCAACGCGATGCGCACCCGCATCAAGGCGATGCGCCGGACGCTGCATGACGTGCTCGTCACCAAGGTGCCGGGCCGCGACTTCAGCTACTTCCTGACCCAGCGCGGCATGTTCAGCTACACGGGCCTGTCGGCCGCCCAGGTGGACCGCCTGCGCGAGGAGTTCGGCGTCTACCTGATCCGCTCGGGCCGCATGTGCGTGGCCGGGCTGAACACGCGCAACGTCGAGGCGACGGCCAACGCGATGGCGGCCGTGCTCTGACAACGGCGTCCTTCCGCGCGCAGTCGCGGAAATCCACGCGGGAGGCGGCGTCACTGGCCGGGCTGGATCGTGCGGCTTCGCGCAGGATGACCGGCTGATCGCTGCCGCGCCGCCACCTAGTGCCGCACCATCGGCTGCCGCGCCGCGGCGTCCACCAGCAACCCTCGCAGCCAGCGGTGCGCCGGGTCGTCGTCCTTGCGCAGGTGCCACATCATCTCGACGTTGACCGCGCCCAGCGTCAACGGCAGCGGCTTCTGCACCAGGCGGTGTTCCGCGCCGG
>JAEKKH010000022.1 GCA_019510465.1 Burkholderiales bacterium
ACTGCCCCAGCGTGCGCGACGCCGACTGGAGCCGGCGCATCGGCGCCGACAGCCAGCGCGCGCCGAGCCAGGCGGCCAGGCCGATGATCAGGAGCCGGATGCCGTAATCCAGCAGCGCGGCCGACGTCGGCAGCCCGCCGCCGCGGGCGTTGCCGCCTGGCCCGTCCGGCGGGCCGTTCGACGGCATCGACGGCGGATCGCCCTGCATCCAGGACGGCGGCGGCCCGCCCGGGTCGCCAGGACCCATGCCACCCGGGCCGTGCGGACCACCGGGGCCGTCCGGGCTCGCGCGCCAAGGGCGCGGGCCGCCGTCGCCTGGCCGACCGATCGGCGCGGGGCGATCGTCCCACCGCGCTGGCGCTCCCGCCGATGCCGCGTCCGCCGGGCCGTTCGCTGAAGCCGAGGGCGGCGCCGATGCATGGCGCGCGAACGACACGGGCGGCAGCGACGGGAACGTCGGCGCGCCAGCCACATCAACGCGAACAGGCGCTTGAACAGCGTGTCCGCCAGCAAGGCCTTCACATGCGCGGCCAGGCGCGCTCCCCATCCTGACATGCGCGCATTCTGCGGCAGGCGGCGAGCGGCGCGCTCAAACCGAGATGCCGATCTGCAGCGCCACCGTGTAGCCGTCGGTCACGTTGCCGGTGACGGTGGCCATCTCGGTGGACGTGCCGTCGGAGAACACGTTGTCGGTCGCGAAGCTGATCTGGCCGAAGTTGGCCACGCTCGCGGAGTAGCCCGAGGCGGTGCCGTAGACCGTCGTGCAGATGCCGGTCGGGAACGCGAGCTGCGTGGTCTTGAGCTTGTTGGTGTACGACGTGGCGGTCGTCTCGCTGCGGTAGACCTCGATGTGGATGTGCGGCATGCGGCCCGAGTAGCAGCCGGGGAAGATCGTCGTGAACGTGGCGACGCCGCTGGCATCGGTGGGCTGCACGCCGCGCAGCCAGTTCTGGTCGGTGGCCCCGTACAGCGAGTACACGCCTTCGCGGCTGCAGTGCCAGACGTAGATGGCGTAGCCGTCCAGCGTGGCGCAGCTGCTGTTCACGTTGACCAGCGTCAGCTCGAGCGTGACCGGCACGCCGCCGGCGGTGCCGCTCATGCTGCCGAAGCTCGTGGTGATGTCCGAGCGCACGATGCCCGTCAGCGCCAGCGCGTTCGACACCGTGCCGTCGATCGTGTTGGAACCGTCGGCGGGGTAGGGGCCCTGGGTCTCCTCGGCGCTCACGGCGCAGGTGCCCGCGCTGCCGCTGGAGCCGCTCGAACCGCTGGAGCCCGAGGCGCTGGTCGAATCGCTGGCGGTGTCGCTGCCGCCGCCGCAGCCCCAGGCGCTCAGCAACGTCGCGGCGGCGAGGCCGGCGCTGCCCAGCAGCACGCGGCGGCGTCCGAGGGTGTCGAGGTCGTGGGCGAGGCCCTTGTCGTGATCGTCCATGGCGGTCCTTTGAATGGAATGGCGAGCTGCAACGACGCTGTTGCAAGGCGCCATTGGACGCAGCGGGCATGTCGCGGGTTTAGCCGCTTGGTGTCGCCGCGGACACGTCGCGGACACGTTGCCACACGCGGCGCCGCGCGGGCGCCGGACGCGCCGGCTGCTCAGGCGCTCAGGCGCTGGCCAGGGCGCCGCTGTGCGCGTCGCCGATCAGGCGCAGCAGCTGCGCGGGGTCGACCGGCTTGGTCAGATGGTGGTCGAAGCCGGCGGCCAGCGCCTGCGTGCGATCGGCGTCCTGGCCCCAGCCGGTGATGGCCACCAGCGTGGGCGCCGGGCCGTCGCCGCGGGCGCGGATCTCCGCGGCGACCTCGTTGCCGGTGCGCAGCGGCATGCCGATGTCGAGCAGGCAGACCTGCGGGTGCACGCGCTCGTAGGCCGCCAGCGCGTCGGCGCCGTCGTAGGCCAGCGTGACCTCGTGGCCTTCGAGCTGCAGCAGCGCGGCCAGGCTCTCGGCGGCGTCGCGGTTGTCGTCGGCCACCAGGATGCGGCGCGCCGAGGCCGCGCGCGGCTCCATGCCGTCGCCACGCGCCGGCGAGTGCGCGGGCGATTCGCCGCGCGGCAGCCGCACGGTGAACACGCTGCCCCGGCCGCCGCCCTCGCTGCGCACGCTGATCGTGCCGCCGTGCAGCTCGACGAGGCCCTTGGTCAGCGCCAGGCCGATCCCGAGTCCGCTGGCGCGGTCGCCGGTGCCGCGCAGCTGCGTGAACATGTCGAAGACCGCGGGCAGGGACTCGGGCGCGATGCCGATGCCGTTGTCGCTGACCTCGATGACGACATCGTCCGCGTCGAGCGCGGCCAGCAGCCGGATGCGGCCGTTCGGGTCGGTGTACTTGGCGGCGTTGGTCAGCAGGTTGGCCACGATCTGCGAGACGCGCAGCGGGTCGGCCTGCATCACGATGTCGGCCTGCGGCAGCACCACTTCCAGCGCGTGGTGGCGCGAGTCGATCAGCGGGCGTGCGGTCTCCACCGCCGCCTCGATCATCTCGTGCAACGCATTGCTGCTGCGGCGCAGCGCCAGCCGCCCGCGCGTGATGCGCGAGACGTCCAGCAGGTCGTCCAGCAGCAGCGCCATGTGGCGCACCTGGCGCTCGATCACCTCGTGGCTCCAGCGCTTCTGCGCCTCGGTGGCCTGCGGCAGGCGCGAGATCATCGCCGCCTGGCGGATCGGCGCGAGCGGGTTGCGCAGCTCGTGCGCCAGCGTGGCCAGGAACTCGTCCTTGCGGCGGTCGGCCTCCTGCAGCAGGCGCTCGTCGTTCTTGCGGGTGGTGATGTCGTGGAACCACAGGGCGACGCCGCCGCGCAGCGGCGAGGCGACGCAGCGGAACCACTGCTCGCGGCCGTCGTAGTGCGCACGGGTCTCGAAATCGAGCGTGCGGCCCTGGTCGACGACCTCGACGTAGCGGGCGAACGAGTCGCTGCTGCCCCAGCGGTGCGGCAGCACGTCCAGGACGCGCCGGCCCTCGAAGGCCTGCGCCGGCCGGTTGAGCGCGTCGGCCGCCGCGGCGTTGACGTACGTCCACTCGAAGTCGACGACGCGCCCGCTCGCGTCCTCGCGCACCGGCGACAGGATGACGAACGGCACCGCCGAGGCGTCGAGCACCGCCTGGAAGCGGCCCTGCGACTCCTCGTAGGCGGCGTGCGCCCGCGCCCGCTCGATGAAGTTGGCACCCTTGCGCGCGCAGATGTCGGCCAGTGCGCGCTCGCGCTCGGTGGGCACGTGCGGCGCGTCGAGGTGGATCGAGATCGCGCCGATCACGTCGCCGTCCTGGCCGATCAGCGGCGTCGCGTGCACGGCGCGGAAGCCTTCCTCGCTCGCGAGCGCGCGCAGCGCGGGGTCGACGCCGTCGACGTCGATGTCCTCGACCACCGTGCGTTCGCGCTGCGCGCAGCAGATCGCGCAGGCGCCGTCGATGCCGCGCGTCTGCATCAGCCGCGACACGGCGTCCGGCGTGAACCCGATGCTGGTGGCCAGGCCCAGCGTGCCCGAGCCGGCGTCGAACAGCGTCAGCAGGCCGCGGCGGGCGTTGTGGAAGTCGGCCACCGCCACCAGGATCATGTGCAGCTGCTCGGTCAGGGTGCGCGTGTCCAGCAGCCGGCTGGTCAGCTCGTGCAGCCGGTGCAGGTCGGCCACCTGCTGGCCCAGTTCGGCCTGGGTGCGTCCCAGCAGGTCGTCGACCGCGCGCCGCTCGGTGATGTCGATGCACGCGCCGCGCAGGTGCGTCGCGCGCTCGCCCGACCACACGATGTGCACGCGCAGCATCAGCCAGCGCTCGCGGCCGTCCGGCAGGTTCAGCCGCACTTCGCGCTCGTAGCCGGCGGCGCGCTCGGAGAGCTTGCGCGCCACGACGCCGCGCGCCTCGCGCGCCACCTCGGGCGGCATGCGCGCCATGACGACGTCCAGCGGCACGGCGCCGTCGCGCGTGTCGACGCGGCACAGCAGGGCCAGTGCCGGCGAGAGGTAGACCGTTCGCGTGGCGAGATCGAGGTCGAAGATGCCGATGCCGGTGTCCTCGCCGGCCAGCACCAGGCGCTGCTCCGCAGCCGACGCGCGCGCGCTGGTCATGCGCAGGCGCGCGCCGACGGTGGCCAGCAGCGCGCCCAGGACCAGGTAGATCAGCAGCGACAGTTCGTCGGTGGGGCCCAGCACCCACCAGCGCCCGGTCGGCGCGAGCCACACCACCGCGCTGGCGAAGCCGACGCCCGTCGCGAAGAAGCCCGCCGGCCGGCCGCAGCGTGCGGCGATCGCGACGATCGCCGGCAGGAAGAACAGGAATGGGATCTTGTTACCGACCCACGGCCGGACCGACCATTGCATCGCCAGCGCCAGGCCCGCCAGGAGCACGGCGATCGTCCAGCGCTTGACGCGCTCGGAGTCGATGACGAGGGAAGGACGCATGGATCGGGGCAGGGACGGGCAGGCAGGCGCGGCCGCGCAGGGCAAACCGCAAGCGTACAAAAAAACGCGGCCGCCAGCGCCGCTGCGATGTAACTCGGGGTTAGTACCAAGGCGGCGCTCGCCATGGTTGCTCGTGCTCGACCATATCCGTCAATCCCCACGAAATCCCCCTCCGGGGGGAGTGTCCCGGTGCTGGGCGGGCGGCACAATTTCGGGCACCGTTCAGGACGCCGCAAGCGGACGTCCGCCCACTGGAGGAAAGTTCCCATGAGAAGAATCGCCGCGGCCTCGGCCGTCGTGTCCGCCGTCCTGCTGCTGTGCGCCGGTGCCGCGCACGCCGCCGACTCCAACGTCGAGAAGTGCAGCCGCAAGCTGGGCGTGATGGCCGTGGCCGAGCCGCATGGCGGCTGGGGCTACCTTTCCACCTACCAGCTCGGCTCGCCCGAGCAGCTGCTGCGCATGATGGTGCAGCAATCGGGCTGCTTCGACGTCGTCGAGCGCGGCATCGCGATGCAGAACATCCAGCAGGAGCGCTCCCTCGCCGAGGGCGGCGAGCTGCGGGGCGAATCCAATGTCGGCAAGGGCCAGATGCAGGCGGCCGACTTCGTGATGACGCCGGCGGTGCAGATCGCCGCCAACAACACCGGCGGCGTCGGCGGCGCGCTCGCGGGCGGCCTGTTGAACAAGTTCGGCCTGGGCGGCGTCGCCGGCGGCCTGAAGTTCAAGGAGGCGTCCACGAGCCTCGTGATCGCCGACGTGCGTTCCAGCCTGCAGGTGGCCTCCGCCGAGGGCAAGGCCAGCAAGACCGACTTCGACATCGGCGGCTGGGGCTGGACGGGCGCCGCCTTCGGCGCGGCCAACGGCTACACCAACACGCCCGAGGGCAAGGTCATCGCCGCCAGCCTGCTCGACAACTGGAACCACATCGTCGTGGCCATCCGCGACAACCCGTCGCTGATCAAGACGCACAGCGAGTCGGGCGACGTCAACGCCGCCAACTCCACGCGCGCCGGCGCGCCGGCCAAGGCGGGCGAGATCCTCATGGCCCGCATCGCCAACGTGAAGATCTACGCCGGCCCCTCCAAGGACAGCAAGGTGCTGGGCACGCTGTCCAAGACCGACGAGCTGATCGCCAGCGGCGACCAGAAGAACGGGTTCGTGCAGGTGGATTCGTCCAGCTACAGCGGCTGGGTGCAACGCTCGCTGGTCGGGCCGTCGCACTGACGCGGGCGTCGCTCGCGTTCGCGCTGGCACGCGCGGCATCGGCCGCGCACCGACGCCGGCCTTTTCGCACGCCCGCGCGTCACGCGCGCGGGACGCGCGGGCGGGGATGACGGAAAATCGCGGTTTCTCCCGCCGCTCGCCCGTCCCGCCCATGCGCATCCAAGACCTCCGACTCCGCCTGCGCGCGCTAGGCGCCGCGCCCGAGCACGAGGCACGCGTGCTGCGCCAGTGGGTCAACGCGCAGCCGCAGGACGCCGGCAAGCGGCGCCTGTCCGATTTCATGCCGCTGGCCGTGCGCGACGCGCTGCCCGCGCTCAGCGCCGAACTCGCCGGCCTGGCGACGCTGCGCTCCGAGCATCCGGGCGAGGACGGCTCCGCGCGCCTGCTGGTGGGCCTCGTCGACGGCCAGACGGTCGAGAGCGTGCTGTTGCCGCGCGACGGGCTGTGCGTGTCCACGCAGGTGGGCTGCGCCGTCGGCTGCGTGTTCTGCATGACCGGCCGCGACGGCCTGCTGCGCCAGGTGGGCAGCGCCGAGATCGTCGCCCAGGTGGCGCTCGCGCGCTCGAGGCGCCTGGTCAGGAAGGTCGTCTTCATGGGCATGGGCGAGCCGGCGCACAACCTCGACAACGTCATGGAGGCGATCGACCTCCTCGGCACGCTGGGTGGCATCGGCCACAAGAACCTCGTCTTTTCCACCGTCGGCGACCCGCGCGTGTTCGAGCGCCTGCCGCGGGGGCCGGTCAAGCCGGCGCTGGCGCTGTCGCTGCATTCGACCAAGGACGCGCTGCGCCGCGAGCTGCTCCCGCGCGCGCCGCGCATGTCGCCCGAGGAACTCGTGGAGGAGGGCGAGCGCTACGCCCGCGCCACCGGATACCCCATCCAGTACCAGTGGACGCTGCTGGACGGCATCAACGACGGCGACGACGAGATCGACGGCATCGTGCGCCTGCTCAAGGGCAAGTA
>JAEKKH010000420.1 GCA_019510465.1 Burkholderiales bacterium
ACAGCAGCGGCGCGATGGCCTGGTTGTGCGGCGTGCCGCGCGTGAGGAACAGCGCGATCACCTTGTTCTTCGTGATCAGCTCGCGCGCATTGGCCGCGGCCAGCGCCGGCTCGAACTTGTCGTCCATCGTGACGACCTTCACCTGCTCGCCGTTGATGCCGCCAGCGGCATTGACATGGTCGATCCAGAGCTTGGCGCCCGCCGCGGTTTCCTTGACGCCGGCGGCGACGGGGCCGCTGAAGTCGGCGGTCTGGCCGACGAGGATGTCGGCATGGGCCAGGCTGCACGCGGCCCAGGCCAGGAGGGTGAGGCTTCTCAGCCACTTGCGTTGCACGTTCGATGTCTCCATCGCCGGAGGAGGGGCCCGGCGCGGGAGCCAGTATGCGAAGGTGCATCTTGTTGCATGTCGTGAATGGAGGAAATATTCCTCCGGATCCCTGACGCTGCAATCATCGGTTCGCCACCCGGGGCCGTACCCGGGGGGGTAAGGCTTCGCGGCGGACGAATCCAGGGTTCAGGCGACGGCGACCGAACTCAGCGAGATGCTCGCCAGCATCTGCTGCAGGCGGTTCGGACGCGCGCCGGCGCGCTCGGCGGGCGTGCGGCAGCGGCCGGCGCCGACGTCGGCGCGGACCCTCAGCGCCGCCGCGCCGCGGATGGCGCTGACGGTGACGATGTCGCGCGAGTCGATCAGGAAGGATTCGCCGGGGGCCAGGACGACGTCGTTGCGATCGCCTTCCACGGTCACCCAGACGAAGCCCTGGGTCACTTCCAGGCGCGAGTCGCAGGCGTCGGTCAGGCGGGCGACTTCGTCGTCGGCAAGGTTCAGTTCGGCGCGTTGGGCGGTCAGCAGCATGATCGTTCTCCGGTGCTAGGGTCATTCCCTGAGACAGATCCAACGTTCAATTGTCATCGCACCCATTCCACGGACGCATGGGTCGACGGCAATGGGACGACCCTCTTTACGCACTTTTTATGCGCCCGCGGCGACACTGCCGGACTCTCGACAACTCCCGCACCCATGGATACCGCCCATCGCAGGAAGGCCCTCCTGCCCTTGACCCTCGGCGCCATCGGCGTCGTCTACGGCGACATCGGCACCAGCCCGCTGTACACGATGTCGACCGTGTTCGGCCCCGAGGGTGGCGTGCCGCTCGACGCGCCGCACCTCATCGGCTGCGCCTCCACGATCTTCTGGGCGCTGATGATGGTGGTCACGCTCAAGTACGTGCTGCTGATCCTGCGCGCCGACAACCGCGGCGAGGGCGGCATCATGGCGCTCACGGCGCTGGCCATGCAGGCCACGGACGGCGGCGCCCGGCGCCCGGCCATGCTGCTGCTGTTCGGCCTGTTCGGCGCGGCCCTGTTCTACGGGGACAGCGTGATCACGCCGGCGATGTCGGTCCTGAGCGCGGTCGAGGGCCTGGAAGTCGTCGAACCGGGCCTCAAGCGCTACGTGCTGCCGCTGGCCATCGGCGTGCTGATCGCGTTGTTCCTCGTCCAGCGCAAGGGGACGTCGGTGGTCGGCAAGCTGTTCGGCCCCATCATCACGCTGTGGTTCGTCATGCTCGCCGTCACCGGCGTGCAGCAGATCGTCCAGGCGCCGGCCGTCCTCCACGCGTTCAACCCGCTGTACGCGATCCGCTTCCTGGTCGAGCGCGGCCCGCTGGTCTTCGCGGCCGTCGGCGCGATCGTGCTGGCGCTGACCGGCGCGGAGGCGTTGTACGCCGACATGGGCCATTTCGGCCGCCGCCCGATCCAGCTGGCCTGGCTGGGGCTGGTGCTGCCCGCGCTGACGCTCAACTACCTGGGCCAGGCGGCGCTGCTGCTGCGCGATCCGAAGGCCCTGGACAACCCGTTCTTCCACCTGTTTCCGCAGGCGTGGCTGATCCCCGTCGTGGTGCTGGCGACGATGGCCACGGTGATCGCGTCGCAGGCCGTGATCTCGGGCGCGTTCTCGATGACGCGGCAGGCGATCCAGCTCGGCCTGCTGCCGCGCATGCAGGTGGTCTTCACCTCGGAGCACGAGGCCGGGCAGATCTACCTGCCCAAGGTCAACTGGACGCTGCTGGCGGCCGTGATGGCGGCGGCCATCGGCTTCGGCAGCTCGGCGGCGATGGCCTCGGCCTACGGCATCGCGGTGACGGTGACGATGCTGATCACCACCGGCCTGACCTTCTTCGTGGTGCGCCACGCCTGGAAGCTGCCGGTGCCGGTCGCCTGGGGCGGCACGATCGTGTTCTTCG
>JAEKKH010000023.1 GCA_019510465.1 Burkholderiales bacterium
CCAGCACGGTCACGCGGTCGCACAGGCCCATCACCAGCTTGACGTCGTGCTCGATCAGCAGGATGGTGCGGCCGTCCTTGCGGATGCGGTCGATCAGCTCGCGCAGCACCACCTTCTCGGTGGCGTTCATGCCGGCGGCGGGCTCGTCGAGTGCAATCAGCTTCGGGTCGGTGGCCAGCGCGCGGGCGATCTCGAGGCGGCGCTGGTCGCCGTAGGACAGCGTGCGCGCCTTGTAGTCGGTGAAGCGGCCGATGCCGACGTAGTCGAGCAGCTCCTGCGAGCGCGCCCGGATCGCGGCTTCCTCGACCTTGAACTTCGGCGTGCGGAAGATGGCGCCGATCAGGCCCGAGTGCGTGCGCACGTGGCGGCCGACCATCACGTTCTCGATGGCCGTCATCTCGGCGAACAGCCGGATGTTCTGGAAGGTGCGCGCGATGCCCGTCTTGGCGACCTGGTGCACCGCGGTGGGCTGGTACGGAGCGCCGCCCAGCATGAACGTGCCGCCGTCGGGCGTGTACAGGCCGGTGATGACGTTGAAGAAGGTGGTCTTGCCGGCGCCGTTGGGCCCGATCAGGCCGTAGACCTGGCCGGGCTCGATGGTGATGCCGACATCGGACAAGGCCTGCAGGCCGCCGAAGCGCTTGGACACGCCATTGACCTGGAGAACTGCGTTGCTCATGGTGCGGTGATCCCTCTCGTGCTCATTTGGCAGGAACGGCGTTCGGCGCGGCCTTGCCGTGCTCGGGCGACGGCCACAGGCCGCGCGGGCGCAGGAGCATGATGACGATCATCGCCAGCGCCACCAGCAACTGGCGCAGGATGGCCGCGTCGATGCGGCCGCCGGTCAGGTTGCGCAGCGGGTCGCCCACGTAGCGCAGCACCTCGGGCAGCGCCGACAGCAGCAGCGCGCCGACGAGCACGCCCGGGATGTGGCCGATGCCGCCCACCACCACCATCGCCACGACGATGATGGATTCCTGCAGCGAGAACGACTCGGGCGAGATGAAGCCCTGCAGCGTCGAGAACAGCACGCCGGACAGGCCGCCGAACGTGGCGCCCATGCCGAACGCCAGCAGCTTCAGGTTGCGGGTGTTGATGCCCATCGCCTTGGCGGCGATCTCGTCCTCGCGGATGGCCATCCAGGCGCGGCCGATGCGCGAGCGCTCCAGCCGGTAGCAGATCAGCACGGAGGCGATCACCAGCAGCAGGAACAGGTAGTAGGACGGCATCACGACGCGGTGGAACTCGATGCCGGCGAAGGTGTGGTCCTTGCCGAAGTCGAAGCCCACGATCTTGATCGAGTCGATGGTGTCGATGCCCTTGGGGCCGTTGGTGATGTTGACCGGCGCGTCGAGGTTGTTCAGGAACACGCGGATGATCTCGCCGAAGCCGAGCGTGACGATGGCGAGATAGTCGCCGCGCAGCCGCAACGTGGGCGCGCCCAGCAGCATGCCGAAGGTGCCGGCCACCGCCGCGCCGATCGGCAGCACGAGCCAGATGGGTGCGTGCAGGCCGTGCTGGAACGTGTTCTTGAACCAGTCGAAGGTGTCGGTCATGTGCGGCGACGCCAGCAGGCCGAACGAATAGGCACCCACCGCGTAGAACGCGATGTAGCCGAGGTCCAGCAGGCCGGCGTAGCCGACGACGATGTTCAGGCCGAGCGCCAGCATCATGTACAGCAGCGCGTTGCACAGGATGCGCACCCAGGCGTCGCCGAAGTGCTGCGCGAAGTGCGGCAGCACCAGCAGCACGATCGCGCCGAGGACGTAGAGGACGAGCTTGTTGTTCATCGGTGTTGTTCCTTGAAACGTCCCGGGCCTCAGGCGCGATCCGCCACGCGTTCGCCGAGCAGGCCCTTCGGACGCAGCGTCAGCACGATGATCAGCACGATGAACGCGAAGATGTCCTGGTAGTTCGAGCCCAGCACGCCGCCGGTGAGGTCGCCGATGTAGCCGGCGCCCAGCGCCTCGATGACGCCCAGCAGGATGCCGCCGACCATCGCGCCGGCGAGGTTGCCGATGCCGCCGAAGACGGCCGCCGTGAACGCCTTCAGGCCCGGCAGGAAGCCCATGGTGTGCTGCACCGAGCCGTAGTTGGAGGCCCACATCACGCCGGCCAGCGCGGCCAGCGCGGCGCCGATGACGAAGGTCGCGGAGATGACGTTGTCGGGACGCACGCCCATCAGCGCGGCCACGCGCGGGTTCTCCGCCGTGGCACGCATCGCGCGGCCGAGGCGGGTCTTGTTGACGAGCCACATCAGCCCGCCGAGCGTCACCGCCGTCACGACGAGGATCGCGATCTGCGTGAAGTTGGTGACCGCGCCGCCGATGAAGATCGGATCGCGCGGCAGCAGCGTCGGGTACGACTTGTAGTTCGGCTTCCAGATGATCATGGCCAGCGTCTGCAGCAGCAGGCTCATGCCCATCGCGGTGATCAGCGGTGCGAGGCGCGGCGCGTTGCGCAGCGGCCGGTAGGCCACCTTCTCGATCGTGAAGTTCAGGATCGAGCAGACCACCACCGCGCACAGGAGCGCGATCAGCAGCAGCAGCCACCCGGGCAGGTTGTGCGGCCCCAGCCACACGGTCACCGACCAGCTGGTGAGGGCGCCCACCATCAACACTTCGCCGTGGGCGAAGTTGATGAGGTTGACGATGCCGTAAACCATGGTGTAGCCCAGTGCCACGAGCGCATACATGCTCCCGAGCACCAGACCGTTGATCATCTGCTGCAGAAAGATATCCATCAGGGGGTCTCCTGGTTCCCACCGCCGCGACGCCGCTCCAACGGCGTGCGGCTTGCTCGTGCCTTCAGCATCGACTTGCCGCAGGCAGGCCGCCACGGGCAATACCCGCATGCGGCACGCATCGACCTTGCAAGAACCCGGCCACCCGCGACCGCCCGTGGCGCGCCGGTGACTGAGCGCCTGCAAGCTCTTCACGCTGTGCGGGATTCTAGGAGCGCCCCGCAGCGAGAGCGGACGGACTTACCCGCGAGAAACCGAACGACGCACCATTGAGAACGGCAAAGACGGAGCATTGTTCGTTGCGGCGCGTGATTCGCACGATTCATGCGTTCGGCCCGCGCCGGCCCCGCGCACGCGGGCGTGACGCGCTGCCGGGCGCGCGCGCCTCCGCCCATGTCGATACTCTGTTGCGCGGCGCCGATACGCCGCGGCGCGCGCGCCTTGCGGCGGTGCGCTCGGCCCCGCCGCGGTGCCGGCCCTGCGCCGCGCACCTGCTCAGGCCGCGTCGCCCTGCTCGTCGTCGAGCGCCCGCAGCGCAGCGAGCTTTTCGCCGATCCGGATCTCCATGCCGCGCGGCACGGGGTGATACCACCGCTGGGCCGGCACGTCGTCGGGGAACCACCGTGCGCCGGCGGCATAGGCGTCGGGCTCGTCGTGCGCGTAGCGATACTCGGCCCCGTAGCCCATCTGCTTCATCAGCTTGCTGGGCGCGTTGCGCAGGTGGATCGGCACCGCGCGGGTGCCGTCGCGCTGGACGAACTCCTTGGCCTGCTTCCATGCGAGGTAGGACGCGTTGGACTTGGGCGCCGCCGCCAGGTAGGTGGTGGCCTGCGCCAGCGCCAGCTCGCATTCGGGCAGCCCCAGCCGGTCGACCGCCTCGGCGGCGTTCATGGCCAGCTGCAGCGCGCGCGGGTCGGCGTTGCCGATGTCCTCGCTGGCGATGGCGATCATGCGCCGCGTGACCTGGCGCGGGTCGACCCCCCCGTCGACCATGCGCGCCAGCCAGTACAGCGCGGCATCGGGCTGCGAGCCGCGGACCGACTTGTGGAACGCCGAGATCTGCTCGTAGTAGGCGTCGCCGCTCTTGTCGGCGCGCCGCAGCGACGGGCTGGTGGCCGACTTCGCGAAGGTGTCGTCCACCGTCGCGAGGCTCGCGCCACCGGCCGCGTTGGCGACCTGCTCGAGCAGGTTGAGGAAGCGCCGTCCGTCGCCGTCGGCATAGCCGCCCAGCAGCGCGAGCGCGTCGGGCGTCACCGTCACGGCAGGCAGGTGCGGCCGCGCGCGCTCGTAGAGCTCGTTGAAGTCGGCCTGCTGCAGCGGCTGCAGGCTGTAGACCTGGGCGCGCGACAGCAGCGCGTTGGTCACCTGCATGCCCGGGTGCTCGGTGGTGCCGCCGATCAGCGTGAGCAGGCCCGACTCGACGTGCGGCAGGAGCGCGTCCTGTTGCGTCTTGTTGAACGAGTGGATCTCGTCGACGAAGACGACCGTCTGCCGGCCCTCGCGATCGAGCCTGTCCTGCGCCTCGTCGATGGCGGCGCGGATGTCCTTGATGCCGGCCAGCACGGCCGAGATCGCGATGAAGTGGCTGTTGGTGACCTTGGCCGCCAGCCGGCCCAGCGTCGTCTTGCCCACGCCGGGCGGCCCCCACAGGATGAACGAGTGCAGCTTGCGCGATTCGAACGCCAGCCGCAGCGGCTTGCCGGGGCCCAGCAGGTGCTGCTGGCCGACGACGTCGGCCAGCACCTGCGGCCGCATCAGTTCGGCCAGCGGCGGGACGGGTTTCGTGGAGAAGAGGTCGGCCATGGAAGACGTCGATCCTACAGCGCCCGCCGCCGGGCCGTACGCCGGCGGCGCATCCGTGGAATTGGCCCGGCGGCGGCGGTCTTTTCAGGCATTCGGCGGGCCGGGCCGGCCCCACACTGCATGGCAAGGACGCGGCCCGGCCCGCGTGCACCCGATCCGTTGCAAGGAGCACCCCGCCCATGAGCGCCATCACCGCCACCGAAAACCGCAACGTCGCGCAGGCGGCCGCCACGGCCGCGCAGGGCGCGCGCGAGTACCTGTCCTTCAAGCTCGGCGCCGAGGAGTACGGCATCGACATCCTGAAGGTGCAAGAGATCCGCGGCTACGAGAACCCGACCCGCATCGCCAACACCGCCGACTTCATCAAGGGCGTCGTGAACCTGCGCGGCGTGATCGTCCCGATCGTCGACATGCGCGTGCGCTTCGGCCTGGCGGACGTCCAGTACAACAGCTTCACCGTCGTGATCATCCTCAACATCGCCAACCGCACGGTGGGCATGGTGGTGGACTCGGTCTCCGACGTGCTGGAGCTCGGCGGCGAGCAGATCAAGCCGGCGCCGGAATTCAACGGCGCGATCGACGCGGCCTACATCACGGGCCTGGGCACGATCAAGAGCGGCGACGCCGCGCGCATGCTGATCCTGATGGACATCGAGCAGATGATGACGGCCCCCGACATGGGCCTGATGGACGAGCCCGTCCACTGATGCGTTGATCCGGGGCGAAGGTCGGCGCGTCCTCACCGCGCCAGGACTCCGGACGATTTCCTCGAAGGGTTCGAAGGCCGCCGCGGGCAACCGCCGCGGCCGTTTTCTTGGGGCCCTCGGATCGCACGCGAACGGCGAGTCAGACGGGCCTACCCTCGGGTCCGTCCGCACAGGGCGGGTCGTTTGACCCGCCGGTGAAGCACGACCCTATTGCTCGGAGACGTCCGCCCCCTTCGGCGGCACGAACACGAACGTATCGGCGGCCAGCTTCGCGTTCGGCTCGAAGCCGTTGAACACGATCATCGACTTCTGGCCGAAGCTGTCGTCGATCTGCAGCTGCGCGAGCGCGTGGGCCCTGAAGCCGATGCGCAGCGCGCGCACGGTGCCCTCGGCCTGCCGGGGCGTGGCGAGCACCCAGTCGATGCCGTCCTTCGACGGCTGGTCGGCGAGCGTGAAGACCTTGTCGATGTCGTTGGACACGATCAGCGCCGCCGGCGTGTTGGCCAGCGCGTCGCCCGTCTTGCGCGAGGAGGCCTGGTTCAGGTCGGGGTCGTAGATCCAGACCTTCGTGCCGTCGCCCACCACCGTCTGCGCGTAGGGCTTCTCGTAGACGAAGCGGAAGCGGTTCGGGCGCGCGAACTCGAAGCTGCCGTTGGAGACCTTCTGCCTGCCGTTGGGCGCGGTCACGGTCTGCGTGAACGTGGACTTGCCGGACTTCACGGTCCGGACGAAGTCGCGCAGTTCGTCGGTGGCCGTGGCGAACGCAGTGGCGCTGCTGAAGGCGAACGCCGCGAGCAGCGTGGTGCGGGCACATCGGGAAACGGTCATCGGGTTCTTTCGCCGACGAGCAGCCGGGCTACTCGTCTCTCTTGGGCAGCAGGATCTCGCGGTTGCCGGAGCCCGACATGCTGGACACCAGCCCCGACTGCTCCATCTGCTCGAGCAGCCGCGCCGCGCGGTTGTAGCCGATGCGCAGGTGGCGCTGCACCAGCGAGATCGACGCCCGCTTGTTCTGCAGCACCACCGCCACCGCCTGGTCATACAACGGA